>CAXYVG010000230.1:0-1629 GCA_964292325.1 uncultured bacterium | reverse complement strand
TCATTAAGACTGTCTCGATGAAGTATTCGTTTCAATAACATTACGCCATTCTGTTCCTCTAGTTGTGTAGTAGTATCACTCAACGCTTCTGCATACCCTTCCTGTTCCACAGTATCTCTTTGCAGACAGCTAACTGTCTTGTTATTTTCTGTTGTCATTATGTACTACCCTCGCTTTCTGTACTTAGAATTAAGATTGTTCAGTCCTTCCTGAAAAAAAAATTTTCCCCCAGTACTATGACGTCTGCTGACTTTTCATAGTTCGTTGTTACTATGGATTTTTTTCCCCACCTATGAGATCTCCCCAGGTAAGAGCACAGTCTTTCTCTCCATCTATCCGCCACATTTACAGGATTGGCTTCGAATCGTTTCGGGCTTCAGTTTGAAGTGCAACCTCACCCAGTTACTCCTGCCTTATATGTGATTTCTATCCGTCGGACCAGAGATTTGCCCACTGATTTTTTTTCAGTATCCGGCTTCCTTCAGATTCCACCTCACGATGGACACCCTTGCCTTCGGCTATACGCTTGGCACGATTAACCCGCGTTTGGGACTTTCACCCTTGAGACTGCGCCCATGCTGGGCGCACACAGTAAAGGAGATACTTGGAGTCAGTTCATATAAACTGAAGTACAAGTATCTCCTTTGTTTAGAAATTACTATTCTATTTATTCACTAAAATCGACTACCCCTTGTTCATCATCGCAAGGCATTTCTATTGTCGGATAGTTACTATTTATCAATTCATAGCGTACACAATCATGAGAGTGATCATTAATCATACCCGCCGCTTGCATGTGGGAATATACCGTCACAGGACCAAGATATTTAAACCCGCGCTTTTTCAAAATCTTGCTAACCTTTGTAGATAATCCGTTGCTAGCTGGAATAATACCCTTTTCATGATTAATATATAATGCTGTTTTTCCCTCTGTGAAAGCCCACAAAAATTCAGAGAATGTACCAAATTCACGGCGTACCTCAATAAATCTTTGGGCATTAGAAATAACGGCTTCGATTTTACGACGAGACCGAATCATACCTGGTGTATCCATGATACGTTCTATATCGCTGTCACCAAAGTTTGCAACCTCATTATAATCAAAATTAGCAAAGCATTCACGAAAGATCTCTCGTTTATTGAGCATCATACGCCAATTGAGGCCACATTGCATGACCTCCATCATGAGAAATTCAAATTGTTTCTGATCGTCATGAACGGGAATCCCCCATTCTGTGTCGTGGTAGATTTTATCTAGTTCATAGTCATTAGCTACTGTGCAGTAGGACATGTTACATACCTGCTTTCAAATACTTGCCTGTTAGAGACTTGTCATTATATATTATATCTGATGGAATCCCTTCAAATACAATACGTCCACCATTAGAGCCACCTTCAGGACCTAAATCAATAATCCAATCAGCTTTAGCAATTAACTCTAATCGATGCTCAATAATAATTACGGTATTACCTTGATTAACCAAACGACGTAAAAGTTTTAAAATAAGAACAATATCTTTATCATGTAATCCACTACTTGGTTCATCTAGCACAAATACTTCACCAGATTTTTGTACTAAAATTGCAAGTTCAAATTGAACACCTTTAACCAAATAATTTAAGCTGCAT
>CAXYVG010000229.1:0-1931 GCA_964292325.1 uncultured bacterium | reverse complement strand
CTTTTATTGAATTTTCAAGGTGCATAGGCACTTTTTAATATGCGAAGTTTGAGTATATAGCATTAAGAGAATAATAGCTGTATTGTTAGTCTGCCGTGGCTGGGCTATAGGGTTTCGCCCATCCACGACGATTGCCATAAAGAATATATATATATCGATATGAAAAGAAAAAAGGATTTAGAGCAAGCATAGAGAAGTATTTGTAAGAAACTATGAGTAATTATTAAATTATCGTCAATAATAACATACGCAGGGAAGGAGCAGTAAATCGTGCTTAAAAGTATGACGGGTTTTGGTCGTGGTGAATATTTAGATAATGAACATCGGCTTATTGTGGAAATTAAAGCCGTTAATCATCGATATAATGAAATTGTCATTCGTATGCCAAAAAATTTAGGATCGCTTGAGGATAAGATTCGTCGTAGTGTTTCTACTACATTAGTAAGAGGTCGAATTGATATTTTTATTACTATGGAGGAATATGGAGAAAAGAAAAGAGCGGTAAGGGTTGACAAAGAATTAGCAATAGCTTACCATAAATGTTTAGGAGAGTTAGCTGAGCTTCTTTCTACTTCTATAAATGATACCATTCGTCAGGTTGCTACATATCCTGATGTGATTAAAGTGGAAGAAGTAACAGAAGATGTTTTAGTACTATGGCCCAAATTATCCATTGCTGTTGATACAGCAGTGAGTAATTTGATGAGTATGCGGTTAGCAGAGGGAATGAATATCAAGGAAGATTTACTATCACGTGTTGAGGTTATTACTTCCTATATTACGCAAGTGGAAGAATGTGCTCCGATGGTATTAGCGGAGTATCGAGAAAAAATATTAGGCCGTATGAAAGAATTATTAGCTGCAGTTGGGGCTGAACCTGACATGGGAAGATTATTGCAAGAAACAGCAATTTTTGCTGACCGAACTAATATTACAGAAGAATTAGTACGTTTAAAAAGTCATTTAATACAGATGAATAAAGCGCTGCAGTCTGATGAGGCAGTAGGGCGAAAATTAGATTTTATTGTTCAGGAAATTAACCGTGAAACCAATACGATTGCCTCGAAAGCCAATGATTTTACGATTGCGAATCTCATGGTTGAAATGAAGAGTGAAATTGAGAAAATCAGAGAGCAAATTCAAAATATAGAGTAATCGCGCTTGTTTACATCAATGAACGGATCTCTATGTAGCCATTGTTGTCTGCCGTGGATGGACTATAACGATTGCCAGTCAGGTAAAAGATTGAGTGATATATAATAAAAATAATAGGGGGAAGTTATGTATGGAAATTAAACTGATTAATATTGGTTTTGGTAATATCGTGTCTGCGAATCGAATCATTTCTATAGTGAGTCCAGAATCAGCGCCTATTAAAAGAATTATTCAAGAAGCTCGGGATCGAGGAATGCTAGTGGATGCAACCTATGGACGACGTACAAGGGCCGTTATTATTACGGATAGTGACCATGTTATTTTGTCTGCAGTACAACCTGAAACGGTAGCACATCGTCTTGCTAATAAAGATACTAGTGATGAAAGTACAGTCGAGTAAAGGTTTGAAAGGGGCATATAGATGGCTGAGCAGGGAATTTTAATTGTACTTTCCGGCCCGTCCGGGGCAGGTAAGGGGACAATTTGCAAAGAACTATTACGCAGTAATCCAGAAATAAATTACTCTATTTCTGCAACGACAAGAACGCCGCGAGAGGGCGAGAAGCATGGCGTTAACTACTGGTTTGTTTCACGTGCACAGTTCCAGGAGATGATTGATCAGGATCAGTTATTGGAATGGGCCGAAGTATATGGCAATTATTATGGAACACCATGTCAACGAATTACCGAACTTTTAAATACTGGCAAGGATGTTGTACTCGAGATTGATACACAAGGAGCTACGCAAATTAAGAATAAGTTTCCCAAAGGTGTAT
>CAXYVG010000228.1:0-1947 GCA_964292325.1 uncultured bacterium | reverse complement strand
CATCTACGATCAACCTATGACGAACAGCTTCCGCCAGTATGGGCTGTTTGTGAGATTATGACCTTTGGGCAGCTATCCAGGTGGTATGCCAACTTAAGGCATGGCTATGACCGCAATGCGATTGCCAGTATCTATGATATGGACGAGATTAATCTGGTGTCATTCATTCATAATCTTAGTGTGGTCAGGAATGTCTGTGCTCACCACTCCAGCCTTTGGAATCGTGAATTTTCAATTGCATGGAAAATCCCTACTCGCAGGCCCCTTGCTCTCTTGCCAAATCTTAACCGTACTGATGGCAAGAGGCTTTATAACACCCTGGTTACCCTTGCGTACCTCATGGATATACTCACCCCGGGGCATCATTGGAAAAAGCGTCTGGGTGACCTGTTCCGACATCATTCAAGCGTAAAAGCAAGCATAATGGGATTTCCGGACAACTGGCGGGATCTGCCAATTTGGAGGGGAAAAATATGAGCTTCCCTCGTTACGAGAAATACAAGGACAGCGGTGTTGAGTGGCTTGGTGAGGTACCGGAGGAGTGGGAGGTAAAGCCATTTTATAGCATTGCATCTGAAAGGGATGAGTCAAACCAAGGAATGGTTGAAGATAATCTCCTTTCGTTGAGTTATGGGAGGATAGTATCCAAAGATATAACTACAAATGATGGTTTGCTGCCAGAATCGTTTGAAACATATCAAATTGTAAGGCCCGGCGATATTGTCTTTCGTTTAACTGATCTGCAAAACGACAAGCGAAGCCTAAGAACTGCGATTGTATGCGAAACCGGCATTATCACTTCAGCTTATGTGGCAACCACACCAACGTCTATTTTGCCAAGTTACTTGAATTATCTGCTTAGGGCATACGACGAAACCAAGGTGTTTTATTCGATGGGCGGTGGATTAAGGCAGTCAATGAAGTTCTCAGATCTGAAGCGTCTGCCAACTGTCGTTCCCTTGCCCACCGAACAGCAAACCATCGCCGCCTTCCTCGACCGAGAAACCGGCAAGATTGACGCCCTGGTTGCTGAACAAGCACGCCTGATCGAGCTGCTGAAAGAGAAGCGCCAGTCAGTGATTTCTCATGCTGTGACCAAGGGACTTGATCCTGATGCGCCGATGAAGGATTCTGGGATTAAGTGGCTTGGTGAGGTGCCGGAGGGGTGGGAGGTTGGGGCGTTAAAAAGAGTATGCTCACTGTTAAAAGACGGGACACATCTGCCGCCTTCTAGAGTTGATCAAGGTATTCCCTTGTTAAGCGTTAGAAATATCGATTGCAGCCAGTTTGCACTACGAGAAGATGATTCAATGATTTCAGAAGAAAGCTATATGGATTTGTGCCGTTCATTTATTCCGCAACCAGGTGATGTTCTTTTGGCAATAGTAGGGGCCACTATAGGTAAAACAGCCATTGTGCTGAATAATCTCGGGCAATTTCATATCCAGCGTAGTCTGGCTATTTTCAGGACTATTCAAAAAGTCCAACCCAAATGGCTTAATCTTCTTTTTCAGTCCCAAGGTTTTCAGCAGTTACTTTGGGAATACGTTGGCTATTCTGCTCAGCCAGGTATTTACCTTGGGACGTTAGCCGAATTTAGGATACCTATTCCATCATGTAATGAACAATCTACAATTATTGCCTTCCTCGACACCGAAACAGCCAAAATAGACACTCTTGTCGGCGAAGCCCAACAGGCCATAACTCTACTCAAAGAGCGCCGTAGCGCCCTGATCTCCGCCGCAGTGACCGGCAAGATTGATGTGAGACAGCATGCAAAGGAAGCTAGAGCATGATTCATGGTAAATCAATAAGGCTATTCCTTGTAGATGGTACTCCGGGCGGTATTGTAACTGCTGAAATCATGAACTGGACTGGTCTGGTGACCACTGCACCACGTTCGAGGTTATCGGACATTCTAAGGCGGCCAGAAACCGGTCGTACAGG
>CAXYVG010000227.1:0-1977 GCA_964292325.1 uncultured bacterium | reverse complement strand
CCTTTAGTAGTGTATTTTTTATGAAACGCAATAGTTATCCTGTATTTCACAACAATGAGCTGTTTTTGTACTAATTATTAATTTTTTAAATCAAATCCTCTAGGTATCTCTTCTTGCACTGTTCGAATAGCTGATATCGTTGATTTATTCATGATTAAATATATGTTTTTCCATTAAAAACAATATTATCAGCGTTATAATAACTAAAAAATATTATCTATATCATCTAAGTGATAGTCTTATCTTCCATACTTATTCATATAACTAATGATTTTTTCGGCGTCATGTTTTAACGATTTATATGGGGATTTCTATTCAAATTTCAACGGTTTGATAAAAATTGTTAATGATACCATCTTTATTTTCTACCTCAGTGTAGGGTGGATACTCAAGAGTATCATGGCCAGTTCTTTACCTTCCTGCATTCGTTTCGTACTCAGGTCGCGCTGAAAGTAGTAAAGATTAATCTTCCAGTGGACGTGTTTTCAATTTCTCTATTTTCAAGAATACCGGTTAGAGCTACTCATTTTATATCCATTTATTCCCCAACTTGTCCATCTCCATCTCGGTCATCCATATGCGGATATAACCAATGATCACTATAAATCGGCATGGCGTACCCCGCGTTTTTCGCTTCTTGGATCGTAACTTGTCCATTTCCGTTTGTATCTACAGCAGTTACATCTCCTCCAGCAGTCTCGGAGGGTGCAGCGAATGCTGCTATTCCAGAACTGCCAGAAGGTGAGCTAGCCTCTCCTGTTAGCTCTTGTGCTGCATTGTATTCATCTGGGTTAACATTTTGGAATTCATCTACTACTTGGTACCCATTAATCGTATAAGTGTATTTATAATAACTTGGAACTTGTGTAGTTGTATCTGGGTAGGTAATGATCGCCTCAAAATTAGTGGCACCACCTGCTTGTACAATGTTTCGTTCCATGTAAGCCTGATCTCCATGACGGTTCAGCACACTGTCTTGTGGCGTAATATTATAGGCGTTGGCCACACCCCCTAAGGAGTCAGCAATGACATGTCCTTCATCGAGATTTTCGTTCTCTGTGCCTGGAACTTTTGCTTCATCATCATAATAGCGTCCGTTGGAATTAACCGGTTCACTGGCATCATCTTGCAAGATGATTTCTGCTGCAACAACCCGAACCAATTGCCCATATTCATTTGTATAGGCCCAGTATTCTCTGGCACCAAAACCGATATCAACGACAACATTTGCTGCACGATATCCTGACAATTCCCCTCCATACACGTCGATTAATGCATAGCCATCAAGAGATACCGAAGATTGGGGTTCGGCACTTTCAGAATACGCTGAGGAACCGGCTGATTCTGAAGGAAATTCCTCGGTTTCGTTACTTTCTTCCGTATCAGTAGCCACAGAAGCTACTTTTACGCTAGATTCGATCGAATTGGACGCTGTTATTTCTTCAGTTACTGCTTCGGTTGGGGTACAAGCGCTGAGCAACAGTATGCTGCTCACAGCCCACAATAACTTTCTTCCTTTTATCATGCGATCCACTCCATTTTTAAATTTGAAATTAAAAAGAATCCTATCTTCATAGGATTCCAGATACGGACGGTTTAGAAGAGCTTACTCCAACAGCATAGTATTTAATAAATTCTTGTTCTATTCGTCCTGTTTGAAGCGGATTTTTATGGCTTGGATCACTAATTCAAAGTTTTCATCGTCAAGACTAGCGAAGGTATCACATAGATCGGCTTTGTAGTGTCCATTGTATAAGTTAAATGCCGCCATGACTAATTTGCGTGAACTGCTGCTTAAGTCCACTTCTCCATTTTCTAGGGATTCCGGTTTAATAGAGTGTTCCTTAAAATCATATAAGTGCGTCACTTTCCTGAATAAGTCGTCAGTTGATAAGATTCGAAATAAGGCTTTACGCTCGACATCGGTTTCAGCGGTGTTATCTTTAGTGAGTAATGCTATGTAATTTTTAGTATACA
>CAXYVG010000226.1:0-2155 GCA_964292325.1 uncultured bacterium | reverse complement strand
CTGGAATACTGTAAAGCCGCCGCTGGAATCAACGACTTTTATATCCCATCTATGTATACTATTATCTAAATTGAAAATAACCTTTCTTTGTTTTCCACTACACAACTCTGTCCCTCCAAGAACTTCTTGCCACTCCTCAGAGTTAGCTGGACAGATAAACAGACCCGTTATATGGTATGGAGAATTATTGATAACATCCAAATTCACTATTGACTGCGTATTAATAATCTTCAAAGCATTAACGATAGTATCCACTTTTTCAATAGGAACACTTATTAGCCTTTCATAAAGATAGTCCTTGTATAATTGATTGTTGCTATCATAGTCTTTGCGTTCTGTACAAATACAAATACCCTCATCTACTTTTACTAAATATCTAAAAATAGTATGATCGGGGTTTCCCTCACCCTTGACTGTTGGTACAAATAATATGTCGAATAATAATTCGTTATCATGACTACCAATGCTATACGTACCATCAAAATAATACTTGCCAACCGGCGCCTCACTTATTTGCCTTAGCTCCCCCGCCCATGCCCCACTACAGACTATAAGCATAATAAACACCATCATTATAACTCGTTTTATCATTTCACTACCTCTTCTCCTAAAAGTTTATACATGATAGTCACCGACATAGCAATTGCTACAAAGAATTTAATCATTATGCCTAGAATTTGTCCCTTTGCCACTCCCTTTGCCACTTGCCATGCCTTAATCTTATCTTTGCTATATATGTATTCTACATAATAACTGGTAGCAAATCCACCTAACATTGCCCCAATTATGCTTCCAATAATGGGAAGTATGCTAGTACCTACAATTCCACCCGCTATCGCTCCTACAAAGGCAGCCACCATTGCCCACCATGAAGCCCGTTCCTTCTTTACGCTCCTAATACCAGCTAAAAACTCCAACACTTCACCACTAAGCCACATTCCTGCTAACATGAGCAACCAAGCGTAATTCAAGTGCGAAAAACCTTCCTGCCAGCCACAGACAACGGCCACTAATAATATGAAAAGATTACCGGGCAGCCCAACTAAAGTAAGAGCCATCCCTGCGATAAGCATTACTACCATTATAACGTTTACCATACTGAAAATATACTCCAATGTTTAATTACACCCACTTTCTCTCAAAACTTTAGCTTGCCCTTTAAAAGCTATCTTCAAGCAAATTTATCTTATATCCCATCATTTTACTATATTGATCCTGATACCACACGACTTCTTTTCCCGCTTCCAACGACCTCATGAGCCAAGCCATATAAATACGTTCTAGCAATCGTTCAAGCATATAATTTTGCATTACAAGTTAGGCAGAAATCTGTTTTTCTGCCGCTTTATTTTGATAAATACTTTTAGAGGTCAGCGGATTTCTTACGTCCGTTGACCTCTTGAATTAGACTGAAATATCGTCGATACCCCCGTCCCCGCGGCACTTCTCGTACTGAAAATGTCGATGGGGAAAACAGCCTAAAAGAATAACAGTTATGATCGAAATCCAAAAACTGCACTTGCACCCGGGATGTTCACACGCTTGGGAAATTCATAAGAAATTTTATTTATATGGATAATAACCACTTCCATTAAGTTCATTACTACCTCCATGTGAAACAGGATGATTACCAGAATGCTTAAGTATAGCCTCTGCAGCAGAATCTTTGTAAAGTTGCTGACTTCCCATATCTCCAGTTGCTTCAAAAAGTAGTTGTTGCGTTTTTCTATCATACACTTTATGATGCTTAGGCGTTACACCAAATACTCCTTTCGGTGAAATAACAAATTCTGATACAACAGTGTCGCTATATGTACCAGTATAATCCATGACTTCTCCATAAACATTCAGTGGTACAATCATAGCTTGAAACCGAAAACTTCTATCGTCATATTCTTTTGTACCATCACCTTTGTCACTCGCATGATCATGCATGTAATAAACATCATAGAGGCTATAACGATCTTTTCCTGTTCTTACAGGCTGATTGGTGTACAATGTCAAATGATTAATAAGAAAAACATCGGTGTGATGCGTATAAGAAAAATTGTCTTGGAGTACATATCTACCCGCATAAACCCATTCACTAGCAAATGCTAAATTCGAAAAACTCATCAATATCATAAAAGCAAGTATTTTAGCGAACGTTTTCATA
>CAXYVG010000225.1:0-2238 GCA_964292325.1 uncultured bacterium | reverse complement strand
GTTCGTTAATTTTTTTGACGGTCCCCACCATGTAAATCTTAAAGCACCATCTAAATACACGTTTCTAACGATTATTTTACTTTTAGCGTCATCAAAAGGGGAATTATGATATGAGATAGGCGCTGTATCAAAATTATTTTTAGCAGCTGTTGAGTATCTGCCACCCAAGATAACTATTTTACAATTTTTGCCTAAGCCACCTCCAATTGCATATGGAGCAGTGGTACTGACTGAATTGCTAGAATTATCATGATTAAATTCACAATCAATATAACGATGCTCATAGTATTTCCCATCTTCAAGACCCTGAGTATCATCATGTACACTATATCTGACATTCTTAGAGTCGATTTTCACATTTTCTAAGATATAGTCGCCATTTCTAGTCGTTAGGGGTGAAAACATAGACAAAATTTGGGTGTTGGATCCAGAATAGTGGCATACTATTTGCGCATCAGCTTCAAATATAATGTGCATACCATTACCTATATAGCACCCTTGTTCCGTGGTTGTGGTATTAAGATAATCTGATCCGTATTTGTCTGAGAATTCTTGAATCATATCGTAAGTTCCATTTTTTACATGTATGTCTACTTTTTCATTTAATGAATAGGCATACTTCATAGCTTCTACAAAGGAGCTAAACGTGGTATTTCCATTAGGGGATACTAGCGATTTATCGACGGTTATGCTTTTTACAACTTCAATTTCAGGTATTAGTTGATGCCATTCGAAGAATGTTGCATTCCCATTCGTAATTGTTCCATTTCGGAAGTAAACATTTTTTTGCGATATGATTGCTTGAGCGATCCCACTGCCGTTTACATAGTTTATTAAAATATAAAGTTCATTTGTATCAATTTGGACTGGCTGGTTTGTATTATTTGTGCCGAAATTAATACTTGGATTCATCAAAGAATTCAAATCTTTTGAAACATATGAAGCAGGCATTTCAACAGTTGAAGTTGAATTTGACCATTCTTTCCATGTTGGATTCCCATTGCTGTCGAATCCGCCATTTCTTTTGAAAACTCCAGAATCACCAATTACTATTTGGCAGCCTACTCCTTGCAATTTATTTGCGTAATTAATAAAAAGATACGTTTTGTATGTGCTAATTTCTTCTGGTTGGTTTACGTTATTTGCACCATACGAAATCATGCTTGTTGAAACTGCATTTAAATCTTTGCTAACTATTGTTTCAGAATTTGCTGATAGATAATTTCCTGTTGAATATAATCCCAAGTCTTTCCAAACACTAGTTAGACTATCCCACATGAATTTGTGTGTTCCATCGGATAAACTACTATCATTTACTAGAAATACACCGCTTGTGCCATTTGGATAAGCAGTTTTTAAAGCACTTATTGAGTCAAAAAAACCTTTAGGGCTACCGTCAGCACCAGCTTCACCTTTGTCACCTTTAGGGCCAACTAGAGAGGCCAGCCATTGACTGATATTGCCAGAGAAGCCATTTTTTACGGCTATCTGATATGAAGAAAGCCCAAGGTCTCCAGCATAGCCGCCACCATTTGCATTTGTAGATGTTTCGTTGCTACCGTTTCCGGCTGTTGCTTTGGCATCGTCAATACCATCGCCAAGATCAAATCTAAGCGTCTTGTACCCATCGATCAGATACCAGTAACCAGCCTTGTAAGTGACAATACCTGTCAACGCGTATGCCAATGGCAGATTAATAACAGCGGTATCATCATTGAGATAATCTACAGTGCATGAAATCGTTTGTGTCGATGTTTCGCCAAGCCCATAAGGTCCTGTACCGAACCCGTGATCCTCAGTCCCAATAGCATACTCGTAATAATGTACAACAACTTTCGGCTGCCGATTTTGATTGTGTTTGATCGAGACGTGAAATCCGGCGGGTACGTGCGCCGCCAGCCATGACTCAATGTACTCCAGCCTATCATCAAGTACCGTGTAATTTCCAAACCGTAATGAATCACGAGCCAAGGCTACTTCACTGTCCTTGGTTGCGTTGGAAATAACAGCTTTAAATTGATCGAGAACGTCACTCATAGTTCCTTCGACTTGCGTTTGACGATCTTCCACGTCCTCTTGTTTATTTAAGATGTTAACCTTGAACGCTGTCTCATCATCATTGATGTACGTCTGCACTGCCAGCATAATCTCAATCCATCGAGCTAACGATTCCCGCACATCAGTGCCATACATCTTGGTCCGAATGAACTGAGCTAACTCAATCGCAATCGGTTGAAT
>CAXYVG010000224.1:0-2281 GCA_964292325.1 uncultured bacterium | reverse complement strand
GTTTCGTGATGCAAGGCTGGATTACTGGGGTGGTGCATGTGCCGTGACGGGGGTGGCTATACCTGAGGTGCTGCGCGCCAGCCACGCCAAGCCTTGGGCCGAATGCGGGACGGACGCAGAGCGGTTGGATGTGTTCAATGGCTTTTTGCTGAGCGCCAACCTCGACGCGCTATTTGATCGCTTCCTCATAAGCTTTGACGAGCAAGGCGTGCTGTTAACCGCGCCAGCTTTGGCGGGGATCGACTTGCAGCCCTTGGGCATTTCACATGGTATGAAATTGCGTTGGATCGATTCTCTACATCAGCCGTATCTTGCGATCCACCGTTCCCGATTATGCTAAATTGGTGTCACACTTTATTACTCCATCATCCAACGGTTTCTGGCTGAATTCGTTAGTTGGTATCCTACTTTATTTTTGTGCAGCTGTTTTTTGGTGCCTAAGAATGCGGCGTGTAGAATGATTTAGTATCCAACTTTATTACACGCATACAGTAATTGTTGGTTAACATTATATTCTTAAACTTGACATTAAATTCGTAAAGTTTGACAAAATTTTTGTAAACTTAACATTATATTTGAAAACTAGAAAAGTCCAGCTATGCTTGATTAAAAAGCATCCTGGACTTTTTTATGGCACGTAAAAATTACTTCTTATCGGAAAAACTGATTGAACAGCGGATCAAGGATGGTCGTGGGCAAGGCTATGGCGAAAAGTATCAACCATGGCTACGCGTTCAGGATGTCCCTTCCGATGGTCGATCTCATCGTATTTTCTCTCACAAAACAAAACGCATTCATCATTTATTGTCTGATCTGGAACTTGCGACATTTCTCTTATTTGACTGGTCAGAAAGTGTTCTGGACATTCGGGAGCAATTTCCTTTGATACGCGATGACACTCGTATCATTGCTCAGAGAGAAGGAATAAAACATCCCGTTACTCAAGGTGTTGATCTGGTCATGACGACGGATTTTCTGATTGATGCGAAAGACCCATTTCCGGCCCAGTTTGCTGTTCAAGTGAAATATCAGGAATCCTTCAAAGACCCACGAACCATTGAAAAACTTGATTTAGAACGTTGTTATTGGCAACAAAAAGGTATTCCGTGGGTCACGATTACTGAACAAGACATTGATGTGCAAATTCGCAAAAACATTGAATGGCTTTACTCCGTAAAAATAGATGACATTACATCAACTAAACAAATATCAGAGACCATGGCATTTTTGCCTGCTGCTGTCGCGAGATTTTCAGAGTTCTCTGTTATCGATGCTTGTAAGCATATTGATTTAGCGTATGAACTCGAACTCGGTCAATCACTTCGAGATCTCAGACTTCTTATGGCTAATAGACTCGCTGTTTTTGATATCAGAAAACCTGTTCATCAGTTAAAAATCGCAGATATAAAATTTATGCAATTGAATGGTATGGAGCCGTTTCTTTATGTGGAAAATCAATGAAGTATTGTCTTTTGATGATGTCCGCTATCGAATTTTGCACATACATCAAAGTGAAATCATCTGGATCAATATTGATGAAAACAAAGGCATTCCAAAATTAGTTCTTCACCTGCAACTTATTGAGTGGATGGACAATGGTCGATTGGTCCGATCTCAAGATCCTTACGCCTATTTGATTCATGAAGAACCGCTAGTTGATTCGGCTGCATTTAAGAAAAGGGAACATGCATATCAGGTTATATCCCCTGTTATCTTCGATGATCAATGTTTTGATACAACGGTACGAGCACAACGCATAAAACATGTAGAACAAACCGGTATCGCGACCAAGGCAAATATTTATCGTTTGTTAAGACAATATTGGCAACGAGGACAAACGTTAAATGCATTGCTTCCTGATTTCAAAAACCAAGGTGCTCCAAATAAGAAAAGAGCGGCAACGAATACTAATAAAGTAGGCAGAAAGCGCCAATATGGTGATAGTGTCGGAATAAAAATAGATGAAAACATAGAAAGATTAATGCGATTAGCTATAGAAGAAAAGTTACTCGCATCAACTCAGTTAAGTATTGCCAAAGTACTCCGAGACTTTAAAAGTAAATTTATTCAATATTATCCAGATGTTAGTAAAGAAAATTTGCCAACACGTAGGCAATTTGAATATTTTTACAAACGAGAATATGACCAATCAGTCAGAGTTAAGGCTAGAACTGATGACGGTATATATAAAAAAGATGTTAGGCCGCTTACAGGTACTGCAACCGCAGCCTCATTTGGTCCAGGTAGCCGCTATGAAATTGATGCGACTATTGCCGATATA
>CAXYVG010000223.1:0-2372 GCA_964292325.1 uncultured bacterium | reverse complement strand
GTTTGAAAGTTTGCTGGAATGGTACTTTGATAGAATACAACTACTACATGATCAGCCCCCGTTGGTATCTCAATATCTTCAACAAATCGAAGCCTATCTATATAGGAAAGATATGTGCCATCTGATTTATAAAAGTAGGCACAAAAGAAATTAGTTGTCTGTCCTTGAGATAGTTTAGGTCCCCCTGTTAACTGAAACTTGTTGACGGTTTTGAAACAATTATTTGAAAAGTTTATTGTTTTAGTGCTTCGTATTGTATTGGTTGCCGTTGTTGGTAAGCCCGTTACTTTATCAATGCCCCCTACCACTACCTGAGTGCTCAGTATAGAAAAAACATATGGAGAGGTAGCGCCAATACACATACTATCTCCTGTACTCTCATATAACTCTAAATCTTCTAAATGAATAAAACTACATGCACCCGATACATTTATACATTCTCCGCTTTCGTGCGATCCATTTATAGTCGTATAATCATGAGTATATCGGTCCCCCTGCATCTTGCCATTTTTAATCGTCACATATTGTTGATTGTTGTTTAAAAGCACTATATTATAACCTAGCTGACCATTCGTTTCCATTTTAAGAGTAGAACCATTTAGGTTAAATGTGACATAACTCGGTGGGGTGATCGGGGTAGTATGTTCTATCAGATAGTCCCCTTTCGGCAATGTCACCTCCGTATACCCATTGCTTACGGCCCACTGCAAGGCATTATTTATTCCATTTGAAGTGGCTAGTGGATTCGTGAAATCATTCGATATACCCCAAACCTGAAGATCAATTACATAACTATCAGGACGCGATACATTACCACTATCGTCCGCCATGATCTTATCACCTCTCCTATTCTTACTATATGCTAGCCATCTCGCTTCAGTTACATAATATGTTTCAATGCATATTGATAGGCTAGATAATAAGATTCGAAAAGGCAATCGATTGTTTTGTGACAATTGTATTTTAAAGCTGTTACATTGCTTTAAGAACGAAAAACATTAGGCCACTGATCAGGGTAGCAAGCGAAGTGGTTGCAAATATAATAATAATAATATCAAGAAATACTTTATTGGTTACCATATGGAATGGACTATAAACATATAATAAAACAACAAATAATATAGAGATCCAATGCGTCAGGCAATAAGGGCAATTAACCAATGCGCCCAACCATTCACTCTGTTGATGAAGTATGCGCCGTACTGGTAAAAAAGCAACACTCTTGGTTACCGTCAGCGATATCGTGGCAATACACATGGACAACATCACTAACTTAAATATTTTATCCGCCAATGTACTACACCCTCCTTTTTTCATAGAAAATTAACACTCATTACCGCTCTCATGAGCTCCTTTGTTCCTGACGCAAAAATCGACTGAAAATCAAACTTCGAATCAGCATTCGCAGATTAGAGTCATCCGCCGCATTATCCTGTAGTGCATTAAAATTCAGCAGTTCTCTCTGAATTCTGTTAATATCAAGATATTTTCTTTCTGCTTCCAGCGTACCAATGTTCCTTATCTCAGCGGCTAACCCCGGCCAACTAGACTGTAACCGTTGGGTCCAGTCGGCACTTTGTCTACCTCGCACTGTTTCATTTAGCCGAACTTTATCCGGTAAAATGCCAACCATAGCCCGCCGGAGTAAAAACCGATCCCTCCCCCCCCGCATATACTGACTATCTGGTACACTAAGGCAAAACTCGATGACCCGCTTGTCAACTGTAGGATCACGCAAAGCCATTCGGTAGGAGAGTGCATGCTTAGTAAAAAGAACACCTGAGTGGCTAAAAACATCTGGACTAAGGCGCTGTTTTCGCGTTTCAAAACAATCCGTCGGCTTAGCAAATAACGGTTCATACCCAAACCGGCGAAACCGTTCCTGCACGAAGGATCGACGAGCAAAATCTGCATTAATCGGTGATAAATCCTGTATCATCTTACGCATTTCCTGGTATTCATGTCTATGTAAATATCGTTGCACATGATAAGGTAACAGTTGACAAAATAATTGCAATAACATTCGATGTGGAGACTGATACCGTCTGGCAGTCACCCAGCTCTCATAAAATAATTGGCGCCATTGCCCCCTTCGAAACAAGCTTAACAAATAAGGTTGAATATGCCCCCAGGAAATGGTGACATTACCAGCAGCCCCATTTAGAATCACACCGACATTACGTGCCTGTGCGGATGCCATAATATCGTCAAGCCAAAACAAATTTTCAAAAATTTTATACGGCTGCTCCAATATTGCTAACAGTCGATTGGTATCACTTAAGGAATGCTTACCATCCGAATGGCAGTACGTTACGTCAATATTCCCAGCATGTTTTCTAAGAAGTTCAATAAATCGGAGGAGCTGATCTTCC
>CAXYVG010000222.1:0-2424 GCA_964292325.1 uncultured bacterium | reverse complement strand
TGGTTTTGTTTAATATGCTCTAGTAGCTGTAGGCACTGATTCTTTTTGTGCTCCATTCCTAAATATCCGAATGCATCGAGGATGCTATTGGCAGCAGCAAGATTCCACGTGGGATTCTCCAGCAAAGAAATAGCCTCCCGAAAGAAGTACACCATGGTTGTTTCATACATCCGAGTGTTGTCCACAGCTATATTCTCACGAAGTTCTTGCCAGTAGACGAGACACCCTTTGACGTCGCCAGCTTCGATTCGCACCACCAGAATATTGGAAATTAGAGTGAAAAGTTCGTTCTTATAGCGTCGCATCTCCTTGACTCCCTGCATCTTCGTACGCACTTTGCTGTATACGGTATCCACCATTTCGCTTGGAATGAAATCAAGGGCATTATTAAAGAGGACAAGCTCATAGTAGTTCCAAGATTGAATCTGGAAAAGATAGTCTAAAATGATCTCTACCTGCTTTTTGGGATATGGCAATTCTACATAGGTCGTAGCTAAAAGGCGGGCAATACAGGCGTAGTGAAGATAACCCAAGTAGGAGGTCTTCTCATATTGCGCGGAAAAACCTCTTTCCAAGATCAGCAGGCTTTCTCCGTCCGATAACTTGTGGACTCGTACCAATTCGTCGAGAATTTGGAACAAAGGGTTCTCTCGACTGTTATAATACAAAAAGTAGAACTCATCAAGCGAGATATTAAGTCTCTGGAGAATCAGGAAAAGTCTCTCTGTCGTGGTGTCGCTCTCTCCCCGTTCAAAGCGGATACTGGCTGGGCGGGTAAGAATATCGGTGTATACATCCTTGGCCTTCAGTTTCTTGTTTAAGCGGATTGCCCTCACTAGTTTTCCAGTTTCCATTTTCTTCCTCCTTTTTATTGCTTATTGTTAACATTTTTTCCATCTAAGCGAATCTTACTTATAATTCTATTATAACCAAACGCAGAGGTCTAACGGGATTTGTGCAGAGGGAGGCGGTACAGGATGGGAGAGAACCTAGATTCCCTGATATGGGATATCATTGGGGGGCTTTGAATAAGTGGATGCTTGGCAAAGTCGGCTGTTATGTAAACTGCAATATATGCTGAAAATGAGGAAATGATAGGTTAAATCATTTTCTAAAATTTGATGAATGGAAGAGATTAATATGAAAAAATTAATTTTGTGCAGTTTAACTGGTTCGTTGTTATTAGGAGCTATCGTGCCAACTGCGACTGTTTTGGCTTCAGAAAAAGATGGCAATTATTCTAAAGACGGAAATCTTAAAATTGCCGAAGTAATTAATGAGAACGCTTCTGCATCTGATTTCGAAATCATTTCTATAATAGATCATCCTGTTGAAACAAAAGATGGTAATGATAGTCTTATAAAACCATATGTTATAATTAACGATGGGGGATACTCGTGGACAAGAATCAATACTAGGTATTATAGCGATGCATTATCAAATAGTATAGTCTATAATACATCAAATTATTTAGTAAATATTGTCCTTACCTATTTCGGTAGCAAAATAATTAAATCAGCTGTACAACTGAGTGATTTTATGAGTGCACTCGCTTCTTCTTCAGTAGCCAATGTTACAAATATATTAAGCCAGCCAGCAACTGTCTATTATACAGTTACTACATACGAGGACTATGACTCAGTAAACTATTATGTTAAGCAAAATATAAAAATATATTCTGATAGCTCTCGAACAAAATTAGTTTCTAATTCAGATGTTGTTAGTAGATTCACAAGAAATTAGGAACAAATAGATGAATAATTATGTCAAAATTTTGGAGGGTTTATGTCTAAAAAAATGCGATTTTTTTTACTAAAAAACTCGATAACTTATCTTTGGTGTATATTTATAGGGATTATTTGTAGCACTTTTTTAAATTTCAATGTTGAGAAAGATAATGTTATCTTGTTTTTAATATTGGTGCTATCTGGCATGATGATTTCCATCTTTATAGACTATGTATTTAAGGATAAAAAATTAGACTCCGAAATGAGAGATAACAAGTCAATCGTTATGTACGTAGTCATTTATTTAACTCTTCGGTGGTTTCCTAGGTTATTCCCAAGATCAATAATTGAGCTAGTATTTTTCCTGACTGTTATATTTTTGCTAATAATTGGACAAAAGTTTTTCATCGATAAGAAAATAAATTGAATTTTTAGTAACGATGATATCTTTGAGTAATGAAATAATGGAGAGCTAGCCTATTTATGGGATATTGAAACTGAAACAAATCCAGGGTATGATTTTGAACCGTCAATTGATACGTAGATTATTCTAAAATAAATAGTACATCATACGCTGAAGGTGTAACACAATATATATATCCCATGTCGGGCATTAAGCGAAGCGAAAGGAATGAATAATAAATATGAAAAAACTAGTACTAGCGCTTGTTGCCGCAGTTTTCCTTTTTCCCGTCGT
>CAXYVG010000221.1:0-2434 GCA_964292325.1 uncultured bacterium | reverse complement strand
AAACTTGTTAAGGTCAATCAAAATTCTGCTGTAGTGGCAGGACCAAGAGGAAACATAACGCTATGGATGAGGAGGTAGGTATGATGGTGAAAACATGGTATCGAAAGCAAAAAATTGCCTTGATGGTCTTGGCACTATTGTTAGTCAGTGCAGTGGGGTTTGCGTCGGATCGTCCAGTCTCTGTGAATATGAGGGATGTGGAAGTGCGTGATATACTCTCCGCTCTTGCGGCTGTTGATGGCGTCAATATCCTGGTTGATGAGTCGGTAAAAGGCAAGATGTCTCTAAATATTAATGGGATGGCACTAGATGATGCGCTAAATATGGTGGTAAAAACACGTGGTCTTGCCTATCAGCGGATGCCTGATGGAACGATTGTTGTTGCAGAGGCCAAGACGCTGCTTACAGGTTATGGCTCCGTAACGGTATTTCCGCTAAAAAATGTTGTCGGCGCTGATATGAAAAAGGTATTAGCAGGTTCTGTTCCTGATGAGCGAATCAAGGTAGATGAATCATCGAACTCATTAGTATTTTTCGGACCACCGGCTGAGACGGATATAGTCCGTAAGGCTCTTGAAACTCTCGATGTTGCTCCAAAGCAAGTTACCATTGAGGCGCAGGTGCTGGAAATTAGTAAGTCAGATAGTAAGAGTCTAGGGTTTGATTGGAGCTTTGCTCCTGGACCAGTACAGTCGGGTAGTACGTCATCGGCTGATCTTGCCAATTATGGCGGCATTAGTTTTGGTAAGGCACCGGATGGCAGTCCGTATCAATTCCGTTTTAAAGCACAATTAAATGCATTACTGCCAAAAGGCAATGCTAAAATATTAGCCAAACCTAAAATTAGTACCCTCTCTGGTAAGGAAGGTAAAATTCTCATTGGTGATAAGGTGCCAGTGCAGTCGCAAACTACTTCCAATGGGACCACATCAACGATGGTCACCTATATTGATACAGGGATTAAGCTAGTCTATACACCCGTGATCAGTCCTGACGGGCGGGTACGTGCCCATCTATTGGCTGAGGTCTCGACGCCATCGCCAGCTTTAGGTGGTACCAATTATAAAATTGCGACACGTACTGCCGAAACTGATATGGTCATGAATGATGGGGAACCGATCGCGATTGGTGGGCTGATCAGTTCTACGCAGTCACATGATGGGACCAAAGTACCATTCTTAAGTTCATTGCCGATCCTCGGTGGTCTCTTTAAAAATGCAACAGACAGCAAAAATGAAACCGAAATCATCGTCATTCTTACAGCGAAGGTTAATAAATAGCGATGGCAATTAATCGACATATTCGGTTAGGGGATTTGCTACTAAGTGCTCAAATGATAACCGAAGAACAATTAGAAAAAGCGTTAGTAGCGCAGAAAAAAACGGGTGAACGACTGGGTAATACACTGATCCATTTGGGCTTCGTCACTGAGGAAAATGTCTTAAATGTATTAGAGCAACAACTAGGCATTGAACGTGTCAATCTTGCGAAATATCCCATTGATCAGGATACCGCGCTATTGATTTCCGCGGATTTGGCAGAACGGCACAAGGTATTACCACTAGCAAAAAAAGGGCGACAGCTCGTTTTGGCAATGGTTGACCCTACCAATTTCTTTGCAATTGATGATGTGCGTATGGTCAGTGGTTTTGAGGTTCTACCGGTTCTTGTTTCTGAGCATGAACTAGAGAGAGGCATTTCCAATGCATATGGTGTACGTGATATTGTCGAGAGAGCCGTCATCAAACTGCAAGAAGAAGAAGCAACTATCATGACGGATATTCAAACGAGTGATGATGCACCGATTATCAGTATTGTCAATGGGCTCATTAGCCAGGCTGTTAAAGAACGTGCCAGCGATATCCATATCGAACCGATGGAAAAAAATATTCGTGTGCGCTTCCGGATTGATGGGGTACTGCGCGAGATAGTAGCTTTCCCACGGGCAACGAGAAATGCCATCGTCAGTCGCATTAAGATCATGGCAGATATGGATATTGCCGAAAAGCGCATACCACAGGATGGACGGATTAAGGTGCAAGAAAAGGGGCGTGATATTGATATTCGGGCATCTACCTTGCCAACCGTACTGGGGGAAAAAGTAGTGCTACGAATTTTAGATCGGTCTGCTGTCGTACTGGATATTTCACGTTTAGGTTTTTCTGATCATAACTTAGCACGCTATAAGAAAATGTATGGTCAGTCGTATGGCATGATTTTAGTGACAGGGCCAACAGGCAGTGGCAAAACGACAACGCTTTACTCTACATTGGTTGAGATCAATTCAGGAGAAAAAAATATTATTACGATTGAAGATCCAGTCGAGTATATGTTGGCTGGCATTAATCAGATTCTCGTCAATAACAAGGCGGGATTGACCTTTGCTAATGGGCTACGTGCTATACTTCGTCAAGATCCCAATATTGTTATGGTC
>CAXYVG010000220.1:0-2445 GCA_964292325.1 uncultured bacterium | reverse complement strand
AGTGCCATGAAGAGTTACCAGCTCGGACCTGATCCAAAATAATTCTAGCATTCTTCAAACCATGACAAACAGCTACTTTCACTTTCCCAACTCCAGGAATCTCTGCCTCCGCTTCTTTCACTCCTGCCAATCCCCGCACAGCAGTAAAATTTAGAAATTCTTCCGGAGGACTTTGTTTACTAACTAGATAATAAGCGGTTCGTACAGCAGCTTCCATAACGCCCCCTGTCGCACCAAAAATCACAGCAGCTCCACTACCTTCACCCATCAAATAATCATAGCTGGCATCTTCTAACTGATTCAAATCAAGTTTTTTAAGTTTCATCAGACTGGCTAATTCTCTAGTCGTTAGCACAATATCAACATCACGAATACTCGGATTCCCATTTTTACGTCCAGCAGCATTCATTTCCGGTCGCTGGCATTCAAACTTTTTCGCTGTACAAGGCATGATCGCAACAGAAACTACATTCTCTAGCTCTAAACCTCGTTTTTCCCGGTAATAGGTCTTGGCAAGAACACCTAATAACTGTTGAGGAGATTTAACGGATGATAAATTGCCAATTAGTTCTGGATAATAATACTCACAAAATTTTACCCAACCCGGACAACAAGATGTGAATTGTGGTATTTTACCAGTGCCCTTCTGAGTCATACGTTTTATCAGTTCTGTTGCTTCTTCCATAATCGTCAAATCCGCACTAAAATTGGTATCAAATACAGCATCAAATCCTATTTTTTTTAGGGCAGCTACTTGTTTACCTTCCACGATACTACCTGGCAATAAACCAAATTCTTCTCCCAATGAAACTCGCGTCGCTGGTGCCGTCTGTACAACTACATGCATATTTTTATCATCGAGTGCTTGTAATACTTTCCCAACATCATTACGTTCCTGAATGGCGCCTGTAGGACACCATAGCACACATTGCCCACAACCCACACAAGTAATATCATTTTTTATGGGCAATTCATAATAGCCGTAAACACTCTGTACCTTCTCACATACTTCAAGGCACTGACCACACAGTATACATTTACGATCATCCCTGACAATGGATGGATTATTAGGATCTATGGAAATACGTCCCTTCACCTGTACTGGCCACTTCCCAGATGCACCATACTGTCCTGGAATCCACCCTTTACCACCAGTTGCCTCACACTCACTAACAGTAGTAACAATACCCGTTAAAGACATGCTCCCTATTAATTTAAGAAAATTACGTCTTGTTACTCTTGTTGTTTTTTCTATATCAATGCCCATACGAATTCCTCCTTGCTTGCTATGCTCTTTACTTAACGCTTTTTGGGTATAAAAAAGCACGCAAAGAAGACTCAGTAAACTATCTAATTGGGTGAGATAGCTTAACAACCGTCTACTTTGCGCACTTCTCTAAACTCTGTGCGACAATTACATTCATTTGTTAATATCATAAATTTATTATAATCTCATTCGCAATCCGATATACATTTTCAGTTTAGTATAGTTATTTCCTATACCTTATTATTCTCCATAAATTACGATTTTCCTCCTTAATAATTGATGATTAAGAGAATTTTATTTTTTTAAAAACATTCTTAATTTTCAATTATCGAGACAGAGGGACGGTCCTTTTTTGACACTTTTTTTTAATTGTTAGACCTCTTTTTTCTACAGTGGTATAATGATTCTATTTAGATTAACTTAAAAATCATATTAATGAGTAATAATTATATAGCAATACAAATAACGGTCGGAGGAAAGTACCATTATGAAAAACGAAAAGTTGCTTGAAATGATTCAGTATAATCCGAATGCCATTGCATATATAGATAATCCTACAGATGAGATGAAGTTATTGGCGATTAAAAAAAATGGACTTGCACTAAAGCATATCGCTCATCCTACCCGAGAAATGGAAGAAGCAGCGATTAACAATAATGTGCAAGCCATTGAATTAATAAAAAACCCTACCGAAGAAATGATGATAAAAGCCATCAATCATGGATGGATTAACTTAAAATATATTAAAAATCCAACTGATCAGTTCATTACATTAGCAATCAATCAATCTGGATGGGCGATTCAATATGCTCATCAGCCAAATGAAAAACTACAATTATTAGCCGTCAGAAAAAATTACGATTCCATAAAGTTTATCAAAAAACCTTTCGATAGTGTACAAGCAGAGGCTGTAACAATCAGTTATGATGCCTTGCGATATATCAATTCACCCACACGCCATGCCGAGTTGATCGCCATTAAAAATGATGAGCGGGCGATTAAGCTGATCAATCATCTAGATAAAGATAAGATATTAGAATTTTTGAAAGTAAACATTCTCGTGATTAAATATGTGATGCAAGAAATATCTAAGGATGAATTAGAGCAAGTGCTAAGAGAGGCATTCGCAAATGAAGATGTGGAAGAAAAATATGTGAGAGATTTCTTAAACTATAGTA
>CAXYVG010000219.1:0-2452 GCA_964292325.1 uncultured bacterium | reverse complement strand
TTGATTCCGCTGAACTTCGAGAAAATCGAAACGGAAGCAGAGTTGAATGACTTATTGGCTGCCATCCACGACGAACTGGAAAAAGTTCTCGAACAAGGCAAGACCATTCGTTTTATCTAATAAATACAAAATCGCAATAAAGTGAGGGTAATGATGGATAATACAGCTTTAAAGAAATTTGCAGCCAGTGCCCGCATAAAATTGATTGATGGTGTGAAAGCACGCGCAAAGCTATTTGGTATCGAAGCAACAGGAATCAAGGAGCTACAAAAATTCGATGGTGTCTTGATGGTCAACGGTGTCCCTGTCGAAAATCGTCATCAATTATTGTATAAGCATTTAGTTTCAGAAATTAAGGCACACGCACTGGAATATCCGTTTGAAGATGCTTATGAAATGGTGATGGAAGAAGTCGCCTACACCTGGTTTAATCGTTTGATTGCGATCCGTTTTATGGAAGTACATGACTATTTGCCAATCCAAATGCATCTCTTGTCTTCCACCGAGGGCAGACCGGAACCTGATGCGTTGTACAATGCAAACCAATTGATCCATACATTGTCATTGGATCAAACAATTGTGTGGAAACATCAGGATGAGCATGATCAAAATGAATTATTCAAATACCTGCTTGTTCATCAAAGCCATCAGCTAGGTGAACTTATCCCTGAAGCTTTCTCAGCAATCAGTTCAGCTGAAGAGCTGCTATTGCCAGATAATTTACTAGGTAAAAATAGCGTAATCGATGAGCTGGTGAATGATCTAGATGATAGCAATTGGGAAGAAGTCGAGGTAGTTGGGTGGTTATACCAATTCTATAATTCGGAAGTAAAAGAGAGCGTTGGAGGATTAAAGAATAACGCTGTTTCAAAACGTTATTTACCAACTGTAACGCAGCTCTTCACTCCAAAATGGATTGTAAAATATATGCTTCAAAATTCTCTGGGGAAATTATATATGTCTTTATATCCTAACTCTAAAATTTATGAGCAGTGGGAGTATTATTTAACCAAAGACGAGGAACCTTCAAAAATAGTGCCTGAGCACATTGCTAAGGTAGAAGATATCACGCTTATTGATCCGGCTTGCGGATCGGGGCATATCTTGATAGAGGCTTTTGACTTATTCTATCAAATGTACTTGGAACGCGGCTATAATCCGCGAGAGATTCCGACTGTCATTATGGAAAATAACATATGTGGTATGGAAATTGATAAACGTTCAGCGCAGATTGCTCATATATGTTTGGTCCTGAAAGCTTTGGAGAAACAAAGCCGCATGTTGAAGCGAAGCAAAAAATTGAGTTATCATATTTTTGAATTCAAAGATGCCGTGCAAACTATTGAAGGATTGCATTACTGCTTTGATGAGAGTGAGATTGAGCAAATCAAAGAACTTGAAGCGTATTTGAAAAATTCGAAACAGTTCGGATCGCTGCTGCAACTGCCGGAATTTGATTATGATGTCTTACTTAGCAAGGCCCAAAAATACCTGACAAAAGAAACTTCCGATTTGTTTGAAAGATCAACTCAGGACTTATTCGAAGAATTTTTGATTCCTATGTTAGAGCTCTCAATAGCAATGAATACAAAATACGATGTCGTATGTACCAATCCGCCGTATCATAACAAATACAATTCTACCTTGAAGACGTTCATGCAAAAGAATTATCCTGATACGAAAAGTGATATGTACTCTGCCTTTATTGAAAAATGTTTCAATTGGACGACGAAAAATGGCTATTCAGCTATGATGACTCCATTCACATGGATGTTTATCACTACACATGAGAAGTTAAGAAAGCATATAATTTCTCGAGGTTCTATATCAAGCCTCATTCAGTTAGAATATTCTGCTTTTGAAGATGCGACTGTTCCGTTGTGTACATTTGTGCTGCAAAATCAAAAATATGATACGGTTGGTGTTTATGTTAGATTAAGTGATTTTAAGGGGGGAATGGATGTTCAGGCTGAAAAGATTAAAGAAGTAGTAATGCACAATAATAACGATAATAAGTTCGTTATTGATGATGAAAATTTTAATATCATACCAGGAGCGCCAATAGCATATTGGATTGGTAATTTCAAAATATTTGATTTTGAAAAGATAGAACAAAAATATGTGTCAGGTGGAAGAACAAAAACCCACAATAACGATAAGAATGTACGGAAATGGTGGGAAGTTGAGAACTACAAAAGGTGGCAACCATATGCTAATGGGGGAGAATTTAGGAAATGGTACGGAAATAATTTTGATGTAGTAGACTGGTCCCAAGAGGCTACTGAACTATATGCTTCTAAAGGTGGCCTTTATAATAAAAAATTTGTTGGAAAGTCAGGTATATGTTGGAATTTGATAACATCTGCAAAAAATGGATTTAGGATTAAAGAAAGTGAGTTTCATTATAGCTCAGGATCTCCCACGATATTTTCTGATCAAAAATCTAGTGATT
>CAXYVG010000218.1:0-2597 GCA_964292325.1 uncultured bacterium | reverse complement strand
TATTCACTGGGCTAACGGCCTTTTTTTATTCATTTTTACTGCAGAATTCAGGATATAATACCAGCATTATTGAGAAAAATCAAGTACCGCGAATATCACGAATGGCTTGCTCAATATTAGGTGCTTGATAAATAGCAGAACCGGCTACTAAAATAGTAGCACCAGCCGCTACTACTTGTCTTGCGGTAGTAGAATTGATTCCACCATCGACTTGAATATCTACAGTCAAATTTTGCTTCTCAATCATCTGTTTTAATCTCGTAATTTTATTAAGCATTTGAGGAATAAACTTTTGTCCACCATAACCAGGATTCACTGTCATAATCAGCACCATATCCAGTTCACTTAATATTTCTTCTACCGTCGATAATGATGTTGCCGGATTCAAAGCGACTGCTGCTTTTACGCCTTTTTCCTTTATCGATTGTACCAACCGATGCAGATGAGGCGCTGTTTCTACATGTATTGTTAAAAGATCAGCCCCAGCTTTGATAAACGGCTCTATTAAATCCTGCGGATTGTTTACCATCATATGTACATCAAATGGCAAGGTCGTGACATTGCGAACTGCTGCTACAACTGGTGGGCCAAAAGTAAGGTTCGGTACAAAGTGACCGTCCATAATATCAATATGTAACAGATCGGCCCCCGCAACTTCGACTCGTTTTATATCCTCTGCTAATTTAGAAAAATCAGCAGAAAGAATAGATGGTGCAATTTTACTCATAACTTCAAAACCCTTTCTTATTTGTATTAATTTCATTTAATATTTCAAGGTAGGAATGATAACGTCGTTCATCAATACGTCCTTCCAGCACGGCTTGTTTAACGGCGCATTGAGGTTCATGATCATGAACACAAGTGCTAAATTTACACTGTGATACTACCTCTGATATTTCTGGAAAGCAATGCATTAATTCCGTCGGTTTCATATCATTAAATTCTGTAAAACTAAAGCCAGGCGTATCCACAACAAATCCTCCGCCAGACAATGGTAACAATTCAGCAAAACGAGTCGTATGCTTACCACGACCAATTTTCTCACTAACCTCACCTGTCGTCAACGTCAAACCGACTTCTACATTATTTAAAATACTAGACTTCCCAGCTCCAGATGGCCCAGCAAAAACACTAATTTTTCCGTATAACATACTACGTAATTCATTAATGCCTATACCAGCTTTCGCAGATACGGTCATAATTTTATAACCAATGCTACGATAATGCTGGGCAATCTTTTCCAGTTCATCCGAATCAGCTAAATCAATTTTATTAATACAAAGGATAATCTCTAGCTCCGACATTTCTGCTAACACTAAAAATCGATCTACGAGAATGGTATTAATATTAGGATTTACGGCAGCAAAAGTGAGAATCACTTGATCAATATTGGCAATCATAGGTCTTCTGAGCATACTACGTCGTGGTAATATATTTTCAATAATACCTTTCCCCAGTCCTGTAAGTTCATATTGAACCTTATCGCCTACTAGCAATGAAAAACGCTCTTTTTTAAAACGCCCTCGCAGCTTACACATGATTACCTTTTCAGCAGTCTGTACGTAATAAAAACTATTATATGTTTTTATTATCACTCCATCTAACATGCTACCTCCCGCTATATTGTTTGTTCTTGCAACAATACTCCATTACTATATACTTGCACTCTTAGTTGCCCTATTCCTTCAACCTTCTTGTCAATTCTATCACCGGGTTTATGTGCATTTTCATAGATGACACGTCGACCATTGGTATCCGTTACGACAATCTGTACGGTTTGGCGAGCAGCCCCTTCTGGCACTGATATCTGTACCGATAATTTTTTCGCTGTATTCGTTGCCGCAGCTGCCTTTGCTACTGTAAAATCAACTGCACTCCCATCTGAAACCTCCGCTCCAGGTGCTGGACTTTGACTCAAAATAGTGCCCGCTGGATACTTTTCACTCGCCTCTTCGGTTACTTTCCCCTGTTTTAATTTTAAACTTTCTAATTGTGTACCAATAGTAGCTAATGGCGTACCACGAAAATCAGGTACTGTAAGTTTACGCGGACTGGCTCCTTTACTAATAACAAGGTCAATCGGTGTATTTTTATTAACCTGAGCGGGCGACCTAGGTTGCTGCGTAATAATCGTATCAGCAGGAACATCCGCATTGAACTGTTCATCTACCTTCCCAACCAGTAAGCCCGCATTTTTAATTTGCAGTTCGGCTTCTCGGCGACTAAGTCCTCGCAGATCCGGTACGTTAGTTACTTCACCGCCTTTACTGATCACCAAAACAATCATGCGCTGTTCTTTTACCACACTGCCGGCTTCAGGATACTGCGAAACAATAAACCCAGCTGGCACTTTATCATTAAATGCTTCGGATACACTAACCCGCAAATTTTGATGTTCCAGCATACTGCGAGCAATATCTGCCTGCTTACCAACTACATTCAGTACTGTCACTTCACTGTTACTCCAAAACTTACCAAATGAAAAAAATGCACTTACCATAAAACTAACTACTAAAAGTGCCAATAGTCCCCATACCCAAGCTTTCTTCTTTTTCTTTTGCAGTACTTGCGGTTCACCAACTTCTACCGCATTTGCT
>CAXYVG010000217.1:0-2622 GCA_964292325.1 uncultured bacterium | reverse complement strand
CATTAGTGTCTTGCTTTGAACCCCAATCTGCATGTTTGCCATCGCGAATGATCTGCTTGCGAGGAAGTGTTTTTTCATAGGCATCAATTTTTGATGCATCAATAGCAACGTGGACGCCGTCTATAATCCCCTCTGTAATAGCCCTTTGGACTAACTCATCAAAAATACCCTGCAGAGAAGATTCTTCAGCAATCATCTGAATAAAGCGGCTAAAGGTTGCCGTAGAAGGTATTCCTTCGCAAAGTGCAAAACCACAGTCATAACGCAACCTTATATCGCTTTGTAAGCGTTCTACCAATTTTGCAGTGTTTGGAATTGCATAGACATATTTGGTTATTAATGCCCGTAGCAAACATAGTTTGCTATATCCAATTGGACCACGGGGCGAGCAATGCGATACCAGTTTTACATTTATTGAATTAAGTTGTAAAGTAGCAAGAATCTTGGCTAGACGAGTTTGTCGTTCATATTTCAGTAGTGTTTCAAAGGAAAATAAGGATTCTAATTTTAGAAATGAGTACAGCGAGAAAAATAGGGAATTATTTGATAGTGTAAAAGATCAACTTTTCAATGATTATATCTACAACTATTATAGTTTACTGATAAATAAGGATGATTAGAACTCTATATAATTATAGTAGGTAAAGGGGTATGAGTAGTAATGGAACAAAAAACCGGAATAAGTTTTCAAAATTATTCCAGAATGATTTTAAAAGCTTACCTTATCCTATTTAGAGGTAGTACCAGCAAAGTTGTCACCACCCACAAATGTCTGGTCTCGTTAGCCGGGGGCAATATATTTACTCGTTAAACGGCTTAAACCTTAAAGAAGGAGTTTTAGAAAAAAGTAAAGAATATGGTACTTTATCACCTATGACACTATCCAATGAAAAGAAGCTGCCTCAATTTTCTTATTGAAGACAGCCCCTGTTTCGTTTCCCAGTTGCCTGAAAAGCAATTAACCTATTATTTTGCAAAATTTACATATGTTGATGCGTCACTTGCAGACCCGCCGTTTGTTCCGTAAGATTGAACAGTAATATTATTAGAAGAATTCAGATAAGATGCAGGTATTTTGTAGAGTACTTCGTACCCAGCGATAACTCCGCCGCTAGTAATGTTATATTGACTATAAAATAGTTGTGAATGAGTGTACTGCGAACCATTCACCTTAATAAAAGTAAGGTTCCAATTTGGATATCCAGTATATACAACATCCATATATAACTCAGTGCCTGAAAATGAATAAGCAGACATGTTTTTGGGATAGCTGGCTGGAGTTAATTTCCATTGGTATCCATAGTTACTAGCAGTAAAAGCGTCAATTTTGACGTTTGTCAACCGGGGAGCTGTACCTGCCATAGCAACTGAAGATGTAAATACCATCGCCATGCAAAACAACAATAAGAACGTGATTGACCTTTTCATACTTTTAGCCTCCTAAAATTTTAAATTGGGAATTACTTACTATATCCTCCTTCTATAATCTTAATTAATCTCTCTTATACTCTCGATTTCGCAGTATTTCACATTTTAAAAACTTGCTTTTATGCTATAGGACAACGTTTAGTACCCGAAAAAGATAAAAAAAGGGATAACCTCTCTATGCTGAACACTTCAGCTTGAAAAAATTGGTTATTACGGCCTCATGGAATCCACAAGTTATGCAGCGGCCACCCTCCTATGTCTCACGGGGTCTCAGTATAATACTGGCCCTAAATTCCCTCGTTCTGCCTATCCGCATGGTGGATGTTTGGTTTGCTCCTTTACGGGGTCTATGCCCTAATGGAAAAATTAGCAACTATCCCGGCTCATTTTATCAATGTACTACTTTTGAAATCAGTGATCGATTTTATAATTATGCCGCTAGAAGTTCAGCTTTCCTCATATCTGAAAGTAGCTTCTCCGGCTCATAACTAACTGCTTTTCCTAGGATCGCGTACATCACGCGAATTAATTTACAACACAATAAAATTAACGATTGTATTTTCTTAAGCGGATTATTGGGTCGAGTCGTATAGTATACATGTATGGCCTTAAATTCCTTGTTTTTCGCTACTAGTGGCATCATAGCTCGAAATAAGATGGCCCTTAGTCTTTTTCTCCCTCTTTTGCTGATGCTCGACTTGCCCTTGTGCTTACCTGAGCTGTTTTCTCTCAAATTAAGCCCAGCAAATTTTTGTATTTGCTTCGGATGGGAGAAACGACTTATATCGCCTACTTCTGCAATGAAGCCTGCTGCAGTGACTAAACCAATTCCTTTGATTTTTAGTATTTCTGCAACTCCTGGTATTTGTGGCATGAGCTGCTCTACCATGTCCATGAGCATAGTATACTGCTCCATTTTTCTGTCATAATCCTCAAGAAGAATCGTTAACTCCATATTGGCAGCTATCAAGCCCTCTGTAATACCAGTGCTCGTTTTAGCTTCCTCTACCAAGCGTTCTGCCCGTTTGATACCAACGGCGCGTATCTTATCTTGTTTCCAGCGTGCCACAATTCCAGCAACGCCTTTTTCCACAACTTGTGATGGTGTCGCAAATTCATGTAATGCGACTAACGCCGCCACGCCTTCCCAATCAGCAAATACCTGCAAAAATTCAGGAAAGTAGATTCGTAGCC
>CAXYVG010000216.1:0-2651 GCA_964292325.1 uncultured bacterium | reverse complement strand
AAACCAGGCATGAACAGCACCATGTAATACTAAATATAAAAGAGATTCTTCCTTGCCTAGAATACTGATTGACTGCCCTGCTAGTTGCACTTGGATGAGGCTGTTTTTAGCTTGATATAACGGTATATCCATGCCATGACAATCAAGTCGCCAGTGAATCTCTAATAATATCCCCTTATTCGGTTGCCAATACTCTATATGTTGATTGTTCTTCATCCATTGTTTTAGCTGCTCAGGTGTCAAATTTGATATAGGAGGTCTCAGTACATAGCCATTTTCCTCAATTAACATTCTTGCTTTATCCAGTTCTTCTGGCGGTATCAAAATATCTAAATCACGAGAAGGTCTAAGCGTTATATCTTTATACAATTGATATGCCAATGGAAAGCCTTTCATCACCACCACGCAAATTCCATTTATGTCCATAATTTTTAACACTCGAATAAGCTCCGCCATCATTTGGAGTGTGTGCGATATATTTTTATTTGTTTGCTGCTGCAAAGCAAGTAATGCCTCTTTCGGTACAACAGAAAGAGTACTCAAATATCGATATACGATAGGATATACTTTATGATGCAATGTTAAATATACGAAAAAGTCCCAATCAATTGGTCCTACAAGCAATTGATCAATGACTTGTCGTTCCCTTTGCTCAACCTTCAATTTTGAACACAATAACACCAACCTAAGCTCTGCTGGTAATGTATCATAGAGATTCTTTGTATTATCATGCAATAGCGTTTCCCCCTTTCTTTTTGATCACTTTCCCCGGAACCCCTACAACTGTTACATTGTTAGGTATCATGGTATGAATGGCTGCCCCGGCACCTATCATTACATGTTCACCGATACAAATTTCCTGAATAACCGATGCCCCAATCCCAATCCAGCTATAATTACCCACTGTAATCCCTCCTGCGAGGTGAACACCAGGTGAAATATGAACGCCATTACCAACTAAACAATCATGATCAATCGTAGCACCCGTATTTACAATACTGCCAATGCCAATATGCGTTCCAGCGTGAATAGCAACCTGAGCAAAAATTACACTCCCCAGTCCAACTTGAGCAAATCTACTAACAAATGCCGTGGGATGAACAATGACGGGTAAAACAAACCCCATTTCAATAAAACCATGAACTAATTCAAAACGTAGTACATTATCACCAATCGCAACAACAATATTTGAATACTCCTCAATCAATACGGATGCTTGGGAGATTGTACCCAAAACTGGCCATTGTAGTATTGATTTTAATACTGGATATCGGTCATCTAAGAAAGCAATCTTTTCCCATCTACCACTCTCATATGCAGTATCAGCGACTACCTTTCCGTGACCACCTGCACCAACAATTAATAATCCTGCCATTGTGCGCTACCCTTAAATCTCGGCATTGTAACATGTCCCTGTTGGCTAATGCCTTCTCTTTTGCATACTTTTTGTAAGGTCATCCACAAGATTTTCATATCGAGCCATAAACATTGATTGTCTACATACCATACATCTAACCTAAATTTTTCTTCCCAACTAATCGTATTTCTCCCATTAACCTGGGCCCACCCAGTAATCCCTGGCCTTACTTCATGTCTTCTCGCTTGCTCTAAAGAGTACAGTGGCAAATACTCCACCAATAACGGACGGGGACCTATCATACTAATATCCCCTTTCATAACATTGAAAAGTTGAGGCAATTCATCCAGACTTGCTGTTCGCAAAAACTTACCAATCGCAGTAAGCCGTAAATGATCAGGCAATAAATTGCCTGCCGTATCGATTTCCTCTGTCATCGTTCGAAACTTATAAATAGAAATAGGCTTACCATATAAACCAGGACGAATCTGTTTAAAGATCACTGGTGTTCCAAGATATAGGCGCACTACAATAGCTACAAATGCCATGATAGGAGAACAGATCATTAATAAGAACAGTGCCCCAAATAAATCGAATGCTCTTTTGATGATCCTATATGATTTCCTTTGATGTGCCTTCCTATTTTCTTGATTGAGAATTAATAGTTTCTGATAATATTGTTTGCTATTTTCCCAGACCTTAGTTTGTTGGAAACGTTCCTCTACCCGCATTCTGCCGCGCTTTCCCATCGCAATCGAGAGTGATGTATTATATAGCAGTTTTCTTGTATAGGTAGCCAGAGCTTTGCTATCACCCACCGTCACTAGATAGCCCGTTTTACCATCATCAACTACATCAACGCATCCTGTCGTTTTACAAGCGATTACGGGAAGTCCGCAAGCTGCGGCCTCTAACAACACCGTTGGTAACCCTTCCCTATGACTTGGCAGCCATAGCAAATTAAAAATGTGATAATACTCGGCAACCTGCTGACTAAAACCCGTCAATATAATTTGGGGATCATTCGCAATCAACTCGACTGTATGTTTAGGCAAAGGGTCCCCATCCTCAAAATTACCAACTAGAACTAAGAATATCGTAGTAAAATTTTGTTTCAGTTCCTGAAACGCTTCAATCGCCTCTGGTATGCCCTTGTCCGTCGTTAAACGGCCAACAAATCCAATTACTAATGCATCAGAAGGAATCGAATGCTTATTTAATAGTCGTTGTGCTTTCTGCATGCTGCGCGCCGGATGAAATTTTTCTAAATTTATACCATTTACGCTGCCAAAAC
>CAXYVG010000215.1:0-2711 GCA_964292325.1 uncultured bacterium | reverse complement strand
GATGAAAAAAATTTTAAAAGCAGATTAAATAAGTCTTGTATTTTCAGTATATTGAAATTATAATAAGATTAGCAACAGTTGCGTTAATGTTTCTTAATGAGGAGGAGTTTGATTAAATGATGATAGGGATTGAGGACTTGATTGACCAAACCAAAGCAGATGTGATCACTTGGCGCAGACAACTACACAAGTATCCGGAATTATCCTTTCAAGAAGAAAAAACAGCTCAATTTGTTTATGATAAATTGTGTACATTGAAAAAATTGGAAGTGTCTCGTCCTACTAAGACAAGCGTAATGGCTCGTCTAATTGGTAGTCTGGCGGGAAACGTTTTGGCAATACGTGCTGATATGGATGCCTTGCCAATGCAAGAAGAAAACAGTTTTGAGTTTACATCACAAAATCCTGGAGTTATGCATGCATGCGGTCATGATGCCCATACGGCCATGCTACTGGGAACAGCAACAATTCTTTCCCAAACACAGGATCAAATCCAAAGCGAAGTGCGATTTAGATTCCAACCCGCCGAAGAGCTGTTTCCTGGTGGCTCCCGTGAAATGATCCAGGCGGGGGCAATGGCTGGTGTGGATAAAATATTAGGACTCCATGTAATGAACCATATTCCCACCGGAAAAATCGGCATTGTCTATGGTCCGGCGATGGCAGCGTCTGATACCTTTGATGTCACTATCCAAGGCAAAGGGGGGCATGCTTCCCAGCCACATCTTACCATTGACCCCGTGGCTATCGGTGCCCAAGTCGTAACCAATTTGCAGCAGATTGTTGCCAGAAACCTTGACCCTTTGGAAAAGTTAGTTATCTCTGTAACGACCTTTCACGGCGGTACAGCGAATAATATCATTCCCGATACTGTTACACTGCAAGGCTCGGTTCGCAGCTTCACTAAGGACGTCCGCCAGCAGGCAACTGAACAAATCAAAAGAGTCCTTGACGGCATCACAGCCGCTCATGGTGCAACCTACACATTAGATTATCATTATGGCTATGATTCGGTGGAGAATAATGTAGCGATAACTAGGATTGTTGAAGAAACAGTGGAAAATCTCTGGGGTAAGCAGGCTATAGAGGATATGACGCCGCTTATGGGCGGCGAAGACTTTGCTTTTTATCTCAATGAAGCACCAGGTTGTTTCATATTTATTGGCACTGGCAATCCAGGGGGACGGACCCTGTACCCAATACATCATCCCAAATTTACCATAGACGAAGAATCTCTGGCAATTGGTGTTAAGCTATCTGTTCATGCCGCGTTGAAACTTTTGGAATCATAAGAGATATTCATTACAAAGAAAATTCAAGAAAGGGGATTTAATGATGGAAGTTAAGACAACAGTAGGGCCTAATTATAAGTATCTGGTGCTTTTTATTCTGTTCCTTGGATGGATATTAGGAGGGATAGATCGTACGGTTATCAGCTTTGCGGCGATGCCCATCGCCCAAGAATTTGGTATCGATCCAGTGGGTGTAGGGCAGATTTTCAGTATCTTCTTTTTGGGATATATGGCGATGCAGATCCCAGGAGGAATTCTCGTTGACAAGTATGGACCCACAAAAGTGTTGCTAATCATCGTTTTCTGCTGGTCGGTCTTCACCGCAGCTACTGGCTTGGTGGGAGGCTTGACTTCCATGCTAGCGGTCCGCTTCCTCTTTGGTGCTGCAGAGGCTCCATTTTCTGCCTGCGCCGCTGTAGCAGTCGCTCAGATATTTGACACTAAAGATCGGGCCAAAGCAATGTCGTTGTATTTGTCCTCTAGTGGCTTCGTTATGATATTTGCTCCGATTATAGCAGCCCAGCTAATTGAGAGCCTAGGTTGGAGACAATTGTTTTTTATCCTCGGCGGAGTCGGCCTTGTCATCATCATAATTTACTACGCGACCTTTAGTGGGAATAGAATGCAGGCTGCTCGAGCGCTCGTTACTGACGCAGTGGAAAAAAGCACCAAACAGGTGGCTAAAGTTGACATTCCCTTGCTTACTATCTTGAAAATTCCTATGGTCTGGTACCTGATGGTGGCCTATTTTATGACATATACCTTAATGTGGGGCTTAGGCAACTGGATGCCCACCTATCTCGTTACGGTATTCAACATCAATATCAAGGCGGCGGGCAACCTTCAAGCCATACCCGGCTTTGGTTCCCTTGCCGGGTGTGTAATTAGTGGCTTTATTATGGACCGATTGACAGATAAACAAAACAAAATGGTCGCTGTCAGCATTTCAGCTATTAGTACCGTTGTCTTATACTTCATGTATCAGGGAACGATGTCAGTAACCGGTGTTATTGCAGTCCAAACCATTGTTAACTTTGCTGCGGGATTCGTAGCCATTTATCTGCCAGTCCTCATAATTAAAAAGTTGCCGGTGGAAGTAGTCGGCAGAACCAACGGAATTGGGCTGTTCTGCGCTTACCTTGGCAGCACAATCGCCCCTACGGTCATGGGCGCGATCACCAAGGCAGCTGGTGGCAATATGGCTACCTCCTTCGTTTATATCTTCGCTGCCGGAGCTTTACTCACCGCATCTTTATTGTTCATGAACATTAGTAGGGAAGAACAGTCAGATTAAATCATTGTTTGGTAAAAAAGTTGATCACCAGACTATAGAGTCTTTTGCATAACTAGTATTTTTAAAAAATAACGCGACATAATACGCCGAAAGATGCTCCGCCAGGTTCTCAAGAATGCAATTCA
>CAXYVG010000214.1:0-2750 GCA_964292325.1 uncultured bacterium | reverse complement strand
TTTAATCCTCTAACCCAGTTTCATGGAAAAGCAAAAGCCTTTATTCACCCTTTTCCAGCAACATTTGTTCTTTTCCCCATTCTGTAATAATCACCAGTGCAGGAACAAGATTTTTTGCATGCTCCGTTAGAAAATATTCAACATGTGGTGGTATTTCCGAATGCTGAATACGTTTGACAAGACAATGTTCTTCTAAATGTCGTAAAGAACGTGTAAGCATAATGTTAGTGATTCCATACAGTTTTCTTTTTAATTGGTTATAACGCAGACCGCCATCTAATAAGTGATATAAAATTAATAGTCTCCATTTTCCGCCGATAATGTTTAGTGCATGCAAAATAGGACAATCATCATCATAATTTTCCATTCGTTAATATCTCCTTAACTAACTATTATATAAGGCACAAAAAAGTGCGTACTTGTTTATTGGTTCCTTATCAGTATAATGATTCTATAAGTTAAAATCAATTACATAAGGAAATAGGAGATGATAGGTTTATATGAAAGTAATTGCTGTTAACGGAAGTCCGAGAAAAAACTGGAATACCGCTACATTATTGCAAAAAGCTCTTGAAGGAGCTAAATCTGTAGGGGCAGACATCGAAATCATACATTTATATGATTTGAATTTCAAGGGATGTACTAGTTGCTTTGCCTGTAAAATAAAAAGCAGCAGGCATATTGGGCACTGTGCTATGAAAGATGACCTAACGAGTGTCCTAGAAAAAATTACAGAATGTGATGCTTTACTATTGGGAACACCTATATATTTTGCTAATATCACTGGCGCAATGCAATCCTTTTTGGAACGTCTGCTATTTTCGAGCGTGACCTACACTTATGGTCATGGATCAGTTTTCAAAGGCAAAGTGTCGTCCGGTTTCATTTATACGATGAATGTTCCAAAGGATATCCATACGATGAATATCCCAGAGGAACTTGTGAAATATTATAATTATGAAAATTTATTTCAATACTATAAACAATGTTGCCAGAAAATACTAAATGGAAGCTCAGAATTTTTGCTATCCCAAGATACCTACCAGTTTGATGACTACTCCAAATATGCAGCCTCAATGTTTGACGAAAAACACAAGGATCAAGTGAAAATAGAACAATACCCCCTCGACTGCCAGAAAGCCTTTGATATGGGCGCTAGGTTGGCAGTTATCTAGGATGACACCTTTATTATAGATTTAGATTCAAATAAACACCATCAAGATCATCTTGGGTAATGCCTATATATCTTAGTGTAATAAATGATGTCGAATGATTGAAAAGTTTTTGTAGTACTTCAATCGAAACACCTGATTTATAAGCATGATATCCAAATGTTTTTCGCAGGGTATGGGTACCAATTTTCTCTTAGATGCCAATCTCCCTGGCCGCATTATTTATGATTTTATAAGCTTGATCTCGTTGAAGAGGAGCCTTGCCGTTATTTTGTTTTTTTGATAGAAAAAAAGGTTCATCAAATTCAAATTTTCTCGTGTTCAAGTATTCAGTGATTGCTTTTCTAGCAACATCACTAATTGGGAAATCTTTGGTCTTACTCGTCTTTTTTCACGAAGTATAATACGGTCACCAAAGAGTTCTTCTCGGCGTTTTTCTATTTTACAGATAACCCGTCGGGAATAATCCCAACTTTTCGCCTGATATGAAAATTCGCCATAAAGAGCGATGAACTTTTCAGGATGAATATTTGCATGTAATATATTGTATCAGTAAATACTTATAGGTTTATAAAAATAATATATAATGGTATAATATTCCTAAACATTAAGGTTTGGTGACTACTTGAGGAGTGAGTATATTGGATTTGAAAAATATTGAACAAGTCGTTGAGGATTTTGGGAGGAATAGTTCGCCAGGTTTTTCAGTAATAAACTTTTGAGGAGAGGACAAATAATATGAATTTAACTGACTTTTTAAAAGAAGATAGGTATATAAATTATTCCTCTGAAAATATTGTATTTAAAGCTCAAGAACTATTTAAGGGAATAAATAATGATACAGAAAAGGCAAGAATAGCATTCGAATATGTAAGAGATGAAATACCACATTCATTTGATATAAAATCAAAGATTATTACAGCAAGAGCTTCTGATGTTCTTGAGTATAAAACAGGCATTTGTCATGCAAAATCAAATCTTCTTGCTGCACTATTAAGATCTCAAAAGATTCCAACAGGTTTTTGCTTTCAACATATTACACTTGCTGATGATGACTCTATTGGGTATTGCGCTCATTGTTTTAATGCAATTTATGTGCATGATAAATGGATAAAAGTTGATGCACGTGGAAATACAAATGATAGAAATGCTCAATTTTCTTTTGATAACCCAATACTTGCATTTACTAATCGCAATCAGTATGATGAATATTTTTGGAATGGGATATATGCATATCCACATAGTGATACAATGAAAATGCTAGATAATGCAAAAAACTTACAAGATATACTTAATAATCTTCCAGACTATGTTAATGAAATTCCAAATATAACAGAGTGATTATACTCACAACGTTCTTATTAAAAACAGCCACAAGGCAGTATCTCCATTCCTGAATTATGGGAAATACTGTCTTGTGGCTGTTTTTTACACGAATCGTTGCCGTACCCCTTCAACACAAGTATTTATTATATAACACACAAAGCCTATTCCCGGCAGACTAACAATTTCTATATAGCATCTATCGAAATGCTTTTTTATACTACTTTGCTTCTAGAGCATTACCAATACATCAAT
>CAXYVG010000213.1:0-2766 GCA_964292325.1 uncultured bacterium | reverse complement strand
AGGTCATTTTTTTGGGGAGTATGGCGTTGTGACAACATTCTTGGCGAGATGTGTTGGATGGATAAAAAGCAGAAAAAATAAGCATAGGCAGGAACCTTGTAATACCGGGGTTTCGGCCTTCTTTTTTGTTCAAATTCGTTGAACCGTTCAACGAATTATTCTTGACGAATTAATGTGTGACTGTTATACTGTGGTAAATCGTTGAACGGCAATACGTTTTTTTTGGGGGGGAGGAACAATGGAAGGACATAAGGAAACCGAAAATATTGAAGATCTTTACTATTCCCAGTTAGTTGCAGCCGCAGACGAGTGGGAATCTCAGTTCTCGTTAGAAGACAAACTAAAACTGTTTAATCAACAATACATGACGTCAAAGGAAGAAGTTCTGCATAAACTAGATCTGCACATCAAATACATTGAAAGAGGAGTTACTAATGGAGATGATGATCCGACATATGCGACAACTATGATTAACTTCCTAAGCCAGTTTAAGGAAAAGGTCGAAAAGACTACGCTATTCAATTCCCTTGAGGACTGGTGGTCTTACGAATATTCTTTAAGTAGCAGAGGGGCAGTGTTATATCTGGTGCATACACGGGGAGCAACTGTGGATTTTAATAAACGTATATCCGGCCGACATGATACCACAATGAACATCATCGAGTTCCCCGCTAAGATTCTTACGGTGGAGGAGTATGCTGAGTCGATCGGAGTGAAATCGGGAACTGTGAGGCAATGGATCAGAAGGGCAAAAATCCGGTCAGCATTCAAACAGGGACAGGAATGGAGAATTCCTGAACTAAGCCGTCCGGTCAAGAGAGGCTATTTTCACACAAGATATGTTTGGACTGTGAAACTGACCGATGTACCTAAAGGCTATGAGTATCTTAGTAAGCCATCAGGTGTTTCCATTTATCAAGATACAGATGATAAAAAATACTATGATCTTTGGGTATCGGCTCCGGAGGGCGGTCTTGCCCAAACGCACAGGCTGACAGAAGCCGAGAGAGAAAAACTTGAACTATATTTAATATCGAAGCCGGAAGTAATCTGGAAAAGCGATTATCATACTAATAAAATATCAGAAGGAGTTAAGTAACAAGTTTTTGGCAGTTCAGGTACAGATCGGAGGAATTCTGGATGATTCCGAAATATGATGAAATGTATAAATATTTTACAAATATTATCTGATGAACAGCGACAGAACGATGCATTACTGGATACTAATGGCATGATCAAACAACAGTCAAAGGAGGATTAATATGGCAATTGTTCAGGTAGCATATGAAGTGCCCGATGATGTGTATGTAGGATTGAAAACTGGGGCATTGAAGAGATTCGGCAGCGTGGTTCGAGACCGTACTGGAATCACGATGCATCTTAAAGAAGTCACGATTCCGAATACGGAAAATAGCACTGTAGTGGAAGCTGCATCCGCCTCTGCTACTGCTTCGAAATCTGTATTTTCTGTTGTAAAAGACGCTGTACAAAAGCACCCTGTAGCGGCGGTTGTTACTGCAGTTGTGGTAGCAGCTACGGCTGGAGGTATTGCCTATGGAAAGTTTAAAGAAAAAAAGAAGCAGACCCAGGAAAAAATCGAATTGCCGGAATGTGAAAAGGACTTCAATAATACTTTCATCGCCTATTTAGATGAGGTTCGTGCAGGCAAACTCGAGGAAAGCACTCTGGATACCTTAATTGATGAGCTGAACCAGATGAAGGAGCGCATGGAATCCAGTGAAAGCGAAATTGTAGTTTCTGCAGAGCAACTGGACACCTTGATGAACATTGTCTTTGACTATACAAGGCAGCTTGCTAAGGCAAACTCCTATAAGGTTGTGAAACTCAGAAAGTCGCAAACTGATTCTACAGAGGAAGCAATTGACGGTTTGCAGGAGTGCCTGGCTATTCAAAAACAGATTTTTACAACGGCATCATAAGAAGAGAAAGGAAAAATTATTATGACTCCAAGTGAGAAGACCGAAAAAAAGAAACTGATTAGCAGAGAGATAGAATTAGGGAGCAGCCGATTGAGAGACAATGAAGTTGAGTTTTTGTACCAGTTTGTCACTCAGTATGATAGATTTATTGGGATTACAGAAACAATCGAGAGCACTCATGGTGGTTCGAGTTCAGATGGCAAGTATACACGCAGGAAAGAATATACATATTCTTTTGGAGGAAATCGCATCGATATTTGTGTGGAAGAAAGCTATCATGATGACGATGGACAAAGTGGTGAATACCCCGAACTTATTATTGATAAAGCTAGAGATGTTATTAACTGGTTTCGAGATCATAAACATCGAAGAGCTTTTGATGGTGTTCGAGATATTTGCAATTTAATTTAAGCCTGAAAAGAGGCTTTGGTTCGATGGCTTCTTTCAAGTGTTATAAATGTCGTATTTTCTGTTTACATTATGTAATGTTTGCGGAATAACTCAGAGCTCTTTTGCTAAATAGTGAGTGAGGGACCTGGTTTAGGGATTTTTGTGGGCAACCTGATGCCTGAAACAGTCCCAATTTGAAATATATATTATATCCATGAACCATCAGACAAATAAGAAGGCCAAGACCCATACGCGGATCTTGGCCTTTCTTTTTGCCTAAAACGATGATGAGAGAAGGATAAAACATGTTCAAATCAAAGAATAACCGCTACGTCACTAGAGGTATCAATGAAGCAGTGCCTCAAGAAACGCAATTCTTTTTGTGGTCCCTGATCGACGATCAAGTCCAGAACGGGAATGAGATGGATTACTTTCA
>CAXYVG010000212.1:0-2790 GCA_964292325.1 uncultured bacterium | reverse complement strand
TTGAGATAGGTCCAGCGTTCTAGTAGGGTTTCCAGTTTCGCCTCTAGTTCTTGCTGCATGACGGTTAACTCTTGTAGTAGACTAAAGTCGCTACCCGATGTGTTCATACGACTAGCAACGATCTTGATTTCGCTTTCCACACTCGCAATGATCGCATCAATTTCTTCATATTCTTTTTGTTCTTTAAATGTAAATTTACGAACCCGGTCTTTGGTTTTTTCTTTTTGCACTTCTTTATCTGCTACGTTTTTCTCCTGATTGCTATCATCACTTTCCTGACGTGCGATGACCTCAAAATAATCAGAATATCCACCTACATATTGTGTAATTGAGCCATCACCGCTAAAAGCAAATACTTTTTCTACGATGCGATCCAAGAAATACCGATCATGCGATACAACAACAACAGCTCCTGGAAATTCATCGAGATAATCCTCTAAAATAGTCAATGTCTGAATATCTAGATCATTGGTTGGTTCATCTAGCAATAATACATTAGGAGCGGCCATCAAGACTCGCAGCAAATATAAACGACGTTTTTCTCCACCTGACAGTTTACTAATCGGCGTCCACTGCGCGTCTGGCGAAAACAAAAAGCGCTCTAGCATTTGTGAGGCTGTAATCACGCCACCATCAGCAGCAGGCAGAAAGTTTGCCACTTCTTTGATATATTCAATCACTCGCAAATTTTCATCCATATCGGTGTTTTCTTGTGAAAAGTAACCAATTTTCACAGTCTGACCAATATCCACGACTCCACGATCAGGAATCACCCGTCCCATAATCATATTCAATAACGTCGATTTACCACTGCCGTTTGGTCCAATAATACCCATACGATCATTACGAAGAATGATATAGCTAAAATCATTAACTACCGTTCGCTGATCAAACATCTTACTAACATGATCCAGTTCAATAATCTTGCGACCTAAACGACTAGCACCAGCGGTAATCTCCATCTTATCTTGACTCAGATCCACTTTTTCCGCACTCAATTGTTCAAATCGTTCAATGCGAGCTTTTTGCTTCGTCGTCCTTGCTCTAGCTCCTCTACGCATCCATGCTAATTCATTACGTAGTAAATTCTGGCGTTTACTCTCACTCGCTTCTTGATCCGCTTCACGTTGCATTTTCAGTTCTAAAAAATTACTATAATTTCCTGTATAGCTATACAAATCCCCTTTATCAAGTTCAATAATTCGGTTCACTACTCGATCTAAGAAATAACGATCGTGAGTAACCAGCAATAACGCGCCCCTGCGTTTATGCAAATACTCTTCCAGCCAAGCCACTGTATCATTATCAATATGATTCGTCGGTTCATCTAAAATTAATAAATCAGCAGGATGAATGAGCACTCCTGCCATGGCAATTCGTTTGCGCTGCCCGCCTGATAAATTTCCCACCTGTGCCGTAAAGTCAGTAATACCAAGCTTCGTCAAAATACTTTTGGCTTCACTTTCTAATTGCCATCCATTCATAGCATCCATCTGCTGCCCAAGGACAATCAGACGTTTTTGCAACTCTTCATCTTCCGGGCATTCACTAGCCGCTAGCAATACCTGCTCATATTCTCTCAATAATTTCATTAACGGGGAATGCCCTTTAAACACCTGCTCTAGTACCGTATCACTTGGATTAAACTCTGGATTTTGCGATAAATACTGCACCTCGACACTATTGCCGACTGTGATCTTCCCCTGATCCGCCTCTTCCAAACCAGCAAGAATTTTTAAAAAAGTAGACTTCCCTGTACCATTGACACCAATCAAACCGATCTTGTCATTTTCATCAATGCCAAAAGAAATCTTACTAAACAAGACTTTCATACCATAACTCTTCTCTAAATTTTCCGTTGATAATATATTCATAGTTAACCTCTCACAAACAAAATCTTACTATATATCTCACTAAATATTTTGCAGGCAATCGTCGTGGCTTGGCTATAGGGCTGAGTGGCTTTACGAAGGACGCAAGCAAAGCCCTATAGCCAAGCCACGACAGACTAACAATGCAGCTATCATTTTCTTAGTGCGTTACATATAGTATCATTATCCCTAATCATAACACGTATACAAAATAGAACACAATAAAAAGCTCACCATGCAGTATTTTAAACTACTCGGTGAGCTTTTCTCTATCTTTCCACAGTCACAACCCATACTGATTCTACCCATTGGCTAACAGAAACTGGTCTACATATCGATCATAAATAAATACCTCACCCGTTTCAATAATGTAATGCCAACCACTTATCGTTAATTGTTTTCTAAGCATCTTCTGGTAAATGTATGGGTATGCCGTCAAATGTTTTAGCTGTTCTACTATATTGGCCTGTTCCATCATCCATTCTCGAGCCTCTGGGTCACTTGCTGGAATTTCTCTTAGTACACGATCCCGCACTGGACTTGCCAGTTCTAGCCAATGACGAGTGTGAGGCATCATCTCTAACGTTTCCTCGGGCTGTAAGCAAGCAGCACATCCCCCACAATTAGAATGTCCACAGACAATTATATTTTCCACTTCCAAAGCAAGTACCGCATATTCAATAGCCGACGTAGTCGAAACGTATTCCGGAGTGTCTCGATAAGGAGGCACTAAATTGGCTATATTACGAATAATGAATAGTTCGCCCGGCAAAGTGCCAGTGATCATATTGGGATCAACCCTTGAATCAGAACAGGTAATGAATAAGGTATGTGGCTTTTGCTCTGCCTTTAGTCCCTTAAAAAGATCTCGGTGAGCTTCAAAATCACCGCGTCTAAATTGTACTAGCCCATCGAGAAG
>CAXYVG010000211.1:0-2881 GCA_964292325.1 uncultured bacterium | reverse complement strand
TATATATTCAACGAGATATCTAATTTCTCTTTAAGTTAGGAAGTAATCAATAGTTCACACATATGCTAATGACAGATTCAACTACTAAAACTGAAAGAATACACAGGCGTCCCTATCTTCCTCATAAAAAAGACCGTCACACTCATTTTCTAGTGCAACAGCCTCATTGTAACTGATCACTTAACATTAGTAAGGAGTCTTCGGCAGACCCAGCCTGAATTTTCCTCGTGTTTCGACTCCTCCAACCCCTTCAATACCTGTTACGGTTGCCGTAATCGCGTCATTGATATCAAGAGTCTTATTAATAGGCGTAAAAGCTACCTTCTCTGCAATGAAAACTGGATCATAGGCATGAATAAAAATAAGCGCCTAGATTTTACACTTGCGTTTACCACTGAGTATTTCTAAAATTAGTTCATGAAAAAGCCGATGAAGTCGATCTAATACTGCTTCTGGGGGGTATCAATATGTCTTATTGACATACTTTTCACCTCCGTTATTACATTATATTCATTGGTTTAGGAAAGTGCTTTTTTAAGAAGCTGCCTGTAGTCATTCAGATTTATCCTATTATATATTTTATCTTTAAATGTGTAAGGTAGCTGTATGGCAAGTGATGATCATATTGAAGTCTACCTACAACTACACCCGGATGTATTCCTATTTGCTCTGCAAAACATTCAATATTACTTTGGTTAAAGTTCGAGTTGCTTACAAATTTGGTATAGTCTTCTCTAGGAATCAGATAGTCGCCAGAAAATAAATCTGCTTCCGCTTCAAGCTCGTTATCAATTGGACCATAATCAGACGGATTTCCGCTGATAAAGGTTGATTTAAGCTTTTGTTGTAATACATGTTTGATTTCATGGAATAAAGAAAACCAAAAAGTATCTGCACTTAATCTTCGGTTATTAAGTGCAAGCAGCACTTTTTCTTTAGAAATCCATTTTACCGCTCCATTTACACCGGAATTGGGAAGGTGAGGCAATAAAACAAAAGCAACGCCGCATTCTCTAAATATTTCATATAAACGCGGATAAAAAACAGATGGCTCTTGCAAAGTCATACTTCTTATTTCAGGAAGAAAACTTTCCAATAACTGTTTATTATAAAACTTACAATCAATTCGCTCTGCGAGATTTAAAGCAGTCTGCACCCAAGCATTCGAGTTCATAATATTTTTTTCACTAACGCTTGTAACAACAGTTCGGCAAGCAACCAAAAAGTCTTTTTGCTTTAATACTTGTAATGATGAAATTTTAAAAAATTTCCGCAATTCTTTAATTCTTTCTTCAGGATTTTTGGTATCTTCAACTAATTTCAACTTACTGAAATAACGATAATCAATTTGTTTTAGATATTCTTTTTCCTCATCAAGTTCTTTACGTTGCTTGATGGTCAGAACTTTTTCATTATATGCAAGCTGAAGTTTTAACCATACATCAACAGTAGTCCCTAACATTTGTGCTAGTTTCTGGGCAATGTCATCTGATAAAGATATTTCTCCGTTCAGTAATTTACTCAATGTTTTATCGGTCGTGTTTAATCTTTTGGCAAACTCACTTTGAGTTATCCCCATATCTGTTATGATATCTAAAATATAATATCCAGGATGAAATGCTAGTAATTCTTGATATTCAATTTTACTCATAGTGATTTGTCACCTCCTCTAACTGAACAATGACTATATTTACGGCATTTTTGCCGTAAACTTCATCGTTAGAACACGCGCTTCCATTGTCGTTGATCGGAATAATAATTAATCTCCAGCCAGAAGTTCTTCCGCCAATATCGATCGCATACTCTCCTTTTCTGGAACCTTTTAAATTATGAAAATGGAAGGGGATATAATTAATAATATCTGTAATGTTATTGGCATTTTCAATAAAATTTATAGTAGCATGTAGTTTTTCTGGCACAATGCCACTGAATTTCTTTTTAGCTTCTTTGAAGCTAGTACATACGTTTTTAACCTTACTATTCGTATAATTAATTTGCATCAGCAAAAGAATCCTTTCGTGAGAGTAATTTAAGTATAACACTTAGATCACTTTCAATACAATAATTATTTTTACCCAAAAGGTAAAAAAATATCATATTTTTTTAGTGTAACTTCGCAGAAAAATTCATACAAGAACAAGCGACTAATAAAGACACAATGCTTCCATCGTGTCTTTATCAATCACCACTTTTCATTTTTTTAATAAGGAGTCTTCGGTAAGCCCAGCCTATATTTTACACTTGCGTCTACCACTGAGTATTTCTAAAATTAGTTCATGAAAAAACCGATGAAGTCGATCTAATGGAGCTTCTGAGGGTTTACCAATATGTTTTACTGGGATACTTTCCACCTCCGTCGCTACATTATATTCATCGATTTAGGAGATTCAACTTCAAATTTCAATTGATCCTTTCCAGAATAATAGGAAAATAGGGGTATGGTAATTAGATTATTATACCCTCGAAATGATCCATTTCATGTTGAATTATTTGTGCTGTAAATCCAGTAAACACTTGTTTTTTCTTATTAAAATTTCGGTCAAGATACTCTACCTTTATCATTTCATATCTCTTTGTTTTTTTAAATCCCATTAAAGATAAACAACTCTCTTCTGCTTCATAAAGCTTTTCTTTTTTTAATATAACTGGATTTATCATAGGTACAATACAGCCTCCGACAGTAAATACCAATATACGTTTTCTTACTCCTATCATGTTCCCAGCCAATCCAACACAATTCTCTAAGTTTGCTCTTAATGTATCTATTAAATCATCAATTACTACCATGTCATTCTTAGTTGCCTCTTCTGATTTTTGTCCTAAAAACAATATATCTTTTACAATTGGTTTTATCATATTTATATTCACGCCTTTCTCTGCG
>CAXYVG010000210.1:0-2995 GCA_964292325.1 uncultured bacterium | reverse complement strand
AATGCCTGCTACCGCGAGGTATTCTATGGAAGGTAGTTATCGGAACACTTCACGACACATCAATAGATTTCAGTATATAATAGAAGAGATGTTGGGAAAATGTTGGAAGAATGGCTGCTTTTCGATGATCTATAAAGAAAAACCTTCTTATTAAAACGGTTTCAGAAATCTGTAGGTATTAACGACCTCCTTTGATACTATTGTATTAGGAGGTGACTTATGATCCCATTGCACTTAATACAAATTTTATTAGCATTAGAAGGATTTGATAACGAAGAATTTATTCCTGCAAGAAATAGCATTAAAGCTGTAGCTCAATTTTTCGATCAAAATCCGGAGCAATTGAAAAAAGCGGAACTGCTTCGTGAGCTAACTGACTTCGATAATAGAACGTATTTGGAAAGCGTATAGTGAAAAAGCCCAGATTGGCTAAGGTTTGTTTAGCCAGTCTGGGTGTGATTATTTGGGAGTCTTTTTTTCAATAGAAGCTGGAACGAATATAGCTGAAATTATTTTCTTAATTTTTCTTTTATTTCTTCTCTTGTTTTTTCGCTTATATTATCTTTTGTCGATTCCCTGGTCTTTTCGTTATGATTAAACATAATTCTTAGCAATAAACTAATCGCTCTAAAAGAAGTGGACAAAAAATATCCTAATAAGAATGACCAAGAAAAAAATGTTAATTCTGTAATTACCCCTTGATAGTTCATCAAAACTTGTAAAGCTATTGATACAATGAGAATCAAAAATGATATGATTAAAGATTCATATAACTGTTTCTTTAATGTTCCATCAATTTTATTATTCCGAAATTTCTTAAAGATATCCGTATTATTCAATGATATCAATACGCCATACATAGCTGTATAGAAACCTATAATGATAGAACTAAAAGTTATTATTGAATTCAACACATCCTGAAATCCCATTATCGTGTAGTCTATACTAAAAAATAAAAAAAATAGAAATGAGATTATGCCAAAAACCAATGGATAAATGTTATAGATAACTTCCACTACTTTCTTCATAATCCCATCTCACTCATTTCTTTTTAGATTTATTTTCTACTATTTCCCTTTTTTTATCTCTACCTAAAGCCGAGTACTCATGAATCATTTCAGCTTGCACAATATTAGAAGCTAAAGCTTTTTTAAGTGGTATTGTAAATTGTATTACACTTTGAACTTTCCCATCCAATAAGTCAACAACTTCCACTTTTGATTCTTCTGTATCTTTGCCTGATATCTTAGCTTTTTCAAATAATGCTTGATTTGCTTTCAATTCATTTAATGCTTCAATGACTTCATCGAAATTCAAATTTTCTTTACTTCTGGACGCAGAAACAGTAATTTCAATATTTACACCTTCTAAAGCTTCAAGCTCCCGAAAAGCCCTCCCAAAAGGAGTTGTTAGTTTGTCAAACACTCCGCCTACTTTTGCAGGTGTGTCTGCAGTTTTAAGAACAATCTTCCTAAAGATATCCTTCCCAAACCCATCATTAAAAGAATCCAATTTCATAACAGGTCTGAGCTCTACATAATGATTTGGATGTGAGTCATTCCAAAAATAATTAATATATTCTGCAACTCCGGACGGAGAAAGGCTATGAACATTTCTTTGAAGCATTAAAACATAGTTCTCTTCATCGTATAATGCAGATATATCCTCTGCGATATACTCGTCGTCTCCTAATCCAATATCCTCTAATTCTTTCTTTGTTATCAAAGTCTTTGTTGGGATATTCGATTCTCTTAACCTAGAAAAATGTAATAACCCAAATCCTGACTCACCATCTATCTTAATTTCATCTATTCTAATTCTTTCACCATAGTGTCTGATTGTTCGATCTTCAATATCTATAATATTATTCATTAAATTCATCCATTGAATAAAATCAAAATTTAACTCTTTTGTATTGCCGTTACCATCGGATTCAACACATACTAATTGAAAATAATCAAATTTTACAGGTCTAATTATTGTTTTCTTTTCCAATTCTGTACTTCCCTTCAATTTTATAAGCCTATTTTAATATTAACAAAAAAGGTCAAAAAAACAACAGTTTCTTTGACCTTAGGCTTATATAATCTTGGAAGACTATATTGAAATGATAACACAAGAACGTACGTTCCTTCAAGTGTTTTGATTAATTTCTCGTTCCTAAACCTAGAATACGAGACTGGTCAACCTTGGGGGGATAAGAACCAGTCTCACTTAATAGATACGCATTCAATAGTATTTCATTTGAAATGGCACCATATATTTTTGATAAAATTTTCATGAATAACATGAAATAATAATCTTTACTGATGTAATTTAACTATACAATGACTACTATAAAGATTCAGCTAACTCCTCAATAATTTTATTCACAGAAGTGTAATATTTATAGAGAGTTTCGTACACTGGGAATCCTGTATCAGAAAAAAAGTATCTTATATCCATCTTGACATTAGGATCGTCTCCCTTTTGTAAATGTTCAATAAGTTCGTCTTGCATAGACGGCCCCTCAGAAAATCCAATTGCATCTCCTACAATAGTAACATTTTCAAAATGTATATTGCGCTTCAAGGAGAGATAGTTATCAATGTGTGTTGTAACCGCTCTTGATTGTTTTTCTAATTTCCTGTGCTTGCTACTATTTATTAATTCGGTGAAATCATTCAACCACTCATTATCATTATAGGGCTGGTATTTCTCGATTATTTCGTATGTTTTGGGTTTCAAAACATTCAGGTTTTTAAATTTTTTTGACATTTGCTCTTCAAAAATTTTTTTATCATTAGTAATTGGAAATTGTGGCTTAGCTGCTCTATTTTTATCTAAATCTTTTTTTGAGGAATATTCCCCTCTACAGTAGGTCTCAAAAATATGAACTGCAGCATAATCCAACGGAGAACGACAGTTCTCCAAAGCGTTTTTTACTCTAACATTTAGAACGGAAAATTGTAAAATGAAATGCATAAGGAAATAAGCAAAAAAAATCATGTAGATA
>CAXYVG010000209.1:0-3023 GCA_964292325.1 uncultured bacterium | reverse complement strand
CAACCGTCCACTTGGCACCAGCTGGTCCGGTTATGTTAACCATCACTGCACCGGTGTTGCAGTAGTCTCCTGATAGATCAAGCAATGTATTTGTCTGCTCATTAGTACGGAATACCTTCTCATGCCAATCGCGAAGACGAGTGTCATATCCAGCTTGCAACCAAAACTGCCATTCATTGGGATCTTCATAGATATCACGAATCTGAACGAATTGCTGTGCAGACTTTGAATTGAAAGCAACATCTATATTGCCAACCTTTTGCAGGATCAGTCGCGAACCCTTGCCGACGCAGGAATCAGCACTAATAACCAAATTTGGGCACATGGCATCCTCACGCAATAATTCTAACATACGAGACATACTAGGATATTCCTGCATCTGTAATTTATTTCTTAAAGCTGCACGAGCTGCTATAAGAACTGTTTCAGAACAGATTAGCTGACTTATTCCATGCGCATCCGAACGAAGGAAATTATGAGATCCGCCAATCCATTCGACTAGATTTTCGTATGCAGCATAATCGGTGTTAGACGTTGGCATTGTGAAGGCGCCTGATGGTGCATAATTGCCTCGTGCCGCATTGATGTCGTCTAGGACGATTAATTTATCAACATGGGTAAATATACCGTCCATACAACCTGCCGGTGAGTTTGAGTCATCATCACGTTCAGAAAGAAATAACGAACAGGCAACATCTTCAACATGTGAACGTACCAGGTTAAACACTACACGTTGCTCAAGAGGATGTTTTTTGTTCTTATTATCTACAGGAGTTCCGCCAACTACTAGAAGTTCGTTGTCGGTATACTTCTTGGAGTTTTCTTTAGTGATAAAAACAACATCTTTAGGTTCGATGGTTGATGGCTCATAACCTAATAGAGAAGAGATGTAGTTAAGGCTTTTTCCTGGTTTATACGATTGGGTACCACCCGCTCTACGTCTTTCGTTGATCAACGCATGTTTGCCTTGCAATTCCATTACATTGAACTTCATTTTAGCTGCTAACTCTGCCATAGCAATGTACGGGAGAGAGCGTAATGCTTTGTCGTAAACAGTTGCCGCATCTTGCAACTTACTAACATCTACTAGTTTTAATGACATTTTAATTTGAATAAAAAGATTAATACTAAATCATCCCAAGCCTTTTCATCTCGTTAGAGATGGCAATGTGATCGCCTGCGTTTTTATCGCAGAAGCTCTGAAAGTCGTCTTCGCCTCCTAGCTCAGTTTTAGGAGCTATATCGGCTGATTTTGCATCCGGATTTTTTTTCAGATTCTCAATTTGCTGTTTCAGTTGACTAATCTCATTGTCTTTCTCTGTCAAGGTCGTATTTATCTCCTTCACTTTGTTTTCAAGAGATGTTTTTTCTCCTGACAATGTTTCGTTTGAAGCAGTTAATCTTCCCAGCTCAACATTTAGTTGTTCAATGTGATCAGCTGTGAACTCAGTCGAATCAACTTTCTCTTTTCCAATATTGAGAAAAGAAAGAATAGATTCCCACGTGGGCTTAAATTTCATTTTTTCTTCGATTTTAATGGCTGGCACAACTTGAGTATCTACCCCAGCCGCCAGTATAGCTGATGTAGAACGATCATAAAGTCTAACCGCATTGGAATTAGCCGGAATATCAACTATACTTGCCTCCATTAATTCAGATTTAGTAACTGTTTCTCGGGTTTGACCGGGTAACAGAAATTCTTTCTCTGAAGAAGTGGCAAGGATCTTGATCCCAATTGATGCCGCCGACAAAGTCCCTGCTTCGTATTTTGCTGCGATGATTTTAGACGTTTCATCGACCAAGTCAAAAACAGGAATAGCAGAAAGTTCATCGTCGTTGATTTGGATATCTTCCCAATGACCGATAGGTAAATAGTTTCCCCATATAGGGGAGCCTTCGTCGCGAAAGTGCGCCCAAAGCATTACAGGATTCTTTTTAAAGGCCTCGATGTCAAGCCCTGATGTAAGTACCCTGTAACCGTAGCGATTTAACGACGAATCAGATAATACAACTCTTTTTCTAGTGTCACTCATTGCACTTATTTTTTGCAATGATACAAGATATAATAGTTGTCAGGAAGGACTAATATATCGCAACTGAGGATGTGTACAGGTAGCAGATAGAGATAACTCATATCCAGAAAAGTCGGTTGTCTTTGTTCCCGTAATTTCGCGTAAAACACCAAATAGAGGAGATTCAAGGCTTCCCAATATTCTTATTTCGCCTGAAAAAGTCTCGTACTGGATAATACACCCACGATTGGATATATTGTTTAGCAAAACCTTATCTGCAAGTGATAGGTCCTTAAAACGTGCAGTGAAGCTATGCTTGAACGTAATTCCTTCGTCTGGACTTGAAACATCAACGGTTATTCCATTTCTGACTGGAGATAATTTTCTAAAGTTTACTGCTGATGTTATTGCCGCAGCTTCATTTAAAATTATTCCAAAAGCGAATACTTCGTCAGGATAGATATAACCTACTGCTTTTACGCCTGAAATGCTATTTTTTATTTTCATAAATTACTGGTTATCAATTAGTTACGGAAAATTGGAACTTAATTGGAATCTATTTGGAAGAATTTACCGTCATAAACGGACAAATGACTACACTTTACGTATGAATTATTTTCGCGCATATTCCCTTTTTTTCTCTTTGTGTCTGACCCGGTCGCGCCAGCGATAATAATTTTTAAGAAAAGCATCTTCAGTAAGCGAACGGATATCATACTTGCGCATGAACGAATGTACAGATGTGACATACAAATAACCATATTGATGTTTCTGCTCGTCAAGGTAATCATGAAGTTCGGCCCACATCATCAGTTCAATTCTCTTAGCGATGATTAGTTCCGATCGTTGACCAAGATAATTGTAAGTTTCTGGTCGCTTACCTACATCACGTGCCGGCAATACTATTTCAAAGTTGCCGTAATCTATGGGACAATTGGCAGGGCGACGTTCCAGGAAATCGAAAATAACGTGATAGATGTCAAGACGGTCAGGAAATTGAACCGGACCTGG
>CAXYVG010000208.1:0-3048 GCA_964292325.1 uncultured bacterium | reverse complement strand
AATTTTTAAATCTATTTCTTATCGATACAAATTCCTCGTAGGCGCTCGGGACCCCAATGAGCGTTTTTGTGACAATACCCCAATCTTTCCGTATACCTTTATCAGCATATTTTACGCCGGTTATTAAAATTTTAATATTTTTAGGCCATTGTTCAACCGCATCGGCTAGATACGTCGTTTCCATAGATTTGGTGATTTCATAAAGGGAAGCTAAGCTATTTCTCTTGGTTTCTTCATCGATAGCGCTTACCCATGAGGAAATAGTTCTTTGTGTGTAATTGGAAAATCTTGTGGTAGAGGGCGTTCTAAGAAATTTATCTTCATTTATTAACCATGTGTAAGGGTCGTGCTGTAGGATGGACCATGCGCTACTTTTTATTATGGAGAAATCCCGTTCTTCTTCTAACATTATTCCTACAACAGAAGCTTCTGGAACAATTTTCTGTATTCTGTTTCTAGTCTTTCTGAATTGATCTGAAGAACGTAACGAACTATGTATCCCTGGACCATCATGATTAAAAACTTTTATGATATTTTCATTTATTTCACGTTTAGTAAATACGGCTGCGAATACTGCCAATGTTCCCCCTTTTGAATGTCCACCTAGGTAGTATTTACCCCCAAATTTATCGTGTATCCTTTCCAAGTAGTCAGCGGCTGATTTCTGTGATGGAATTATTGTTAAATAAGACATATTCAAATCTTCTTTCCAACCAACAAAAGTGGATGTGGTACCCCGGAAAGAAAGGAAATAGTGATTATTAGACAATTCAAACGTAACGGCAGAAAACTGCGTTTCTTCTGATTCACTTATTAAATTGATGACCTCATGAACTTTTATTGATCTAAAACGAGTACTTGTAGAAATCTCAGAAAATAATAGGCTATTGTTTTCTGCATTCCAAGTTCTTTTTACCAGAAGCGGTACCAAATTGGAATTGTAAATTTCAAGAAAAGAATAGCTTTCTTTCGTGGGTAACAAACTATAATCCAATTACGCTAACTGTGAGAAAATGAGGCTGTCAATTTCGTTTAGTGGCGCTATTTCAAAGGGCACATCTTTCATTCTTCTTACATAGTCAATAATATTACTCATTTTTTCCATCACCTAAAATCCCATTAACACCTGAAAAAGTTATGAGGCTCATTTTTTTTGACAATTCATCTAAAGGGATTTTCTTCGGATCGCGTAACCACTCTTGATAAACCTCCATCATTCCGGCTATTACATAATTAATAGTCAAATCTCTAGTAAAATCATCTTCAAATATATCTAAATGTAAATTGGCTATCACTCGTTGTTTTAACGTTTGAGATATTTTTGCAATCAAGTTGATATCCCCGACTTTATTTGACTGCATTAAATCACTATAAAATTCAAAATCCTGTTGTATGATGTTTGTCAGAGATTCAAAGATCCAGGTTGGAGACTTAAAGTCTTTTTTCATATTTATGGTAGAAATAACTTCGTCAAATGATTGAACAATGTCATTTTCAATCTCCTCAAGTACTTGGTTAGTGCTCTCATAATAGTTGTAAAATGTTTTCCGATTCACATCGGCCATTGCTGCGACTTGTGTAATTGTGATGGATTCTAAATTTTGGTCTGATAAGAGCTTAACTACTGCTTGCTGTATTGCTTGTTTTGTTTTTCGAATTCTGCGATCGATTTTTATTTCTGGATCCATACTCCGAACTCCTTCATTATATTATTTTTACTCTACGGGAACCCATCCAAGAGTTGCCCAGAACTCTCGCCCTAATAAATTTATACACCACTATCAATCCCTTTGATAAAAACGCCAACACAGCCGTAGCTTGTGTGACTTGAAATCGTAGGTCCCATATTTAAGACTTCGATTGATTTTGGATGGGACTTCGCTAAAATAGATTCCTTCAACCATTCGGCGCCGGCTCTATCACCGCTGGTTGCAATGAAAACGGTCTTGTCGTCAGCAGCCTCTAATGCCTGCACTACTTGATCAGTCATTCTTTGAAAGGCTCTTTTTCTTGTTCTTACTTTTTCAACAACTTCTAACTTTCCTTCTTTATTTACTGAAAGAATGGGCTTAATGCTTAATAGTTCACCGATTGCTGCAGCACCCTTTGAAATCCTACCTCCATTGTATAGATGGTTTAAATCTTCAACTGTGAACCAATGCTGATAAGATCGTTTATTAGCTTCTAACCAACTCACTAACTCAAGAAAATTATACCCTTCTTTTTGCTTTTGCACCGCATTATAGACCATTAAGCCTTGCCCAGCACTTGCTGATAAGGAATCCACAATAGCTATTTCGGCATCAGGGTATTCTTCTTTCAATAGATCTACTGCTTGGAGGGCACTTTGGTAAGATCCACTCATTCCCGAGGACAAACTGATATAAATGATTGGGATATTTTGTTTTGCACAACTTTTGAAAAATTCTAGATACCTACCTATACTGATTTGACTTGTGGAGGGCATAGAGCCATTTTTTAAGGCTGTGTAAAAAGAATCTATATCAAACGTCAATCCCAGGTCATCACGCAGAGTTTTCCCATCTAACATCACTTCCATTGGAAGAAATTCTAGATTGTCTTTTTCAAAAAATTGATACGATAAATCACAACATGAATCAGTAACTATTTTATACATAATATAACCTCCTAAATCATATGGTACATGTGTGTATTATCCGTCACATGACCGTTATGAATCAATGGGCACTTTTTTGCCTTTATGTAGTTTAAGAAACATTTTATTCGCTTTATGTGTACTTAAAATATTAATTAATGTGCCCAATTTAGGGAAACAATCTGCATCTTGAGAACATACTTGGTTTCAATGTTCACAAGGCAGGATTATTGGCTAGGATTCCTTTTTGAAGGGATTGCCCAAAATGAGGCTGAGGGGTCTATTGTACAATAGCCATTAGGTGTATTTAAGATTCATAGAATAACGCTTTGCTACGTTATAGTCCACATGGGAATGAAGAGAGCAGCAAAAGCTGACTATATAAATTGAGTTAAATTGCATTCGTTTTTCCTCCTGTAGGCGTATACTAA
>CAXYVG010000207.1:0-3051 GCA_964292325.1 uncultured bacterium | reverse complement strand
CAAAACTTTCAGCAAAAGTAGTATGATTGCAATCAGGGTTGTTACAAAACATTTTTCTGTTGTCCAAAATAACTCTAACCTTTTTCCCCTGTATGGGCAAGTCCTGGAAGCTTCTTTCATAACGGGAATGCACTTTTGACGAAGGGGTACCACAATAAGGGCATATAACGGTGTCCCGATTCGATACTACATTTATAAAAATAATATCACCTAAAATTTTATGAATTATATACTCTAAATTTTCATCTAATAATTTTACAATTTCATCCGTGAAATAACCTCGTTTATAGTATACTCATAACTCTAGTATCTTACATTTTCAGATCTCGCTAGAGTGCCCATAGATATCAATCAATTAACATAACTAATGTACCTTTTCGGGGGATGGGTAAAAACACCATATTAATGGTGAGTGACTAGAGAAACAGAAATACGCTAAGCCAGTAACACTTTTGGCTTAGCGTATATTTTCGCGCAGTGTTGGCTATACCCCTTTTGGACTGCGATTAATATTACTCCACAAATAACTATTGATCATCTATGTATTCTAATAAACGGGATTGGCTTTTTCAATTTTTATCAGCTTTCTATATAGGCTACGTTATATTTTAAAAAGAATTTAGTACGCTCTGTAGAGCATCAATATGTTCTTGCTGAAGTTTTATGAATTTTTCCGGATCCACACCGAAAGAATCACCTTTGTTCAATTGATCTTTTTGCTCATCCAATAATGCCATCAAAATATCCTTAGCAGAACCAGAACTGGCGTCAAAAGACAGTTTTAACGCTGATAGATCATCGACCGAAAGATTATTCTGTTCTCTTATCTGATGAATTACCCCCATTTTAATAACAGCAATTTCGCCGCCTTTGCCTTCCGCATCTAATTTTTTCAGGCCATCTATCCAAGCTTTCTTTTCGGCATAAGAGGCATTCGCTGGTGGAAAATATAAATTCGTACCATCTGGCAAAGTAGCAGTTCCGCAATATTTACTATATTCTTCCTGGTTAATTGGTTCCTTTACTTGATTAGAATAAAGTTCTGGAATCAGGGAAGTACTCGTTTTTACATAGGAATCTTGATTTTGCAAAATAGATGTGTTGTCCACAGTCACTTGCTGAACAGTTTGATTAGTAGTTTTCTGTAATACTGTTGATAAAAGAGAACTTAGTCCATTAACGTTTTGAAACATAAAAATCCGTCCTTTCACTTGTTTTTTTATTTTTTATGCACTTATGGTTCGTTAATTAATGTAGGAGTAATAAAGATAACGATCTCTGTCTTGGATTTCGTTGTATTCGATATTTTAAATAATTTGCCAATAAGAGGCAATTGACTTAATCCCGGAACTCCTGATTCACCTTTAATATCAGATTCTTTCAGCAATCCACCAATAACAATCGTTTCACCGCTCGTTATATTCATGACGGTTTCTGCCTCGCGCGCACTAATTTGCGGTGCTGTTAAATTATTCTGCGTCTCTTTGCCACTAATAATATTAACGACAGTTTTCGCTTTTATCTTTAATAGTTGTTCCTCAAAATTTATTACGGAAGGTGTCGTATATAATTCTATTCCTACTTTTTTATACTCGACAGTAGGACTTCCATTGATATCTTTACCAAAAATAGGAACTTCATCGCCGGTGGACAGGTGAGCTTCGATGTTGTTTAAAGTAATAATATATGGCTTAGCTAATATTTTACCTATATTTTTGGTTTCTAAAGCAGTCCCCACTACGCCAGCAGTCAATCCTTTTCCGATTACTCTCGTTAATGTTTCACCGTAAGAAGACGTATGGGTATAAGTCCCGACTACATCTTGCCAACTTATTCCCAATTTGCGTTCCTCAGTTTTATTGATTTCTAACACCATGAATTCCACTTTGATACTAGGCGTTTTACAATCAAGTTTTTGAATGAGTTTGTCAACTTGTTCAAGTTTATTAGGTGGCGCATTGACGATAATACCAGGAGGATTATAATTAATAGTTATGTTATTGTCAAGTTTCAATATGCTTAGAGATGTTTTAATGTCGGTCATATTGGCGTATTTGATAGGAAAAAATACAGGAGAAGTAAGATAAGTCCCTGTCGAAATAATGATTGTGCCATTTTTTTCAACCCAACTAAAGTCAATACTGTCAGATAATAAATTTAACAGCTCGTCCAACGTAGCATTAGTAAGCTGAATCGATACCTTACCCTCAACCTGGCTGTTAATGAGAATTTTCTTATCCAGTTTATCAGAAACCAAATTTAATATATCAATAACCCGAGTATCAATCATTTTAATATTAATTCGCCCGTTTTCCACAGAAAGAGAGTTAGGAAAGACTTTTGCAATTGGATCAGGTATAAGCAAATTAAGCTGATTAAGCTTAATTTGCTCATCCACAGAATAAACTACCGTTTTTTTATCAGGCGTCTTTTCGGAGGATTTAGCCTTATTATCTATATCTTGCTTGTCTTCTAGATTCTGTTGTTGAATGATAATCTTAGGGTTTGCAGAAACAGGACCCGTAGCTGCATCAGCTACTAGTGTAAATCTGAGGAAAATACATGCTATTAAAAATAAAACAGCTTTTTTTTTATTTTAATCCCTCCATTGATAAGATAATGTATCCACATGCTCACTACCGTATTACAGCACCGTTTTAGGTAACGCCCCTAAAGGTGGTGCCATTCCTTGGGTTTTATCAATAATTTTGGATCCATACCGACAGCGATTCTTCCGTTTCTCCTTGAGACTCCTGTAAACTATATCGTAATTAAATCTGGAAAAATTAATAGTTTTTTTGAAAATTTTCCATTTATACCTTGATTCTCCTGAAAAATATACGATATAATATATATAGAACTGTAAAGAAATAAATTTAATGGAAAAATTATGGGAGTAGATGCCGTTTTTTTTATGAATTTTTTTGTTTCTTTATAGTTCATATACAATATTTAAGTAGCTCTTGTTTGACTATTTAAATCAAGGGCTTCTGTTAAAAGAAGGAGCATTCCTGTAACGAACAAAAATGAACTTTGAAAAAATGAATACCC
>CAXYVG010000206.1:0-3084 GCA_964292325.1 uncultured bacterium | reverse complement strand
AGAGTTGCTAATTTTAGACGAACTACCTATACTAACATTGTTTCCAATAACTACATTCTTTAGTTTACTACCTCGCTTCACTATGGCATTCTTGCCAATGAGTACGGTTCCAATTATCTCGACAGTCTCATCAAGGGTATTGTCTTCTTCGCAAATCAAAATACCATCGGGATATTTAACTGTTTTGCCGCTAGGTTGAAATTTAACTTTTCCTGTGAATATATCTTCATGTACATCACGATAGCTCTCTGGATTGCCAACATCGCGCCAGTACCCTTGCGCATGTCCAGCCATTAAATCAATTTCCTGACGCATCAAAAGCGGGAATAAATCTTTTGCAAAATCAAAATTTTCATTTTTAGGAATATAGTCTAGTATTTCAGGCTCAATGATATAAATACCTGTATTGATCGTATCACTAAACACTTCGCCCCAGCTCGGCTTTTCGAGAAATTTCTCTATTTTGCCTTCTTTATCGGCAATAACAATCCCAAATTCAAGTGGATTTTCTACTGATGTAAGAGTAATAGTGAGCTTGGATTTTTTTTCTTTGTGATAATCAAAAATTTTCTGAAAATCAAAGTCTGTGACCAAATCACCGCTGATGATAATAAAATTTTCAGTGCCAATATATTCTTGTGCTTTTTTTACAGCACCTGCCGTTCCGTAATCATCATCCGGAACTACATAAGTAATTTGAATGCCAAAATCACTTCCGTCTTTAAAATAATTTTTTATAACTTCTGACTTAAAATAGAGCAATACGATAAATTCTTGAATCCCCAAATCTTTTAGCATCATCATCGTATGCTCCATCATAGGTTTGTTCATGATAGGTAGCATCGGCTTAGGAATTGAATTTGTTAATGGTTGGATTCTGGTTCCAAATCCTCCTGCCATAATAACTGCTTTCATAAATAATCTCCTTTACAATTTTTAAATTATAATTCTAAGGTCAGTGATTAATTGCCTAGAAAGTACTCCTTCAATATTTTTTTACCATGCTCTACACCCGGTTGGTCGTACGTATTAATTTCCAATAAACTCCCAGCTAAAGATGTTAATAGCTCATAATATAGAATCATCTCACCTACTGATGCTTCATCAATACTATTCCATGTTATCTCGTCAACACTCACGCCACTTTCAAGTACACTTTTCATTGTTGCTTTACACTGTGCGTTAATTAATGTATTAAACGAAATTCCATTTATAAAATCACTTTTTTCAAGATAAGGTAAGGATATATCAGGAATCAGTAGTGTGTCTTCTGAATGCTCAACGTGCATGAATGTGACTGTCTTATTAAGTGGACCTTCTATAATCAGCTGTAAGAATGAGTGCTGATCAACGGATCCAATCAATGAAATAGGTGTCAAACCAACACGTTCTCCACGGCGATTTTTCTTGCCAAGAGACTCTCCCCAAAGCTGGACGACCCATTTACCAAATTCTTCAAAAGCATCAGCATACGAGAACAATACATTAATAGGATATTGCTGTGCGTATTTCACATAATAAGCTGCTTTTTGCAAAAGGTGTTCTTCCTTGCGTGACCAAAAGCTCTGCGCAAAAGATTGCGCACCTTGAAGTAATTTTACAATATCAAAACCAGCCAAAGTCAGAGGTACAACACCAACAGCACTCAAAACTGAAAATCTCCCACCGACATTTGCGGGGATAACAAAGCGTTTAAGTCCATAATTATCCGCAAAGTTTGCCAACGAAGACCCATTATCACTAATCACCGCAATTTGTTTAGAGTTTTGAAGCGTAAGTGCGAACATAGCAATTAAACATTTGAAAATTGACAAAGTCTCAACGGTTCCACCTGACTTAGAAATAACGATAAAAAAAGTATTTTTCAATACAATTTGTTCACTTTCTTGAGCAATACTAACTGGATCGGAATTTTCAAGATAGATAATCTTTTTAGCATGATGTGTTATAGGACGAAGTAAGCGATCAATAGCCTTAATTCCAAGCGTAGAACCACCAATACCAACAATAGCTATCGTGTCATATTTTTGTCTATCGTTCGCAAAAAAATGCTTCGCTTCTTCACATAGAACCAACGAATTTTTTGGAAGATCATAGTAGCCTATAGAACCACTATCATGTTCATATTTCACTGATTCATATGCTTTTTCAAGCGTAAGTGGGTCTAGCTCTTTTGTATTAAAATATCCTTGATAATGTGGCATTAGTGATTTCCCCCTCAAATAGTCATGTTTCGTAAAAGCATATACTGATTGAGATTCAATAAACTCTGTGCCTTTGGGTGTGCACTATCGACTTCATCATGCGCTACCAGTAGATATTGTCTGAGAATTTTGATATCTGCGAGTGCAGATTTCATCACCAATTGATCTAGCATAACTGATCCTTAGGGATGATATTGTACTATTTTGAACCTCTCGAAAATTTTTAAAAATACGCAAAAATCTATGACAGTCATTATACTTTCTATTTCAAAAATATAACTTAAAACACGCAATCTTGAAAATATATTATTTTCCCCGAAGAGGAAGATGAAATCATTACGGCAAAACAGGTCATGGCGCTCAACACAAGCCAACCATAAACCACGAAAATATCAGGATTTAAAATACCATTAAAATTTTTTATGATAATATTTCCCAAACAAGCTAAAAAAGCATAGGTGTTGCGCTTATGTCTTGAATTGGTGTATTATTATAATCTGTTAGCATCTTGCGTGGGTATTGTGATAGTTACGTTCAATTAGAAGTTAAGTTCGGAAAGAAAAAGTTAGTTAAAAAATTTGCAAAAGAGGCTTAAATTTATGAATATGGCAATTTTTACATCAGGTGGAGATTGTGCAGGAATGAACCCTGCTATAAAGCATTTTGTTGACTACTGTTTTGATAGAGGCATTCAACCCTATTTGATTTACGATGGGCTTGAAGGTTTAATTGATGGCAATATTCGCAAAGCCAACCATAATGATGTGGCTGGGATTTTGCATGAAGGTGGAACAATACTGAGATCATCAAGATCAAAACGATTTTTTGATTATGAATATAGAAAGCAAGCCTATAAAAATCTTGTAAGCAATGATATCAA
>CAXYVG010000205.1:0-3130 GCA_964292325.1 uncultured bacterium | reverse complement strand
AACACTACTCTCCAGAACGTTGTCGTTGCCTTTTAAATATTCATCGTAATCTCTGATTACTTTTATATCGGGCATGATTCCTGTATCATTTGGTTGAGTTCCGTCAGAATTAACGTATTTCTTAACACAAATCATGACCTCGAAGTCGCCTGGCAATGGAACAAACATTGGTTCACCTACACATCCAACACTAGGCTCTCCAATTACTTTAGCCCTTCCCAAACCTTTCATGAGCAATAAGAAATCTTCTGCCGCCGAAGCCACATGCTGTCCTGAAATTATTACCAGTGGTTGATGTAGTTTTAATGTGTCATCAATCGTATTTACGTATAAAGAATGATTTATTTCTTCCATTACAGTTCCCCTGTAATACTCCTTTAGCTGCGGGTTTGTACTATTACTCCCCCAATTCTTATAGCTGGCAATATGCATCCTGGAGAAATATTTAACTGGTAAATCGAATTCTGATTGAGAAATAAGATGATACGCAATGCGCTCCCATGCCTGATCTGAACCTCCTCTATTTCCACGAAGATCGATAACCAAACCTTTACAGCGTCTTAACTTAGGTAAATTAGATTCAAACACGCTGTTTATTGAATCAACATACCCTCCTAGAAATGAAGATAATTGTATGTATCCGATATCTCCATCTATAATTTCAATATTTATAGGAGACAAATTCTTATTAACAACCATAACCTCTTTAGCATTATTGGTATAATAGTTTCGAACCATCGACACTTTTACTAAATGGCCATTAGGTTTTTTTACAGTTAGATTTACCTTTGATTGTGGTTTTCCATAAAATAGTTCAATTACTGACTTATCAAATTTCCAATGTGGAGTAGCAGCTGAAATAAATGGAGATACTGAATCCTTGATGTATGCTAAAACGGGAATATCATTAATTTTCAAAATTTCACTATTTACAGGAATTTGATCAACGATGTTTTGCGATATATCACTTACTATAATCTTTTCACCAAAATTTATGGCTTTTATAGGAGGCATATCATCCGGACGTTTAGATGTATAGATGCGTGTATGTGCTTCGTTGAAATTTGCCATAAATGAAGATAATATACGATAGTATTCATAGGTACTTTCAACCTCGGCAACCTTCGGCAGATAAGCAATATATAAACTATCAATATTAACTTCCTGTAATTTATGAGGAAAAGCAAAATTGTAATGTAATTCTTTCCAAATGTCTGAAAGAGAATAAATCCGTTGTTCACGGGATGGCAGCGTATTTTGTGCCAAAACTTCATTTGACAACAAAAGACATACAACAAGCGTATATTTTAAAATGTTACTTTTCATTTTCGACTTAGATTATTAGGACCCTATTTTCAACTCTTTAAATAACAGTTTGCATTTCTACAATCAAATTCAGTGCGTAATCTATAAATAAGATATTATTTTGATTAAAGTGCATAATGACAAAAAACAACAATACCAATTTCACCATACATTATCTGCTATCATTTCTTATATTTGGCCAACATAATTATTGGATTTGACTCCTCATCCAATGTCGCGGCAATTTCTTTCAGCTTGCCATTCAGCTCTCCTCTCTCATATGCCTCGACAAGTTCATTTGCTTCAATCTTTTCCACAAAAGCAATATCATCATTATTTAGAACATTTAATGTGAGTATTTCATCTACGAGATTTTTTATAGGTCTTTTATTTGTAAAATCGTCATTGTATACGACATATTCGAATATTTTCTTTTCCTGTCTGTCGTACACCAACTCACTCTCAAGTAATTTACTTCGAGGCTCTGTCTCTTTATATTCTTTCTTTACGGTTTGCATAAAACAGTAACGATCGGTAATAACTCCTGGAAATAGAAATACTTCCGGATCCATGGATTGAACAGATGGAGTTCTTACAATAAACGGCGTCATCTTATGGTCAGTTGAATAGCTGTATATTGTATCAGCGGAAGGCTCTACAAGTATCCAACGATCACGATAAGATATTATCCCCATATTAGAAACCTTACCTATACCTGCACTAGAAAACACTAACTGAAATATCTTCTTTTCAAAAGGAATTTTTATTTCTTTTGATACACTTCCATCTCGTTTGGATATAATCCAAAATATGTTTCTTGATTCCAAGTCCTCATCCCTGGTTCCATTGGTTCCCTGCCCAAAAAAGTTACGGCCGCTAGTACAGTCTTGGCAAATTAAATTATCCTGGTCAAAATTATATATTGGATCATAGATAATATCATTTTTAAATCTGCCAGACTCTTTTCCTCCAACCATATAATTTAAGCTACGTTTAAAATTCCCAAAGAGGTCATACACAAATACTTTTCTTAAACCACCGCAGTTAACAAATATTTCGTCGTTATCTTCATCGAGGGTAATCGTTCCTGTTATAAACGTATATTCTCCATTTCCCTGCCCCATTCGGTTTATCTTTCTTAATCCTTTACCTTTTCTGTCAAAGATAAATATGTCTGCACCTGCTTGATTGATATTTCTAACTATTATAATATTCTTTCCAATGGCTTGCACATAACCTGAAGTCAAAAATTCTTTATTCGTTTCTAACGGGATGTATTCCACATCCATAAAATCCTGAAGAATCAGATCCTTCTTAGGGTAAGTAGCTGTTACATCAACCGTAATAAAACCTTCACTTTGGGGTTTGGATTGATTGCATCCGATAAATCCTGTAATTAAAAACAGGACAGTCGCCGAAATCGTAGTAGATCTTTTCATAAGTTATTAAATTACTAATTAATAGCATTTCTCAAAACTAATCAATATACTCCATTCTATAACGAAATAGTTGTTCACTTTTTGTTCACAAATACCGGTTAATGCCAAATATCTCCATTATAGAATATTTATTTCTTATGTTTTATCATCATAATTACCGGATTGTCTTCCGGATCCAGTGTAGCAGCTATTTTAAAATGAATGTATTTTTCTCATTTCAATGTGGCAATCATTAGTACAGGATTATCGTCTTCTTTCAGATTTTCAATAATTTTCACTAGCTTATCTCGTTTTGAAGGAAGAAGATAGTCGCTGTTTTTTAGTTCGTTTAGATCCACTTTCTCGAGCAAATCAGCTGCATCAAATTGGGCAATCCATCGTTTTTC
>CAXYVG010000204.1:0-3161 GCA_964292325.1 uncultured bacterium | reverse complement strand
GCAGTAGAAGAAACTGGAATTATCAATTTAATTAAGGATCAAAAAAAATAGTCTTACTTTCATATAGATGCGAAAAAGCATTATTCTAAAAAAGAATTTTTAAATAATGCTTTTTCGCATCTATGTTTCAAGTTATACTGTAATGTGGGAATATAATTGGATTCGATTGGAGAAATAATAATGTATAATCATTGCACAAGTCAACCAGAACATATTTGCGCTAGTATGGTTCCGATTTTCAAAGATCTTCAATACAGTGAATTACAAAAAATTAATACTTTAATTACTAAAAAGGATTTCCCCAAAAATTCTGTACTTTTTACAAAAGGAGATGTTGCCAAACAACTCCATATTGTACGATATGGTCGAGTAAAGCTTTATGAAATGTCTGAAGATGGTCGTCAACAAATCATCCGTTTGCTAGAGCCTGGCGATTTCTTTGGTGATTTAGCTTTATTTATGGAGAAGCAACATTATCTGCTCACTGCAGAGACATTAGAAAATACAGGAATCTGTCTACTTTCTCGCGATGATTTCAGAACATTGATACACCAGAATCCAGAAATTTCACTAGGTATCATGCAGGCATTAACCGAACGGCTTACCAATACCGAAAAATTCATTAGTACCCTGACTTTAAAAACCATCGAACAACGTCTGATCGCTTGGTTACTCGCAATGGCCGAAAAAGAAGGAGTGATGACTCCTGAGGGGATTCGCCTCACCATCCATTTGCCTAGGCATGAACTAGCCAGCCTATTTGGTACAACGAGGGAGACAATCAGTCGTAAATTTTCCAAACTACAAGCAGATAAATTAATTTCTATCAATGGACAAAAACAAATTGTGATTATTGATAAGGATAAGTTAATATATTTATCACAAGAGTAATTATCTATTCTTCATTTAAAGAGGAGGCTGTTTATGAATTTAATCGGAAAAGCATTAATTGCCCAAGGCGGCGGTCCAACCGCTGTAATCAATCAAAGCATGGTCGGAATTCTTACCGAAGCACGAAAATATAGCCAAATTACTAGCGTCTATGGAGCCCTTAAAGGCGTAGAAGGCATCGTCAACGAAGATTTTATTGACTTGACGCAAGAAACAACCTTTAACCTTGAACAAGTAGCGCAAACTCCATCATCAGCACTCTTATCAACACGAGTAAAGCCCGATGCAAACTATTGTAAAAAGATTTTTAAAGTCCTAAAAGCTCATGATATCCGTTATTTTTTCTATATTGGCGGTAATGATTCTTCTGATACCGTACATATCGTAAGCAAAGAAGCAGAACTAGACAATTATGACCTAAGGGCTATACACGTGCCAAAAACAATTGATAATGATTTGGTAGTCACTGACCATACACCAGGTTTTGCTTCCGCAGCACGTTTTGTCACGCAAGCTTTTGCCGGTATTAACCTTGACATGAAAGCATTATCAGGAGTCTATATTGGTGTTGTTATGGGCCGAAATGCAGGCTTTCTAACCGCAGCAGCTGTTGGTGCACAAAAGTTCCCTGAAGATGGGCCCCATCTTATTTATTTACCAGAGCGTCCTTTTATCATCGATAACTTTGTTGCGGACATAAAGAAAGTACATGATCAGTACGGTTTCTGTGTTGTCGCAGTGTCAGAAGGGATCAAAGATCCTGCCGGTACACCTATTATCCTAAGTTTACTAAAGGATATTGAAAAAGATGCCCATGGCAATGTTACCATGTCTGGTACAGGTGCATTAGGTGATTTATTAACGGCGGCTGTCAAAAAAGGACTAGGAATTTCTCGCGTCCGTAGTGATACATTCGGCTACCTTCAACGCTGTTTTCTTGGTTGCGTATCAGATGTTGATCAACAAGAAGCACGTGATGTCGGAGAAAAAGCAGTCCAATTTGCCTTAGCAAATAATTGTAATGGTTCTATCACCATTCACCGAGTGGGCAACTATGCCGTTCAATATAAAATGACCCCTCTTGCCGACGTTGCGGGCAAAACCAAGTATATGGCTGATGAATTTATTAATGAAGCAGGCAATCATGTAACGGATGCATTCAAATCCTATCTGAAACCACTGCTTGGTTCTAGTTTGCCACCATGTGCGAAATTAGCTGCCCCTGCAGTTACGAAAATTTTAAACAAATAAATAGGATACAAATAGTCCCCTGCTCAATTGAACAGGGGACTATTTGTTAAGAACGAATGTCATTGTCCGATCATTTTTTCGATATAAATTAATGATTTTTCTACTTCAAATTGTTTTTCATACCAGTAACGTCGATCTTCATTTCGTAAATATTCCTTTAACTGATAGAGAGTCTGCTTTAATTCTGGCAATTGTTCTTTGGCATCATTCACCAACTGATAAGGAGATTTTTCTTTCGTAGTACGAAATATGTCATTAACCTGTGGTAACCATTCACGATGATAATAAATACTAATTAATCTACATGCATTTAATATTTCAATATCATCCGAAGCATCGCTAAAAATGGATACTCCGATTTCCCCACAAAAATAATTTGTGATATGCTCTTTTATAAAATTGAGCTGTTTATATCGTATCCCAACATAGATATCCATACCGCTATCTTCTGCTTCATCTAAATCGCCTTTGATTGTTTCATGCAATATTTCCAAAAAAACCTGTAACCAACGCCGTCCTAAGTGACCGACAAAAATGATTTCTTCATTCACTACTGTTTCTAATTCTTGATAGTCCTTTCGATTGATATAACCAAATAATTGGACTTCTGAATGATCATCTCTTTCAATCGCTCCAATGGATATTTGCATAGCCTCTATTATTTTTTTAAAACTTTTGCTCTGTTCTTCATACATGACAATTGTTTTTTTTGTTTCTAATGCTAATTGTTGTTTATATAGATTAATTTCATTTTCTAACATCTGGTGCAATTCTTTCATTTCGCCCTGTTTCAATAGATGAATGCGATCATTAATACTCTCTTTAAAACACTCCATATCTTGGAATATATTATTTTTTATCTGATCAATTTCGTATTGTTTGATTATCTCAATTTCCTCTTCGATGATTCTAGGCAAAACAACTTTCACAATCACATAATAAAGCAATGCCAAGATTATCAATATATATAAATATTCCATCTTTCTTAAAATCCTTTCTTTATGTTCATTCTATATATA
>CAXYVG010000203.1:0-3178 GCA_964292325.1 uncultured bacterium | reverse complement strand
CCGAAATATCGGGGCTGGAGAGGTGTTTTTTAGCTATTCAATTGCAAAACTAGGGGGCCATTGAGGTTATGACTTTTACCAGCTCTTTGATAGTGACTAAGATCAATGCGATACAGCTGGTTTATTGAAAAGTAATGTGGATAAAGTTGACAAAAAAAAAGAATAATGTTACTATAAATACTGTTAAGTTCATTTCAAATTAAATATTAGCGAAATAGGTGCCCGTAAGGGCTTAATAGGGAAGACCGGTATAAAGCCGGCGCGGTCCCGCCACTGTAATGGGGAGCACACTCAAGATATACCACTGGAACGAAAGTTTTGGGAAGGTTTGAGTGAGTTATGATCCAAAGCCAGGAGAACTGCCTATTTGACGATCACCGTTTTACTCACGAGCGATGGGGAGGGGATTAAGTGCACATCAAATATTGTATTGTACTTATATCCTGGCGTATTGAGCGCTAGGATTTTTTTGTAGATATGCAGATATTATGATGCTGTCCTTGATGTTATTCTCCAGGCTTATGTCAGGAGATTTTTTTATTTTTAGTATATAAACTTTTTGTAGTATGCGACAATTCCGTAGTAGAAAACGGAAGAGTCTAACATATTAATTTCTCATTACTCAGCCATTTAATTTGTTGACTTAATTAGTCAACGGGTTCCAAGTTGACGGAACCTTCTTTTTCCGTTAGTTGCATGTAGTTATACTACATGCATTGTTATAAATTAAAAATTAAATACTAGTGAAATCATGATAAATCGCCAATTGTGCCCACAGGTGATGGGAGGAGATTATTAGAAACGTCTGTTTATTTATGTTGCTCTTTGTAAAAATAGATTTTTCTAGTAAAAAGCCTTCCTTGCTTGTTTAAGGAGGGCTTTTTACTTTAGAAATCATGAGTCAATATGATGTTTGGAGGAAGAATGTTAATGATTAAAAGTGAGGAAGTTTTAAAAATGAAAAAAGCCATTCTCGTTGTCAGTTTTGGTACTACTTATCGTGATGCATTAAAACTGGCTATTGAAAGTACAAAAAATAAAATACAGATTGCCTTTCCAGATTATGAAATTCGACAAGCCTTTACGTCACGTATCGTTATCAAGAAATTAGCCGAGCAACAGAAGATTCAAATGGATACCGAACAACAAGCATTAGACAGATTGCAAGCTGATGGATATCAGGTAGTATATATTCAGCCATTGCATGTAGTAGCAGGTGAAGAGTATAACAAGGTAAAAAATATGGTTGTTCATTATACCCATCGTAGCAAAAATAATTCCTTTGAACAGATTAGAATGGGTAGACCGTTGTTATATTATATGGGGCAAGAAGGCAAAACCGATGATTATGTAGCTGTAATTGAGGCTATTAAAATCCAATTTCCAGTACTAGGGGAGGAGGATGCAATTGTATTCATGGGACATGGAGGATTGCATCCAGCCAATGCAGCATATGCTGCTTTACAACTAAAGTTTCAGGATCATGGTTTTCAAAATATTTTTATTTATACTGTTGAGGGGTATCCAGCGTTATCTAGCATTGTAGAAAAATTGAAAAATAATAAGATAAAAAAAGTGATATTGATGCCATTCATGTTAGTGGCAGGTGATCATGCCACCAATGATATGGCCGGTGATGAAAAGACTTCGGCTAAATCCCAGTTAATCGAAGCCGGGTTCGAAGTAGAGGTATATGTTCAAGGTCTGGGGGAAAATACAGCCATTCAAGATCTATATGTGCAACACCTCAAAGACGTTATGGCAATAGAAGACGAAAATCAGTATATCTGTGGATAATAAGATGATGAGGAGTTAGAGAACATGGATAAAAACGAGAAACGTGCATTCTTGATTGTGAATTTAGGAACAGACTATCAGGAAGGACGTCAGTTGGCCATCAACAATATTGGTAACAAAATGCAGTCAGATTTACCCGAATATGAAGTGCGTCAGGCTTTTGTTTCTCATGATTTGATAGACAAACTAGCGGAATTTGATGGTATCGAAGTGGATGATGAAAAACGAGCTTTAGAACGGTTACGGGAAGAAGGGTTTACGGAGGTTATTGTACAGCCTTTCCAAGTCGCTGCAGGGGAAGAGTATGAAAGAATCAGAGATGTTGTGCAGGACTATATTGCGCTGAAAGAATTTGGCAAGATTGAGACTCTTCCGTGTTTGACTGTCTGGGCTAAACAGATACATTCAATGAAGCAGCAGATATTTTAGTAACAACTCATGAACTAGAAGATGAAACAAAGCGTCAATTCTTTCTTCCGATGTTACCACCCTTCGGAGTTGGTGGTATGATTCAGCAGTTTAATAAATTGGCACGGTTAGCAAGACGACCTGAGGGGAAGGGAGGAATACTTTATGGCTGGTAAAGAGCAATGGGATAATGTGTGCACACAGGTCAACACTTGTGCTTTGACTGGTGCAGCCGCATTTTTTGCTGGTATTCCTGATGCTGCTATTGTGGCGAACGGACCGCTTTGGTGTTATTTTTATGCCCGTCGGTATCTAGAAAAATCGTGTCCAAGTATTGGTCAGCGTTTTTTTGGTACGCAACCAGATAATAATGCTGTTGTGTATGGCACGGAAGAATGCTTGCTAGAATTATTACAGTTGGTACGTGAGTCATCTAGCCCATCAGTACTCCTAATTGAAAATAGCTGTGCTGTCAGTTTGATTGGTGATGATATTGCTGGGATTGCTACACAGGCTACAATGCCCTGTCCAGTGATATGTATCGATAGTGGTGGTTTGATCGGTGGTTTTTGGGAGGGGTATAAGGCGGCTGCTAAAGCCTACTTTGACGCTATGCCTCTTAATCCACGTCGAATGGTAAAGCCTCGAACTATTAATTTATTAGGATGTACAACTGGTTATTATAACGCCAAGAGTGACTTACAAGAATTAAAACGGATGCTAACATTGGCTGGATATCAAGTATTGGCATCTCCTGGAGCCGGTAGCAGTACCGCTGAAATCACTACGATGGCACAGGCGGAACTCAATCTTGTTGTGCATGAAGAATTGGGTGGCGATATGGCAAAATATTTGCAACAACAATATGGCATACCGTATTTGTCGTTGCTACCTCCGTATGGTATTGAAGGTTCACTGCAATGGCTTAAAACGTTAGGACAGACGATGTGGATGGATGAGCAGAGTATGCAGG
>CAXYVG010000202.1:0-3208 GCA_964292325.1 uncultured bacterium | reverse complement strand
TTGTTATATGTCGGAAGTAGTCAGAGCATCGATACTTTCTATTGATAAAGCACAGACAGAAGCAGCTTTGGTTTTAGGATTTGGAAAATATGATGCATTGTTTCGTATTGTCATACCGCAAGCACTGCGCAGTATTATCCCGTCACTTGGAAATTATTTGGTGATGATGGTTAAGGATACTTCTTTATTAGCCTATGTTGCAGTCAATGAATTATTGTTACGTACACAAAATTTTGCATCACAGACTTTTTTAACAATTGAGTCCTATACTTTTTTAGCAATTGCATATTTAGTCATTAGTATTCCATTATCATATTTTGTTAAATTTATCGAATACAAACTAAAAGATAGATAGGTATCAAGAAAGGGTGGATGATTATTGAGTCATATAAGCGATTGCCAGGAAGAAGATGTAGTACTATCTATATCATAAAAAAAAAGAGAGGATGATAAATAATGAGAAACATGTACAAAAAATTTACATTATTAGCGGTGATTGTTTTTTTAGTATCCATGGTATTGACGGGGTGTAGTTCTTCAACGCAGGCAGATAAATCGTCTACAACTAAAAAAGATCCTAGCGCCAGTGCAATGTTAAATAAAGTAAGAGAAAAAGGAGTATTGACCGTAGGTTCATCCAATGATGCTCCTTTTGCATATCTTGATGCAGGTAGTAATCAGTTTTCCGGTGTTGATGCTGTAATTATTAAGGAAGTTGCCAAACGACTCGGTATTAATAAGGTAGAAATGAAACAGATACCATTTGAAAATCTTTTAATTGAATTAAATAAAGGCACAGTTGATATGGTAACAGATGCCATGTATATTAAACCAGCACGCTTAGAATTAGCCCTATTTACTGATGTTTGGTATAAAGAGGGAGAGGCGGTTGTTGTTAAAAAAGGTTCTAGTATCCAATCTAAGGCTGACTTAAAAGATAAAGTAGTGGGTGGACAAAAAGGAACAGCGTTTCTTGAAGTAGCACAAAAATGGGCTTCCGAGGGAAATGCAAAAGAATTAAAAATATTTAGCAATCAAGCGGAACTGATGATGGCTGTTAATACAGGAAAAATTGATGCCTGTGTAACAGATGGTATCGTAGCCGGTTATACATTAAAGCAAGATTCTAGTTTGGATTTGAGAATTGTAAGTCCATATGATGCAGAAGCTGCAGGTAGAATAGGTGCTGCTTTGCGCTTTGAAGACAAGGATTTTAATGCAGAAGTAAATAAAGCGTTAAATGATATGAAAGCAGATGGAACATTGATGAATATTTTACAACAATTTGGTTTAAATCAAGATTATTTCGTATCGATTGAAGATGGAAAAACAAAGAATATCAAGTAATAAGCATTCAAAGTTAATTCTAATTTTAACATTTAAATAGTATGAAGCGCCTCATATATATTATGAGGCGCTTTTTTTTACTAAATTTACATTGAGATATCTTTGTGAATAGCAAAGAGAATGTTATTTGATACAGCTTTTCATTCGCCGTATACGGTGATATGATAAAAACATCTGTATGATGTATTACTCTCTAAAAAAAGATACATATAATATAAGGGAATCAATGCATAAGAAAATATTTGAGGAAGGACTAATGCCTAATGAAGATTATTGACGCCCATATCCACTTTTGCCAGGAACCTTACTTTGATCAAATTGCAGAAGTGGCGGGCCATAAAAATACCGGTGCACATCTAAAAGAGCAATATGATAAGCATAACATTGTCCATGGTGTGGTTATGGGCAATCGGGGGCTAGAACTCAGCGAACATCATTACCCTAACAATCTTAGTTATTGCATCGGTTTGGATAGTACTTGCTTTAATTTGGAAGAGATAGTGCAGCAGGCGTATTTGGTAGAAAAACATTTACAAAGAAAAAATTGTGTAGGTATCAAACTATATCCAGGTTATAATCACTTTTATATTTATGATTCAGTGGTTGACCCGTTTTATCAGCTAGCCATGCAGTATAAAAAACCAGTGGCTGTTCATACTGGGCTAACCGCTACGAGCAATGCCTTATTAAAGTATAGTCACCCTATGACCTTGGATGAGGCAGCAGTACGCTATCCGCAGGTTCAGTTTGTGATGTGTCATATTGGGAATCCTTGGATAGTAGATGCCATTGCAGTCATTGAGAAAAATCAAAATGTAGCTGCTGACCTTTCTGGAATTTTGGAAGGAAAGATTGATAGCATGTCAGACTTTTTTGCCCAAAAGCATGGATATATTAACTTTTTGAAAACATGGCTGGAATATCTGGATAACTATGAATGCCTGCTCTATGGGACAGATTGGCCGCTGGTTAATATCTCGAATTATATTGAGTTTATTGCTCATGTTATTCCAGAAAAACATCACGACAAAGTATTTTTTGATAACGCCAATCGAATTTATAATCTTGGTCTTTGAAAGATTGAAACATCACAAGCTTATCGGAATGAAAAGTTTGAATCTCAAATTGATGAACAAAATAGGGGGATAAAAATATATATGTATAAAAATTCACTAAAAGAAAAGATGAAAATGCATGAGCCAGTAGCAGGGTGTATGATTCAGGGCTTTTTCCCAGCATTGGTTGAGATATGTGGCCTTGCTGGATTCGATTTTATTTTTATTGATGCGGAGCATGGAACACTTTCGCCAAGCGAGTGTGAGGAACTTGTCAGGGCGGCAGAGGTTCGTCATACCGTTCCGTTAATTAGGGTCCCTAATTCTGAGCCCGATACCATCCTGCGTTTTATGGACATTGGGGCGATGGGCATTATATTACCAGGGGTTTCGACTAAGGAAGAGGCTGAAAAGGCAGTGCGCGCAGTAAAATACTACCCACAGGGCAGCCGTGGGCTTAATGCAGTAAGGGCAACTGACTATGGGATGACAACACCGTTATCAGAGTATGTGGTGGATGCAAATCAAGAAACCGTTGTTCTTGCGATCATTGAAAATACGACTGCAATAGAGAATATAGCGGATATTCTCTCCGTTGATGGGATTGATGGAGTAATTCTTGGTACCTCCGACCTTTCGCAATCTCTTGGGGTTCCTGGGCAAGGAAAGCACCCAAAAGTACAAGAGGCATATCATAAGTTTCTAAAAGAAGGTTTAAAAACAGGCAAATCGATAGGCACTGTGGTGAGATCAGGAGAAGCTGTGCAAGAATATCTGGATGCTGGTTTGTCGATTCTAATAACGAG
>CAXYVG010000201.1:0-3275 GCA_964292325.1 uncultured bacterium | reverse complement strand
TTATCTGAATTTAAATATTTTTTAATGATAGAAAATGTCAGCAACTAAGAAATAAATTATGAAAAAGATCTGTTTTGTACTAATTTTATTGTCTGTGATTGGAATAGTATACGGACAAGTTGAAACCCGCTATTTCCCAGATTCAACTAAACTTTCAAAAATAAAAAGCGTTTCGAATCTTACAAAGACAAAAAAAATAAAAACTTTTCCTTTATTTGATGCCCGTAGATTAGTGGAAGAAGACAGTTTAGATCGAATAAATATGGCAGATATTCCTTTTCGTTTTGGAAAAGGATTTGATACTAACATTACTTTTGAAGATGGAATTTGGCAAAATGTGACTAATGGCAGAGTTTGGTCTATGGAATTCAAATCTGCTGGAGCAAAATCAATTAATTTTGTTTTTAATGACCTATATCTTCCGGATAGTGTAGAGTTATATATAACTAACGCTGATCAGTCTGTTTTGTATGGTCCCGTTACGTCTGTTCAAAATACTAAGGATGGCTTTTTTCTGACTGATTTAATAGAGGGAGACGATGTGACAATTTATTTATTTGAACCCAAAAATCAGATTGGACAGTCTCGTTTAACAATAAAGAAAGTAGTACATGCTTATAGAGGTATATTTGATAATGTTGCAGGAGAACTTTCTAGTACCGGAATTTTGCCCTGTCATAACGATGTAGCTTGTTATGGTGACTATGAAAAAGAGGCTAAGGCTGTTGCTGTTGTATTATTATCCAGTGGAGATGCTACATGTAGTGGATCGTTAGTAATGACTGCCGACAATAGTTTTAGACCCTATTTCCTAACAGCTTTTCATTGCATTGATGCAGATTCTCCAGGATATTTAACCAGCAGCGAAATTGCAGAATCCGAAAGATGGATGTTTAAGTTTAATTACAAAAAGACAGATTGTAATGGAAGTTACGTTGCACCGGGAATTACTTATAACGGAGCCGCTTTCAGGGCAGCAAATGTAACAAGCGATTTCGCTTTGATGGAAATGACCACAAATCCTGCAAATGTGAGTAATTCGAATGCGGTATGGCTCGGATGGGATAAAAGTGGGAATATACCTCTTTCTGGAACTTACATCCATCACCCTCAGGGAACTCCCATGAAAATATCATTTGATCCAACCGGTTTGATTCTAAACAATAATAATATCAATTGGGACAACGGAGTTAACTCTCCTGCAAATACACATTGGTTAACATCTCTTAATAACGGAACTGCGGAAGCAGGGTCTTCAGGGTCACCCTTACTAAATGAAAATAAAAGGGATATTGGACAATTACATGGAGGAGGTGACGGATGCCCGACCGTAGCAAAGGTCTCTGGAGCTTTTCATCTTTCCTGGACAGGCGGCGGAACAAATGAAACACGTCTAAGTAATTGGCTCGATCCTCGTGGAAGTGGTGCGCAAACAACAAATAGCTCTTACTATCCATCCATTTCTGGCTCTGACTATGTGTGTGCAAGTAATTCCTCGATGGATGCTCAAAGCTATACGATAAATAACAAACCTGCGTCATCTACTGTTACATGGCAATGCACTTCGAATCTTCGTATTGCCAGCAGTAGCGCGTCGTCATGTTCAGTTTATGGCACGAGTGCTGGCTATGGAACCATAACAGCTTCTGTTAACACAAATTCAACTATTGTAACCATCACAAAGATGGTTGAGATAGCCTCTATTACAGGAAGTCCATATTTGAGCTATTCGAATTCAGGAAATTATACTCGATTGGAGGTATCAACTCCAAATATTTATGGAATAATCGGATATATATGGAATATAAGGAGCTTGCCAAATGGTTCTACTCAAACTTATAATACTGGACCAAATGGGTATTATTTGTCAGTACCATATGGTTCTTACTATGTTGAATGTCGAATTGTTACGAAATGTGGACAACTATTAACGAATTTATATGTTAATGGGGCTGGTTATACAATGAGCACTTATCCGAATCCAGTAGATCAGACACTATATGTTGAGATTAATGGAGTTGAAAATTTATCAAAAGCAGATATTTCGTCTCAAAAGGCAAGGAGTTATGATATACGTTTGTATAATATTCAAGGAGTATTATTAAAAAATGCCAAATCGAACGGTGAACGTATTTCTTTAGACGTTTCTAGTTTAGTTGACGGTAATTATTTCTTGCATATTTATGAAAGTGGATTGAATGAACCTCAAATACAAAAAATAATTGTACAACACTCTTTGATCTCTAGATGATGATCAGCTTTTACAATTCGTAATTAAAGTTAAGGAGATTCTTCTTGTATAAATTTACTAATTAGAATACGGAATTCCAAGAGTTCCGTATTCTTTAAAAACAGTTGTCCATCGCAGAATTTGCGATGCCGTTCGAAATCAATATGGATAAAAACAACCGATAGACTGTTCTTTCCCATGCGATACTTTGTGACAAGTTTGCCGAACTTTATAACAAGAACTTCCCTTCCCATCGTGGAGCACCCACAAATAAAGCACGCCTTGTTTTGGAAATGGCGATAGTCAGGCATATTTGAAAGCCTTATTTTTCCATCTGGCAATCTTAATTTCAACAGGGTAGTGACACTACCCAATTCGTTTCCTTCTTTTTTCAACTTGGCTTTAAGGTATTACTAATAGTGTAGCCGAATATATTTTAAACTAACTAACACACATTGTACATACTTAGTTATAGGCAATAAACTCCTTTTCAATTCCCCCAGTCAGGTGATTCGTCTGTTTTGGATACTAGAAGATCTTCAATCAAACCATACAGGATGGTATCGCGGAGACGCTTTCAATCAATAGGTATATATTACGGTTTTCCGTTAGGAATTAACTGCATTCACTTAGGGAATAAATAATTTGAGCTTATGTTTAATTACGAAGGGTTAAGGGATTTATTCGTTTGACAGTTGTCGTTAACGATGTTTACAGTTGTCGCCAAGTATAACGACAATTGTCAACATCGTTTTTCACATATGTCAAACGAATAATTCCCTTAAGGGAAAAATGTTTTATACTACTGTCTTACAATTAGTTCCCTTTATGTTTGGGCTTAATTACAGGTAGTAAAATTTTACTTGCATATTATAAAGATAAAATTGGTTGCTTCCCTGAGAAATTTTGGGTGGGAGATGTAAGATGGGGTGAGGGATGAAAAAGGCATCTGTCACCCACTATACTATTGCAAATGTGAAGATTAGGGCCTAAAAGTGACAGATGAGAGATAGATTCGGTATAAATCGAATTTGGTTGGCAAGGT
>CAXYVG010000200.1:0-3329 GCA_964292325.1 uncultured bacterium | reverse complement strand
AACAGTATATAACAGTAGTTAACAGATGTAAAGCCGGAGATGAAAAAAGCCCGCCTCGAGTTGAGACGGACTGGGTAGATTGTTGGAGGGCTGCGGTTTCGTCGTGCAAGCTCCTGTTAGGAGGTTCTCTACCGGAGGAGAATATCCAAAAAGATGATTACCTCCGACCACAGCGGCTTCGCCGGAGTACAGCCCCCAACACAACGTCCTCCGGCGAACATTCGCTAGCCGGAGGAAAGCGCCCAAAAAGATCATTGCCTCGTTCCTTAGTCATGAAAAGTAAACACCAGCATTTCATAAATACTCAGATACTCGTTAGTGATAAATTTGATTTAAGCATCCTACCTAGAATTCAAGAACCAAAATTCGGACAATTCTCTAGACAATAATCCAATAGTTCATCAAGGTTACTCTTTTTCGTTTTCTTCAATGCTGCACTTAACGCGATTATAGTATCTTTATCTTGTTTTCCTCTTTCAACTGGAAAGATTTTACTGTATTTACTTTTCTCACTATTTTTTTTTGCGTAAGTATATCCGATACTATTTAATGCTTCTTCAAGATTTTTATCATTCAAAATAGGATGGATATAAGGATATAACCAGTGATCCTTAAACATTGATTTATTCACAAACTTATTCACAGTTCCCGGTGGAGCTGAATCTACATCAAGAATAATAAATATTTTAATATTCAATATATCGTCATTCTCGCGTTTTATTTTTGTATACTCGCCTAAGAAGTTTTTTCTTTTCTGAAATATTTGATTTTCCAGAACACCCATAATCGATGATATTTCAATAGAATGCTGCCCTTTATCCTTCGCGTAAATTTCAATAGGGACCCTAAGTTTAGATTTTATGTGCCTTACTATATCATACTCACTCTTACCATGGACTATCACTACAGCTCTTGTATACCCATCGTTATATCCTCGCATGCCTATACCTCACTTGGATTCAATGATTCAAAGATATCATGGAAATCGATATCTAACGGGTCTGGAATAGCATTGAATAGTCCATCCAAGTACATTTTTTGCATGTTATTGTTACTAAACACTTTTTTCTCATAATCATTCCCTGATAGTATAATTTTATTCCCCATACTGTCTTGATTGATGAAATATGCAGATGAAGCGGGTAAATCTCTTAACAGAATTGTGTCGTGTGTTGTAAATATTAATTGTCCTGAAATATTCTCACGAATATTTTTTATGATAGAAGTCATCAATACATCATGAATGCCTGCGTCGATTTCATCAACAATGACAATATTGCCTTTTACAACCCAGAAGAATGCTTGTAGTAATTCCAATAAGTTTTTGGTTCCATTAGACTCGAGATAGAAAGGTATTTCAGTCAATTCCCCACCAATATTTTTATGAATGAAGAGTTGATAATCCAGACTGTCTTTCCTCTCTTTAGTGTGGTAGCTTACATCCTTTATGTCGGAATATAAAGCTGAAAAATAACTATATATCACTTCTTCGTAATTTAGTAATTGACCAATTTGGTCTTGCTTGATAGTTCCACTGTCAAGGTCCATAAGCATAAAATCTTTTTTGCTGAAAGGTCCTTTAATTTCATCAGTCCAGATCATGACCTTATCAATTTCATTCAATATATCAATAAAGTGATGAGATACATTTTTATTTACATACTCTTCATTAACATTTTCCTGATACTGCTTAAAAATAGAGAGAAATGTATGTTTACCCCACAGTTTATTAATAAGTTCTTTTAATTCAGTATGTTGCGAATTCAGCTTAAACGTAATATTACTTAAGCTACTTTTTACATTCTTCTCTTCTCGAGTTATATTGAAAAGAGTACCTCTACGTTGATTCAATAAATAATAAAGTGATTCAGATATCAAATTACATTTATTGTCATATTCTAATGAGTAAGTTCCAGAAATTCCGTTTAAGATAAAATTATATACCAATTTTGTATTATCGTTCGCATTAATTCTAGGACTATTCTTTAAGACAGCTTTTATATCTCGATAATTAATTGCAACCATCATATCTTTGATATTATTCAATAGTTCTTTATTAACATTTTCCTTTTCATCGTTTCCTAAGGATGTTTGAAATTCAGTATATTGATCTGCGAACATTGTGGTCAGCGTAGAAAATTTTAAAATTTTAAATGAATCTACTATATTTGTTTTGCCACTACCATTTTCACCATAAATCGAAACTAAATTTTTAGGCCTATTATTATTTTTTTGCGCGAAATCAAAAATTACATCTGTAAAAGATTTAAAATTAACTAACCTTATACTTTCAAACACCTTAATCGCCTCCAGTTGTACAAATTGTATACCATAAGGCAAATAATTTCAAGTTTTGTACTCTTTTTGTATTACATACTGAACTTCTACTATTTGTGAGCAGCTAAAGCACATCGAAATTAATTGCTGAATTCTATGAATCTATACCCATAACTGAAGTTGACACCTGTGTAATGAAATTTATTTATTTTTTTATATTTGATTCTGTCAGTATAAGTTCCTAAACTAATAAGCCCCGCTTCCTTTATACTTGGATGCGGGGTTATTTTTTAGTTTTCTCATATCAAAAAATATCGATAGTTATGCTGATTATACTTTTAACTTTTCTCTTAATGCTTCAGTTGCAATTTGAGACACATTAATTTTTTCTGAGACTGCTAAATCATTTAGCCATTCCGGCAAAGTTATATTTTTTCTGACAGTTTTCGAACGATACTTCCTTCTAAACGCATCAATATCAACACCTACCAAAGCTACATCTGAGTTTGGATATCTTGTTGCGATTTCTTTGACAGTGCTAGGTATAGGATATTCCTTATTGTCTGCTAAAATTATCCCTAACACTTCCTCGGCCATTTCATATGCCTCTTGTAAATTTTCTCCTTGTGTGAAGGCTCCATCTACATCTGGAAACTCTACAAATATATATTCGCCGTCCTGTGTAAAAGTTGCAGGATATACTAATTTCTTTGCCATTTCATTACCCCCTTCTGTTGTTTATTTTACTTCCCTTGAGTTATATATAAAGAATATGGCCCTGAGGCGAGGGGCTATTTGAGCCCCGCTTGCTTCAGTATGGCTTGTTCGGTTCCTCTGGATAAATCTTTGTTATGCATCGGTACGACCGTTTGTTTCTCAGTCTCTTCATTTCGCATTGTCAGATGTGATCCCTCATGTCTAACTTTACGAAAACCGTTTTCCTTGAGGAACTTCACCATTTGTTTTGGCGTCATCGGCATATTCTTAACTCCTTTCTACAGCTGAATTATACACACTCGATGTGTATAAATCAAGTGGTTTGATGTTTTATT
>CAXYVG010000199.1:0-3363 GCA_964292325.1 uncultured bacterium | reverse complement strand
TTCATATTATACGTCATCCATACCAAAAAGCAAGGATTATGCACAAAATATTTTTTCAAATGAAAGGAGTGTTATTTGAAAAAATAAATTCCGGTTGACTGTGATAAAATTAATAAAATCAGTAAATTTACTTGTCCGAGTTTTAGAAATATTTTTTTATTATTTCTAAAAGTAACGTTGATGATGCAATGGAATCATCATCACAGGGAATTTCATATTCTTCATTCCAGTAGATTCGGCGTCAAAAATGTCTTGTAGCTAGAATAAGCTAGAATAACTGATGGAATATCGAGATAATTAAAAAAGCAATAAAAAGATATAGTGTACCAGATGAGGAGGGGAAGCATGGGCTTTCAGAGCGAATCAGAATTAGAAAACGAGCTTATCGAACAACTAGTATCAGAGGGATATCAATGGGTTCCAGAAGTGAAAAGTGAAGCAACGATGATTGCGAATTTTCGCACCATTCTGGAAACACGAAACAGCTCCAATATAGGGGATGAACCCCTGACCGATAAGGAATTCGAGCGTTTGATGACACAGATAAACGGCAATGGTTTCCTCGACAGCGACAAAAACCTACCGGACAAGGTGCTGCTCAAGCGAAACAACGGCAAGAACCTCTATCTTGAGCTACTCAACACCAAAGATTGGTGCAAAAACACTTTTCAGTTCACCAATCAAATCAGCTGGGATCGTAAAAACGCCAATCCCTGCGGTGTGACCATCCTAATCAATGGTTTGCCTCTTATGAAGGTGGAATTGAATCAAAGTGGTGTGGATATCACAGAGGAGGGGCTGATTTTGGCTAAAGAACATAAAAAAATGAAAAAAGAAATAGGAATTTTACGTCAAACTATTCAAACGTTTGAATCAACCGGGGATAATAAAAACCTTTTGCAGCTAAGCAAAAGGTACCAGTGTGACAGGAAAAGAGTTCGCAAAGAAATATTATGCGGATATGGCGATCTGTTTGCAACCATAGAGAATATAAGAGAGTTAAGTATTCTTGGTGTTCAAAATGTTGATTTGTCAGTCAAAAAGAATGAGGTTGATTTCAGAGAATGTATCAAAAGGTATCAGGCATTGAAACCAATGATGATTAAATACAGGGATGTTTTTGATGAAATAATATGTCTGGTAGAGAATGGTTTTACAGATGGTGCAATGCAACGATGGAGAACTTTTTACGAATATTCGGTCATCATTATGTTCATTTTACAACAGGGCGAAACGGTGGCAGAAGCATATTTTAATAGCTTAATTGAATCTGTGAAAGATGATTTGAAACCAAGAACAAATTTTGCATGGGCCAAAACGGCGGATTGCTTGAAGAAAGAAAAGCAGATTAATCTTAAAATGCTGTTGGAAAATCTACAGGGAGTTGATACGAAAAATATAAATCCATCTCTGGATTTCTATAAATTGACTAGTCAATCTATCCACGGGTCAGCACTTGGCATCAACATGTCGTTTAATGACTATATGTCTGATGAAATTAATGATTTGCATACAAAGCATGCAGATTATTATTCTGGAGGAGTAAGCACTGTAATTTCGCATACAATGAACTTGCTAATGGTCACATATTTAATGTATTTCAGTAGATTTCCAGATGGCGGGCTTAATATAGAAAATCTTTGGAGTTCGTTGATAAAAGAATATGTAAAAGTATTTGAGGCTGCATTTTGAGATAATATTTTTATTCTCACGCAACAATTCTATGCTTGAAAAAAGCGGCCCACCTTATTTAGAGGTTGCTGAATAAGTAGTACAATAAATTACATGAAGTATATATTCAAAACACAAAAAGGATGAATGATATGAAATTTGGTATGCGTACGCCAAGCATTAAACGTTCAATCAAAGCACGGACAACCAGACGAATGAAACGTGTGATAAAGAGTTCTGTCAATCCGTTATATGGTAAAAAGGACAATGGGATGGATCCGTGATCCAAAACGCGCAATATACAATAAAGTATATAAGAAAACAACGTTCTCGTTTTGGGATTTATTCAAATAGGATACAGTAGCCATGAAATTCAGCACTGGTTAGTTGCTGACCGTTCGAAAAAAATAACCTATCCATTTCTGAATAAGTTACACACATAAAACCGTCGTCTCCATCTAGATGAAGATGAACCCTTAGAAAGGTTGATATGAAGCGATTCATATCAACCTTTCTAAGGGGTTATTTTTTTTGAAATTACATTTCTCATCATAGGTTAGTTAATGCATACCTTCTTGATTTAAAATCTACTGTAATGTTGATTTCCCTTTTTTATCTTTGATGAGTGGTTTTATTGCTTGATAAATCTCCCCGGCTTGTTTACTTTTATACTTAGATACAAGTGCATTATTAATGCCTTGTTTTGTTTTATAGTTAATAATGTATTCAGTCACTACTTTTGCAATTTCTTTATCATTTACGAGTTTTTCAACTTTTTGAAGGAGCTGCTGCTGTTCCTGGATAATATTTAATCGTGTTAAGTTTGCGACTATTGAAATGCCTATCTTTCTTTTTTTCCAATAATTATAAACGCTAGTATATCCAGTGTCTTTGCTTACAATATAGTACTCATCATCTTTTTTACTGGCAATTTCATAACCTAAAAAAGTCGCTAATTGAAAATCCAATGCGTTTTTAGACCCAACTTCGACCTTCTCAAACGTAATGGTGGCTTTCGACTCATTAAGTCTTTTATGGAGATCAAATGTTAAGGTATCTGCATGTTCACTATAAAATATACACACCTTATCACTTGGTTCGAGTTTGTTAATGCCATTTAGTCCATCCATCTTTACGTTTTCATAATCAACAAAATAATATCCCATAACTACCACTCTTTCTTTGTGTAATTTGATAGATTAGAGTTATCCGTTCCATCTCCATCTTACTTTTTCAAATGGTCCGCACAAGTCTGCGTTCAATTTATGTATCATATTTCGCGGATATAAAATGATTATAAGTTAATTATACAATAAAATTGATTTTTGATATATGATAAAGCCGCATAAAAGTGTGATGGTTCCAATGTTGTATCTGTTTTTAGAAAAAATAACAAACAATAATCTTGAATGCTTCAACGAGAAGTTGAGATATAGGCTATTCTTTGATAATTATGCAATTGTCCTTTACACTGATTATAGCTAGACAAAATAACCATGAGAAAGGAAGGATAGGAATGAAACAAAGAAAATTGTTGATGAGTTTGTTCAGTCTATCTGCTGCCGCCTTATTGGCCGCTTGTTCAACGGACACTAACACCGAGGAAGATTCTGTTGGATCGGAAAGTGTTTCGATGGAAAGCATGGTTGAGGAGTCTTCATCCAGCAGTTCGGAAGGCATGGGGGATATGGT
>CAXYVG010000198.1:0-3406 GCA_964292325.1 uncultured bacterium | reverse complement strand
GAGGAAGAGGAATATAACCATTCTCCTCATTTTTCAATCTTTCCAAACAACAGATGACGCAAAAGAGTGAAAATCTTATCAAAAACGCTTATTATTCAAAGCAAATGATTATCTTTGCAAATAGAATAACAAGCGTTCTTTGTTGATGCAGAAACCTGCGGTTAATGGCACTTCGCTCGTTTCCAAATCGTTACCTGTTTAGTTTGCATAGCAAGGTAACTTCTTTATTTTCAATTAGATACATTTTAGAAATTATCTTCCGATGTGAAAGATAAATTATCGGGCGAGATAGTCCTGCCTGTTTACTTTTCAGAAGGTTACATTAATCTACTTCCAGGGGAAAAGAGAAAATTGACTCTTGAATTGCCTCATCAGTCGATCCATGATTTTAATATTATTGCCGAAGGCTATAATTTTGATTCGGTAATATTACTCTGATGTGATAAAATTTGTGAACAGTAAATAGAGACTAATTATAACTGATACTGGTGAATATACAATATCAAATAATATAAAGAGATTTATGAAAAAAATAGGTTTATTCCTTGCATTGGTAATTGTTAGCGGATTTGTGGGAAATTCTGCATTCGCGCAGGTAGTGATTAAATATAAAGATGCTCGTTTATCTTCGGATGAACGAACTGCCGATCTTCTGTCTCGGATGACTTTGGAAGAAAAAGTAGGTCAATTACTCTGTCCGTTAGGATGGGAAATGTATGAAAAAAATGGAACAACCGTAACACATTCAAAAAAGTTTGAACAGCTAATAAAAGATCAACATGCAGGGATGTTGTGGGCAACTTTTAGGGCAGACCCATGGACAAAGAAAACATTAGAGAATGGTTTAAATCCGGCATTAGCTGCTTCAGCAGCTAATGCGATGCAGCGTTATGCTATAGATAATAGTCGTTTAGGTATTCCGGTCTTTCTGGCAGAAGAAGCGCCGCATGGGCATATGGCTATCGGAGCAACAGTTTTCCCTACAGGTATCGGCCAAGCTTCTACATGGAATCCTTCTTTATTAGAGAAAATGGGAAAAGCTATAGCTTCGGAAGTCCGCTCGCAAGGTGGCCATATTGCTTACGGTCCAGTGTTGGATTTAACTTTAGATCCACGTTGGTCTAGAGTAGAAGAATCAATGGGAGAAGACCCTGTTCTGAGTGGTGTATTGGGTGCTGCTATCGTTAAAGGTGCTGGCGCGGGAGATATCACAAATAAAGAACATGTGATCTCTACATTGAAACATTTTATCGCTTATGGCGTTTCGGAAGGGGGACATAATGGGAATGCAGTTCATATTGGAAATCGTCTGTTGCATGAGAAATATCTTCCTCCTTTTGAGAGAGCAATTAAAGCCGGGGCCCTTTCTGTAATGACAGCATATAACTCAGTGGATGGTATTCCTTCTACGGCAAATAAATATCTATTTACTGATGTACTAGATCAATGGAAGTTTCGCGGATTTTCTGTTTCGGACTTGATTAGTATAGATGGTTTGATGGGAAATCATCATGTTGCGTCTAGTATTCAGGATGCGGCAATTCTTGCTGCAACAGCTGGAGTATCAGTGGATTTAGGAAGTAATGCGTATCCCCATTTGATTAGTGCGGTCCGTCAAGGATTGATAAATGAATCGATTATTGATTCGGCAGTCTATCGTGTCATACGCCTTAAATTTGAAATGGGCTTATTTGAAAATCCGTATGTTGTACCCGAGAAAGCAACTTTAAAGGTAAGAAATACTGAGCATCGCGAGTTGGCAAAAAGAGTAGCAAGTGAATCCATTATTCTGTTAGAAAACAAGCGTAATATACTACCATTAAACAAGAAACAGAAGATTGCGGTAATAGGACCAAATGCTGATAATCAGTATAATATGTTGGGCGACTATACCGCACCTCAAGATCCGGAAAAAATTACTACCGTACTGGAAGGTATAAAGGCAATTGTGGGTGATGAACAAGTAGAGTATGTAAAAGGCTGTGCTATCCGTGACACTAATTTAATTCAGATTAAAGAAGCTATGGATGCGGCTAAAAGAGCTGATGTCATTGTTGCTGTTGTGGGAGGATCTAGTGCTCGTGATTTTAAAACGAAATATATTGAAACAGGTGCTGCAATAGCAGACGATGCAGGACCTAGTGATATGGAAAGTGGTGAAGGATTTGACCGTGCTACGCTTGATTTGTTGGGTAAGCAGATGGAGTTGTTACAGGCATTAAAAACCGTTGGAAAACCAATGATTGTCATCTATATACAAGGTAGACCGTTAAACATGAATTGGGTGCACGAAAATGCAGAAGCATTATTGACTGCATGGTATCCTGGAGAAGAAGGAGGTGCTGCTATTGCAGACGTGTTATTTGGGAACTATAACCCATCAGGACGTTTGCCTATATCTATTCCCCGGTCTGTTGGACAGATTCCTGTATACTACAACAAAAGTAATCCGCAGGGACATAATTACGTTGAATTAACTGCCCAACCGCTTTATAGTTTTGGTTATGGATTGAGTTATACGCAATACGAATATAAGGATATAATAGTTACGCAACACGCTCCTTTCGATGTTGAAGTATCTTTTACGTTAAAAAATTGTGGTGAGTATGATGGGGAGGAGGTTGCACAGTTGTATTTGCGAGATGAGGTTGCTTCAGTTGTACAACCTGTTAAACAGCTGAAACATTTTGAAAAAGTTTTCTTGAAGAAAGGGGAAGAGAAACAGATTAATTTCCGTTTGAATAACGACGACTTTTCAATTATAAATAAGGATATAAAACGCTGTGTTGAACCAGGCGATTTTACATTAATGGTAGGTTCAGCATCAGATCATATTAAATTGACGAAAAAAATAACGATAACCTCCAAATAAGTACGGGATTTATTTGGAAAGCTGTTAGCCCCTTATCTAAAGTAGTATATAATGTATTTACTACGGAAAAGGTAGTTTAATTTATTCATTGGATTTATTGTATAGATAATTAGCTTTAGATTGAAAATAAGCAAGCTGTATCGAAGTTCTTTTTTCCCATTTAAAAAGACTCTTACGATACAGCTTTTAATTTGGCTGTAACCCCAAATCATTAAAAATTATTAGTTTATTCTTTCGGTGTGAATTATTCTTTTCAACCGTAAACCGTCAATTTTTGATAATTATATTATTTCGATAATCTTAATCATACTGCAGTATCCTACCTAATGGCCCAGATAGCATGCCTGTGTTAAATAGCTTTTTCAACAATTGGTTCTTCCCTCTAACTACTGACTTTCGGCTTTGTTTATGAAGCTAAAAGAGCTCTCATTCTCATTATGAAGGATACAGTATGATTCTTTGCCAATCATGAAGGTTTGTAAATGTGAAAGAAAGATAAATTAAAAGGTGATTTACATATTCTTTTAGGGGGAA
>CAXYVG010000197.1:0-3414 GCA_964292325.1 uncultured bacterium | reverse complement strand
AAAGTAGTTGGCCGACAGATTGAGCTGGTCGGCGAAGTACCGAACCGAAGGTAATCCCAATGTTTCGGGTTTATCGGATTGGAAATAGGCGCTCAACTGTTTTTCGAACCTTACAAGAATATCCTTGTTTACATTCACGCGGGTAATAAACTGACGCTCGTAGTAGCGCAAGCAATAGTCCAGTAACAGTTGTATATTGGTGGTAATCAGCGTCCGGGTATGTTTGTCGATGGCGTGATTCAGCTCCTTCTCTATTTTAAGCAAGCAGTCCATCACGGTGGCTCTCTCTTGCTCGGAGATGTGAAGGGCTTCGTTTGATTCGTAGGAAAAGAAGCCATAGTTCTTCATTTGATGGCCAAGAGAAGTGCCGTGAATAAAGTCCGGATGAAACAACAATGCCCATCCTTTGGGTTGGTATTCTTCCTTCGTTTCCTCGATGGTGAGCACCTGCCCCGGCGAAATGCAGACAATGGTTCCTTCCTGGTAATCGTAATTGTGACGGCCATATTTTAAATCGCCGCATTTCACATCTTTCAGGTAAATAGCATAAATACCAAAGTACATGCGTCCCTTATACTTTTTGGCTATCGAATTAGACTTGGAAACGTCTATAACACTTATCATGGGATGTAGCGTTTCGACTCCAACTATCGAATTATACTGACTTACAGAATCTATTTTAAACATCTCTTCCATATCCTTATGAATTAACTATCACAAAGTTAATGCTTTTCCCAACACCTTGTCCTCCCCATCCCCCAAATCCGTAAAAATGGTATACATATCCGTAATCTGTATACTGCCGGAGGTTTTAAGGAATAGTTACATTCAATATCTTTTCAAACTCTTTCAGCTCAGGTTTAGATTCATTTCTTATTTTCGAGATATCTAAGTTGTCCATAAACTTATGACAATAAGACCCTTTGAGATACAATTTATTGCCTAGCTTAAATAGTTTTTTCATTTTTTCGTTACCATCTTTACCTCTTATCTCACTAGTTGGCTTTTTGATTTTAAGAAATGAGCATAATCCATTGACATCTTTCAAAAACCAATCTTCAATCATCTTTCGTGCTTTAACCTCAACAAAATGTTTTATGCCTTGTCCTTTCACTTCTAGTTTGACTTTATTCCAATCAATAGGTGGAGTACTTCCAAATTCAAATACATCTGTATCGTAGCAGCAACAGACTGCATACAAGACATCCCCCGACTTTTCTATTTGGGGTTTAAGCCCATTTTTGAGTTTAGAAACAGCCTTGCTTTGAAATCTGCCGAACCCTTCCATATTGTATACCATAGCAGGATTCATCTCTGTAGAAGATTCCGCCCGATAAAACTGTAGTAACTTATTAAAAAACTCTTTGTCTGTTGCTCCTTCAACGAAAATAACTACACATTTTTTCATGAACAGATTTCGTTTAAGGATTCGCTATCTCCAAGTGAAGCGTCAAGCATTAATGAAAATACATAATCGCCTATCGAAACACCCTCTTCAGATGCCATTTTAGATATTCTACTAATTTTTGATGCTTTTATACTTTTAAACATCGCTATTCCATCATTATTCGGAATTCCAATCTTCAATTTCTCTGCATGCAGATACTTAATAAGATAGGGAGAATGGCTTGATATGACCATCTTTGTATTCTCGCATAAAGCATTCAATGTAATTAATAGCTTCTGGAATAGAGCAGGATGTATAGAGTTCTCCAATTCCTCAAACATAACCAACGGAATTTTATTAATATCTGCACCGATACTCATTGCCAGAACATAAAAGATCTTTTTCGAACCATCCGAAATAGAGTTAATGCTCGTCTCTTGATTATTATAAGATTCTTTTACTCGTATATCATAAAACTTTTCTGGCAAACTAAATGGAATATCAGTTGAATCACTTTTATTAATAGAGTGCTCTTTTAAGTTTATTTCGATCGGGTTAAAATCTTCGATCGTTGGCAAAAGTGATTTTACAGTATCCTTAAACAATTCATACGTATCAGGCAGCAACTTCATTAAACTATACACAAAGAATCCCACTTCAGAATCCTCGTCGATCGAAAGCGAATAATCAGATTTGTCTGATACAGTACGAAATAATGAACTTGGTTTCTGCATTGTATCGATCATCATAACATCAAATGAGATCAACTGCTTTATGATGTCGACATAAAAAAGTTCGTCAAAATTAGCAATCTTATTAACAATCAGATTGTTATTTTCTATTGGTATAGGCTTATCACATCTTCCTGTTGGACTGGAAAGATAGAATGAGCCTTTAGAGCTTCGCTGTAAATAAGTTGTGTATTTAGGATTTTCTCCTTTTTTGATTTTTAGGATTTCACTTTTTATCTTTCTACCACTAGAACGTCCTGTTCTAAGCCATTCGAAAGAGTATTTATAAACAAAACCAACTTCTTCGTCTCCCGATATGATGCTACCGTCAATTTCTAATGAAAACTCTTTATCTGATATAGATTTATTTATAGGAATTGCCGACTGGTATCCCATTTGTCTCATTTTTTGCTCAGGACTTGCTTTGATAAAAGACACCCCAAAGTCGATAGCACGCATCACATTTGATTTGCCATAATTATTAAATGCAATCAGCGCATTAATATGCGTTAGCTTTAGTTCTATTTTTTCAATATTTGTAAAGCCTTCTATAGTCAATCTATCTATTTTCATAAATTTAATTTATTAAATAAACTTATCGACAACAAATATATCACTATAAAATACATTTAACGAATAAAACGCAATATATTTTTGCGTTTTATTCGTTAAATGTATTTTAGTTAGCAATATTATTCATATAAACGAAAAATAGAAATACATATTAAGCACTACAACAAAACAAAAATCATCTTTATCTAGTTGTGAGGGGTAGTCTCTATTTATTTTGTTTTGTTTGATTTAAAGACGGCTAAAACCTCGGCATCCTTTTTAAGTAGTAGATTGCCTTTTTCCACGGTGTAACTGTTGGCTTGTCCAAATATGTTTAGTACGGCTTCTTCCAAATCCATACCGTCCTGGCAAAGCATCATTGTAGTTGCCATCTTGTCAAATTTGAGCGAATTTCCATCGACGGTTACCGAGCCCATAAATCGGTTGCATCCTGCGGAACCACTTGCCCGTCCTTCGGAAATCAGCAACGTTGGGTAACTGTCATTTGAAGGTGTAAGGTTTGATAAACCATCTTTCGATTTTACAGAAACAAGAATCCATTCCTTTGCTGTTATATCTCCCTTGCCTTTAGCTGAAGCGGATACAGAACATGAGGGAAACAAAAACAGTGAGCCCAGACTTAACAGAATAACCGATACTATTACTTTCATCTTTTTGCGTTTTAATTAAACATACATCCTTTCAGATGCATATTAAAGCAAAAACGTTGCAAGCACATGGTAT
>CAXYVG010000196.1:0-3555 GCA_964292325.1 uncultured bacterium | reverse complement strand
CCCCTCCAAGATGTCCGATTATAGTTGGAACGCTAGGATATCGCTTTGCTAAACTGAGCAACTCCTTTATATCTTCAAAGTCTAAAGGAAAAAATGCATGTACCCATAACGGCAAATTTCCAATTTCCTGCGAAGCACGAAACAATTCTTCAAGAAGAATTGTCTCGTCAATTTTAGCTTCCGTCATCAGTTGTACTTGTCGTTCTGGCGGAAACATAACGTGGGCGTGACTATCAATCACCATCATAAATTCCTCCTTGCCTACTTACTATACATGGACAATGCTATTTATTATCCCATTCAAATTCACTAATCTTTTCCTGCAGCCGCAATTGAATATTACGCAATATGTCCAATTGTTTATTTACTTCGCCTAATTTAGCCTTATATAGTTCATAAGCTGCCTTGCATAACGGCCGATCACTTTGTAGTAACGTCGGGCAATCAATGATTTGTGCAATATTGTCAGTCGTAAGCCCTAAACTAAGGTACAGCTGAATTGTCTTTATTTTTGCAACTGCACTTTCATCATAGTCCCGATAGCCATTTGCTAATCGTTTTACATGAACTAGCCCTTTAGATTCATAATGCCGTATTGAACGTATACTCGCATCCGTTCTGCGTGATAATTCTCTAATTAACACTTTAATCTCCTTTCTCTATGGCTATATTATAAAGTATGACATATATGTTATAGTCAAGTACTATATAGATAAATATGATGAGCATATTTCCCGCCCAACCAGTTTCTTCATAATCTTTTGGCGAAACTCCATTTATTAACTTATAGACCATATCAGCTATCATTTCCATATGAGCCAATTCTTCGATGCCAATATCGGTAAGTAACGCTTTAGGTTTATGTACATGTTGATATCAAAAAATTATTTCCAAATTTGCAGTATATTCAGCAATAGCAAAGAGACAAAAAAAAGAGGCAAAGAGCATTACTCCCTGCACTTCAATCCCATCCCATAATTTAAAAACTTTCGCCCTCATAAATACAATTTATTTTCTTTAAACAAACTTAAACTTTTTTAATGCAAATTTTGCGCATAGAAACTTCAGATAATTCAAGGCTTAGCCATCGCTATAAACATTATTTATTAACATCTCTGATTTTTTTCGACCGTTTTTTGTTTATAGGATATCCCGCCAATAATAAACAGTATAGAAAAGTGTTGCCATTCGCCTAGTAGCGTAGATACGAACTTCTTCTATGGCGATTTTCCCTATACTACTTGTCCTATTTCATCGTTTCTAATTCTTCCACAGCCTCTTGCTCTCCTATCATTTCCTTATACTCTCTGCGTCTTTTAGCAAACTCTTCGTACTCCTCTCTAGCAAAGCTATCCGCTATCTTCTTGCTAATTTGCCCCGCATTACCAAGTACCTTGCGTTCATTAAACTGGAGGAAATCATCAAGCCTCTGCTCCCAATCTTTCATAAAAACTTGCTTGCGCCGTTTAGCTTGATCTTCGGCAAAATCCAACCACATAACAACAATTCTATTTAATTCATCAATCTCTATCTCCGTTAAATAGTTCTTAGCTATCGTTACATCCGTTTTACGTACTTCATCGCCCTTCCAAGCATTCAATCCCATGTTGGGCAAACAATGATTGGCCCTTGATTCAATCAATTCAGCAGCCGTCATACCAGTAGCAGCGTAATGTAATTTATTTTGAATAACACTAAAAAACTTTGTTGTTTCTGACCAAGAAGGCTCATAATCTGAAGCCATCGTAAAAATCTCTTTAACCCGTAGGTATACCCTACGTTCACTTGCGCGAATATCTTTGATACGCGCTAGCATTTCATCGAAATAATCTGGCACAGCCGAACCTGCCACTGGTGGATTTTTTAGCCGTTCATCATCCATAGTAAAACCTTTTACAATATATTCTTTTAGACGCTCAGTTGCCCAAATACGAAAGCGTGTAGCTATCAGACTCTTAATACGATATCCCACAGAAATCACTAAATCTAAGTTATAATAAGTCAGTTTTCTTTGCACATCGCGATTTCCTTCTCGACGAACTGTTAAGAAATCCTGAATAGTTGCTTCTGGTAATAATTCCTTTTCTTCATATATATTTTTTATATGCATACTAACATTAGGTATCGTCGTCTGAAACAACTCTGCCATCATCTGTTGTGTCAACCAAATTGTTTCATTCTCCAACCGCGCTTGTAATTTTATATTACCTTCTTGCGTCTGATAGATCAGCAGTTCACCGATCATACTATCAGTGTCAGCACTCTCCTTCTCGCTCATTTTTTATTCCCTCCACATCTCATATTTCTATATATTATGTACCGTTTTTGCTTAAAATTAAACAAGATTCGTATTTGATCATTTATCATTTCGAGTTTATTATATCATGGATTATTAACGGTTCTAACGTTTCGCCTAATTCATAGAAAAAAGGCATCTGAAAATCCAGTGTTCTACTGGTTCTCAGATGCCTTTGCTAATCGCTACTCTTCCCGCTCACACCACATATTCTTCTTACCCATATGTTCCTGCACCGTATTAAGCATTTCCCCAAAGCGCTGAAAATGCATAACTTCCCGCTCCCACAAGAACCGTAATGTATCTTTAACGCAAGGATCATCAGTCTGATGAATCAAATTCTCATAAGTTACTCGCGCCTTTTGCTCTGCGGTCATATCTTCTGTCAGGTCTGCTATTGGATCACCCAGGCAAGCAATATAGGCTGCGCACCATGGTACACCATTGGCATCTGTCCAAAATAGTCCATTTCGATGCTGAGCATATTGAGATGCCCAACACGCTTCTTCATAATCTTTGGTGGAAGCACCATCCACTAACTTGTATACTAAGGCTGCAATCATTTCCATATGAGCCATTTCTTCGGTACATTGATGATATAATTGATGGTATTAAGATTTTATACCACTAAGCAAAATTGAAGTTGCCCCCTGTCAAGTAGACATTCAAAAAGATAAAAGTTTGGGCAACTACTTATATTATCCCTATCTATTCTCCTCGTATTCGATTGCCCAGTTATGCCTTGATATTACTTTCAGCTTATTTTTCTTATACTGTTTAATCAGCATTCTCCTTGCCTCGCTTTAGAGCAGGTTTTTTAATTACAGCAAGTTTTTGGTTGAGTCTTTCTCTTCGCTCTTGCTCTTCTGCTACTTTAACAAAATAAAAATGGAACATTTCTTCCAATACATTTAAACACCATTCGGCCTCTTGGGGTTCAACATGAATAATTTCACCCGTGTGTTGACTTTTGGATGGGTGTGCTGCAAAATTACCTATATTTCGGATTGCGTCAATGGAGTCAGCTATCTCTTGGGGGAATATTGATTGATCCAAAAGATTTATGATTTCTTGTTCTAAATTACTACACTTAATTTTAAGATATTCTCTAATAAAAGTTTGCAAACAGCGTCTACTAAGCGCAGCACTAGCTTGAGGACTTTTGTACAAAATTGAACTTGCCTCAGAATAATCATTAGCTAAGCCTGAATTATTCACGTAAATTTCAGAAGCCACCGAGATACCTGTAAATTCAAGCT
>CAXYVG010000195.1:0-3662 GCA_964292325.1 uncultured bacterium | reverse complement strand
ACTATCATATGTCATGCCCATAATTCGAAAATGAGTTTAGATTTAAATGCGCCATTTCGCTTGTATTGGAAATATGTTTGTCGAAAATACATTACACATATGTTTTCATGTTCTGCGGCTGCATCAAAATGGTTCTTTGGCGCAAAAAATGAGTCGAAGGCAACCATAATGAATAATGCGGTTGATGCCAATCTATTTTCATTTAGCAGTCAAAAAGCAAAGGTAATGTAAGAAAAATTGGGTTTAGCAGGTAATTTTATCATTGGTCATATTGGTAGGTTTAATGTACAGAAAAATCACGATTTTTTAATCGATATTTTTTATCAAATTAAAAAAAAATGTGATCGTGCGGTTTTAATCTTGGTTGGCGAGGGTGAACTGGAAGCAAAAATTTTGCGGAAAGTTGAAAAACTAGACTTAAAAGACAGTGTTTTCTTTTTAGGTACACGTGCTGATATCAATGAAATCATGCAAGCGTTTGATGTATTTTTATTTCCGTCACTATTTGAAGGGTTACCCGTTACGATGATCGAGGCGCAAGCAGCTGGATTACAGTGCATCATTTCAGATGCAATCCCATCAGAAGTAAAAATAACCAATTTGATTCATTTTGTATCTCTTAGTAAATCGGCGACCTATTGGGCAGATGAAACGCTAAAATACAAAGGGTATTACAAACGGGAAAATCAGTATCAGCAAATTGCAAACAATGGGTATGACATTAAAGCAAATGCAAAATGGTTGGAAGAATTTTATTTGCGGAATCAAAAACATGGATAAAGGAACAGGATTATGAAACCAACACTTACTGTTTTCACGCCTGCTTATAACAGGGCTTACACATTACATCGATGTTATGAAAGCTTAATCAGGCAGACAAGTAAAGATTTCATCTGGCTTATCATTGATGATGGCTCTACAGACTCTACGAAGGAACTGGTACAAACATGGATGATGGAGAGCATTTTTCCGATTCAATATCATTATCAAAGCAATCAAGGTATGCATGGGGCTCACAATACAGCGTATGAATTGATCAACACAGAACTTAATGTCTGCATTGATTCCGATGATTATATGACGGATGATGCGGTCGAGAAGATTGTAACCATTTGGAAGAAACATGCGGATTCTAAATATGCTGGGATAATAGCGCTGGATGCGACTCACGAGGGGGCTATTATTGGTACAACATTACCAATGGACAAGAAAGATACAACGTTGAGTGGCTTTTATTCTAATGGAGGAAAAGGAGATAAAAAGCTTATTTATAGGACAAGCGTGATGAAAAAATACCCTCCATATCCTGTTTTTGAAGGTGAAAAATATGTTGGATTAAGTTATAAATATATACTAGCAGATCAAGATTATACGTTGCTAATCATGAACGAAGTAGTGTGCATCGTGGAATATATGCCAGATGGCTCTAGCCTGAATATGATACATCAATATCGAAACAATCCAAGGGGTTTTGCTGAATTTAGAAAGTTAGTAATGATATATTCACCTGATTTTAAAAGTAAGTTTAAGCAATGCATTCATTATGTTTCCAATAGTATTATGCTACACAATCAATATTTTATTAAAGAATCTCCATGTAAAGGTATCACCATTCTCGCTATCCCATTTGGTGTGCTTTTATACTTTTACATTATGAATACCAGTAAAAAAACAATGGGTAAGGCAAATCTATAATCGGAAAGGTGCAAGTAGATGACTATTTTTTGGATAACGTTAACGATGGTTTTTATAAGTGGATATTTTGCACAACGCTATGAAACACATGTCATAACGATCGATGGTGCGACGCATAGAGAGCCCAATAAGCTTTTTGCTTTTATTGCGCTGACAACGTTGGTTTTAGTTTCAGGGCTACGTATACCAATGGGGGGAGCGATTGGAGATACTAGTGCCTATTCAAGGAGCTTTATGAATGTCATACCGGATCATGTTGCTGATGCTTTTGATCAATTTAGGTTGTATAGCGGTGATGTAGGTTTTATTATTTTTCAAAGTTTTATAAAAGAATTTATTTCAATGGATCCGCAAGTTTTTATATTCATCTGCGCTCTTATCACAAATTTATGTATTTTTATAGTCATTTATAAATATTCATCTATTTTTGAACTAAGTCTTTTTCTATATATCACGATGGGGTGCTATTTGGTTACGATGAATGGTATTCGGCAGTACCTTGTATCTGCTATAGTGTTTTCTTGTATTCATTTCATTCATAGCGGGAAATGGAGTCTCTTTTTTATTATTGTTTTAATCGTAAGTACGATGCATACATCAGCACTGCTATTTATTCCTATTTATTTCTTTGTCCGGTTAAAACCGTGGAGTAAATTAGTTTGGATTACATTGTTGGCATCGGTAGTTATTTTGCTATCATTTGGCCAAGTTGGAACATTTCTATTAGGTTCTTTAGAAGGTACTCAATATAACCATTATCAAGGATTCATTGCGAAGCAAGGTGGCGGAACCAATATAATCAGAGTTTTTGTTATTGCAATACCCGTAGTGTTTGCTTATATAGGAAGAAAAAAAATTGAGATGTATAACAATACGTTTATTAATATACTAATCAACTTTAGTGTATTAAATCTTAGTGTTTATATTTTGGCTCAGCAAAATTGGATTTTTGCAAGAATGGGTATGTATTTTGGATTATATGGTTTATTGCTATTACCTTGGTTAATAAAGAATTTATTTGATAAAAAAACAAGCTATATACTATATGCTGGTTGTTTATTTTTTTATTTACTATATTACTATTACGAAATGGTTCTCTCTCTCAATATGGTTTATAAGAGTGATTTTATAGATTTTTAAAGAACCATTCACATATGATTGCAAAGGAGGCAGCATTATAAGTAATGTCACTTAAAGTCAGTATCATAATCCCTGTTTATAATGTGCAAAGCTATATTGCGAGATGTTTAGATAGTGTTGTCAAACAAGTATACTCAAACCTTGAAATCATAATCATTGATGATGGCTCTAATGATCAAAGTGGTGATATCTGTAATATGTATGCTGAGCATGATAGTCGAATTACAGTAATACATAAAAAAAATGAGGGGGTAGCAGTTGCAAGGAATACGGGACTTGATTTAGCTACAGGTGACTATATCTATTTTTGTGATCCTGATGATTGGTTAGAGGATACATTAATTGAAGAAAGCCTCTTATTAGCGGAAGGCAATCAAGCTGATATGGTCCTTTTTGGTTTTTATGTTCATTTTAGTTATAACAATCAAATCGATAAAATTTCCTTTCCCAATATATTAATTAACTCGCAACCGCAATTAAAAGAATTATTTTATGATATTTTCCTAAATAGTAAATATGGAAATGGATTTATATGGAATAAATTTTATAGTAAAAAGTTTTTGGATACACATCATTTTCGCTTTGAAAAATTAACAATTCAGCAAGATGAAGTATTTAATATGAAGTTATATCCTAAAATAAAAAAAATAATCGTTTCGAATCAATCCTATTATCATTATGTAGAATATAAATCTGGAAACGCTAGTACTCGTTATATTGAGAATAAATTTGATATCATCAATACGATTTATAGAAATTTTTTGTATCTCTATCAGGAGTTAGAAATGAATGATCAAAGGTATCTTGCTTCTGTTTCCCAACGGTTT
>CAXYVG010000194.1:0-3723 GCA_964292325.1 uncultured bacterium | reverse complement strand
TTATTGCCAGCTTATCTTAAACGCATTGAGGCTGTCATAGTTTCGGTTCCTCCTAAACTCTTAATTGTATCAGCATATATTTTAACACAATAAGTTGTATTAAACAACGTTTAAAATTGAAAAAAAGCCACGGACAGTACAACAAATATATACATCCCAGGAAGATAATATTGATTTAATTATAGATTACCTGAATATACCGATAAGCCATGCTTAATACAATAAACAAATAGTTTGCCACCGGTAGTTATAGGAAACCTACAAGTTGGACTTTGTTCTGGGTACAAGCGATTTAGAAATACTCTGTCATTTTTAACATAGGCCACAAAAGAAAGATAATGATCTTTGGTCATTGGATGGTCAAAAGTGACAAAGTAATCAGTATCTATTTCCTCTACCGTGATTTTTGGTGCAATAGTTGCAACAGTAGGCAAGACACGTTCTAATTTTCTTCCGCAGCAGAAGATAGAGGCACTTCCTGTGCTCACCAAAATATTGCCACAGGAAGGACAGACATAAAAACGTACTTTATCAATATTGCCGCTATCTGGCTTATTTGATGTAATTTCACCCTCCATCATCTGTTTCATATCAACACCCAGAATAGCGGATAGTTCCGGCCACAACGACAGATCAGGACAGCCTAAACCACATTCCCATTTTGAAACCGTTTTATTTTGAATACCCAGTGCGTCTGCAACATTTCTCTGGGTAAGGTTTTTTTCCTTTCGTAGCTTGGCAATTAATTTTCCTATTTTCACACAGTCCATGCCACCACCTCCATTTCTCTTTAGTATATCATACTACATGAACCTTGCGATTATTTGTACCAACCTTGCTGGAAGCTGCCTCAAATCGGTTATATCCAATGTATTTTCAGCTCCATAAAGTTCTCGGATAGCCTCCTTATCTTGCCCAATGGCTGCAGCAAGGAATTGTATGCCTTCTCGCCTAAATTCCTGCAAAGTATCTTTCATATCACACGCTGCCTTTTCACCTGAATAATCAGGCATAGCTTTAGGCTGCCCGTCACTGATGCTGATTATTAATTTGGTTCTTTGGGGCGCATTAAGCAATCTATCGGAAATAATGCGCAATGCCATGCCATCCCGATTGTTGCTGCGAGCCTGAATGTTCATAAGAGCATATTTTTCATCTGCATCTTTGCTTTCAAAGTCTACATAGGCATGGATGGACATTTGCTCCAGCTTGGAGCGGTCTGCTGTATCCCCGTAGACCATGATTGGAATACCGCATCTTGTGCAAAATTCATACAAGGCAACAGCAGCTTGCTTTGCAGCTTCTAATCGGCCAAAGGCTGACATCGAAGCCGATTCATCAATCCTGAGAGCAACCGCAATAGAGGGTTCTTCCTCAGGCGGACGCTTGCGGGCAAATGTGCGAAAATCCATAGAGGCAACCTGATCCGCGCAAAATTTTGTGCCATACAACCTCGATTTCGCGAATTCAGCAGATAATTCATGCTCCAACAGCGGATTTGTTTTTCTGATTAATTCCCGAATAACTGGCATCAAAGTTGTCATCATACGGTTATACTCTTCCCTGTTCTGGTGGGTAACTTCCGGACGATGGACAATCAGCTTAATATCTTCATGGACACTTCCTTGAACACTTTGCCGTGCTTCCCTGTTCAACTGTTTACGAAATTCTTTTTTTTGTAATTCGGTTATATCTGATTTATCGAGCTCATGATAGAATGGAGTGCCATTTTCCCCATTATCATTGCTTGAAATATCAGTATTTTCATTACTGCTCGTATCAGAATGCCCCTCACTGTCTTCTGATTTTCTCAGACGCACTGCATTTTTATCAGCTTGATCTGTCTTGGCAGAGAATTCTCCGTTTTCGGAAATATTAAATTCCATTACTTCAGGATTTTCTCCGTCTTTTTGCGATTGACATATGTGATCCATTTCCTCAAGCTTTTCTGTCAAGCCATGACTAGCCAGTGCCTGCTCTAAAATAACAAGCTCCTGCGGATCGGTCGTGATTTTGTATAACACCTTATAATATAAACTTTTTTGGATTGAGGCACCACTTTGAACGGCATCCACCCAAAAGATATAAGAACGCATACCGGCCACACCTTTAATGGCATTGGCGCGGGCTGTCTCATCCAGCACCATAATCGTTTCAGCTAAAAGAGATAGTACAGGTTCAGATTCATAACCGGTCTTAGCTTTAACCCGCTCCATCATCACTTCTTTAGGCGGTAAATCTAGTTTTTCCGCATGCTGCACTCGATCTCGCAAAGCTTCATTTAAGGGCCGGAAGCCATTGTAACCGCGGTTTGTTGTGATAACCGCAATAAAATCAGGGTGACGATGCGCGATACGAGTTGGCAAGTTTAGACTGCCATCTGGTTCTAATGCGGAATTTAGCGCCATTAAAACAGCAGCATCCCGAATCACTGTCGGTTCCTGAATCTCCAAGAGCCATCCATTTTCATATGCACGAACAATTTCAGAAGGATAATAGCTATATTCAACCTTATCAGAATGACCATCTTCTTCTGACAGCACCGGAAGAATCGAACCCAGGACATCGGATTTATCCATATCTGCAAAACAGGTTACTTTCGTATAAGGCAGGTTAAAATCAGCAGATAAAGCTTTGGCAATCTGGGTTTTTCCCGAACCAGCATCCCCTTCCAGCAAAATGGTGCTAATTTTCATTTCACCACGATTCCAATTTCGTACGATCTCTTCATATATTCGTTTTTCTGCTTCACTTTCAATATGTGAAGGCGGCTTTTTCCAGACAAGCGACTGTTCCTCTTCAGTCAGCTGCCTGTCCGGTGACAAAATACAAGTCTTTTTCATTGTTAGTAACACTCCAACTCTTCTAGTATGCGGCTAAGCACTCGTTGACGTTCTCCAATTATTTCTCCTAAATCATTTAAACTTTGGGCAAATGCTTTGATGTCCTCATTGATATTTTGATTGTCTACACACACTTCTACTGGTAATACCCCACCTTGTACTCCAACTCGTTCCACTGTGGGTTTTTCCGGGTCATATAAAAGGGGGAGTCGATAAGCCTCCTTGAAGTAAAGCAATGTCCTGGACAAAAAAATCATCAAATCAAATATTTGATGGATGGGCAGCTCCTGGGCCAAAATCAATTCACCATCTTTATCATTTTTCCAAATCTGTGCGGCAATCTGCATTTTTTTATTTTCTTCCAGCATAGGCGCACCTAGCGTTAAACGTTTGATGTCAGATTGATAAGCATTTCTGCCATCTATACGGTCATAATCATTTGACACCATAACAACTTTTTCATTCATCGCCATATCCTCCTTGCATTTGGATCAGCAGCGAGACACTGTTCTCTCAAACTTTCTAATTTTGCTGTATGATCTTCATGTGGGTCATCATACTTTAACACTTTAATAACTGATAGTTCAAAGCCTTCCGAGCCATATTTGTTCCATAGTTCCTGTAATCGTTTATTAGGATGCCAGTTGGCTGCCAATTTCATATTAGTGCTGTTAAAGTCTGATTTTGTATCTTTGGAGATACCCAAAAATACCTCGCCAGTTTCTTTACAACGGTAAGATATTACTCCCATTTCAGGATGTCTGTTTTTATAGGCTTCTAAAAGCTCTTTTTTTCTTTTTGTATCCATCATTTTCACCTCGACTCTAGTATAAAACAATGTATCTCAAAATATAATCCACGCTCCGTAGACCATATGAAT
>CAXYVG010000193.1:0-3752 GCA_964292325.1 uncultured bacterium | reverse complement strand
CATTTCGTTCCCTCCAATAAATGATATAATATTTTTATACCATTCATTGGTAGTTGTTACATTGATCCTGCTCCGGCCCACCAAAGCTAAGGAGTGGGATTTTTTAATCGAATCTATTAAATTGATATTTAACCACACCAAGTATTTCCAAGGGATCGCTTTCTGTTAAGTCTAATTTACTATAAATAAGCGGCTTGAAATCTTGGCTGAAAGACATAGGTTCGAAAATTAATAGTGTGTCCGTTTCTACGTATTTCTTTATGCAGTATTCATTATCTTTTTTGAATACAACCATATCACCGTTTTTTACCACATGCTGATCTGATGTCCTTTTGCAAATTACTATAGACCCATCAGGAAGAATTTTATTCATGCTTTCACCTATAACTCGAATAGCAAAAAGCTCCTCCATAAGATAATCAAACTTGTAATAACTAGGCACTTCAATATTTTCTATATCTGAATAATCTGATTCAGGCAGCCCAGCAGAAACATTAAGTAATTGCAGATGATATGTCCCATCATTTACTGAGTTGTTTCTGTAGATGTCAATCGAGTTTTTCTCATCAGTAAATCCTAATAGAAAAGATACTGATGTTCCTAGTGCGTTTGCGAATAGTTGAATCTTCGATTGAGTTAAATCTACTTTTCCGCTTTCTATTTTCGCTATCATTGATCTATCGTTATAACCGACCTTTTTTGCCAAATCTTGCTGGGATAAATTTTTTTCTTCACGTAACATTTTTATTTTCTCGTAAATGTTTGTCATTTTGCCAGCCCCCTGTCACAGTCAATTATATAGCTTATATGAATCACATTCAACAAAAATAGATTTTTTAATCAATTAATGTTGACTTTGGTTCACGGGTATATTATGATTTTGTTAGTGAATGAAATTCACGCATTAAAGGGGAAGGAGATTATGATGACGAACACAAAGTTGTTGGAAGAGAAAATAGTCAAGTCAGGTTTCAAAAAAAAAGCACTCGCTCAAAAATTAAGCTTAACCCCATACGGCTTGCAGTTGAAAGTAGAAGGGAAAAATGAGTTCAAAGCCAGTGAAATTTACCTATTATGTGAATTACTTGGTATCGAAACTGGTCAAATGGAACAAATTTTTTTTACGAAAATAAGTGAATGATATTCACTTTAATTTGATGGAAGTTCTGATATGACTACAAATAAAGAAGGAGTAATAGCATGAATAATTTAGTAATCATGAAAGACCAACGAGCAGTAACAACAAGTTTGCAAGTCGCTGAGGTTTTTGAAAAACAGCACAAAGACGTATTGAAGGCTGTTGATAGCTTAGAACTTGGCAGCGAAGATTTGCGCCGCCAAATGTTCTACGAAGATACATACGAGAACCGAGGAAAACATTATCGGCAAATCATAATGAATCGTGACGGTTTCACGCTGCTGGCTATGGGCTTCACCGGAAGCAAAGCACTCGGATTCAAATTGCAGTACATCAAGGCCTTCAACGATATGGAAACCCACATCAAGAAGCAACTCGACATGTCAAACTTAAGCCCGGAACTGCAGCTGATGGCGAACCTGGTAAACAACATGGCGAAGCAGGAACTGGCGCAGAAGCAGCTGAATGAGAAGGTAGATAGCATTTCCGAAATCGTGGCGTTGAACACCACCGACTGGAGAAAAGAAGCGAATGCACTGATCAACAAGGTTGTGCGTGTCATGGGAAATACAGCCGATGTACACAAAGAAGTGCGCAGCGCTATCTTCACGGAAGTTGACAGACGTGCTGGAGCCCCACTGGACACTAGGCTCACGAACAAGCGCCGCCGCATTGCTGATGAAGGTGCCAGCAAGTCGAAACGCGATAATCTGACGAAAGTCGATGTCATTTCCGATGACAAGAAGCTCGTGGAGATTTACGTGGCGGTAGTGAAGGAATTCGCGATCAAATACGGCGTTTACAAGAGGGAGATGGAGAAATGAGTAAGACCACGTTGTTAGACCTGGCAAAACAAACAATTACGGACTGCTCTGATATCCACTGCTTCGATCCAGAAACAAATGCAGACACTGGTGTAGGGATGGCGTTAAGCGAACGGATCAAAATTATTCATCAGTTCGATGATGGAAAGCTGTACTTGTTCGAGGATAAAGCAGACACGCTTAATGATCTGTTTGAAGTCACTGAAGATATATTGAGGGGCTTCCAGTCACTGCTGGAATGTATGAAAGAGTTGGAGGGGTGAGAGGGATGGAAAGACAAACAAAAAGAGAAACTCCACAAGTTGCCGAAGTTGTGCAGGTCATACACACTCTAGCAACCCGTGGAGCTGGTACCCATGAAGATCCTGTCAGACACGTTCATCAATATTGGAGCTTTGACGGGACTCTGTTATCAGAGAGAGACCCTTGTCAATTGTTAATGAACTCAGATGCTTCATCCGCAACTATTTCTGAAGAGATATAAAAAGTTAAAGCCTTAATGAATCTCTTCATATCACTGACGTCTTTATCGTCATATTTTCTTTGATAATGAGTTTCGTCATTCCCAAGCCAAGTGGTAGCTTTAGATAGATTTTGAATTTTTTTATTTTCGATTTTACCAATAGCCTGAGCAAGAGGAATCTTAGCAATTTGCTCACTTTCTTGGTTTTGATAGTTAATTAAAAAATCTTTGATAAGAAATTCAATTGATTTCCTAAAACCAATGCCGGAAACCAATGTCAAGCCATCTGATTCAGCAATAAGAGATTGTGTGTAGATTTGTTTAAATGATTCAGAGACTATTCCGATTTCCTCCGGCAAATCATATTTTAGATGCTTAACAACATTATATAAAACTGGAAAAGTTTTCTTCCCGGCAATGTTATTAGTAAATCCGCTAGTTATTGAATATTCTCTAGCAAAAAATTTTTTACATTTGGGACATTGAAACAAAACGCCTACATTCAAATTTAATGGTTCATTGTATTCAGTTTGACAAGAAATCTCAGGCAAAATTCCTTGATGGCAGAACGGGCACTCATTAGGAACATTAAGTTGTAAGTTTAGAGAACGTCCCGAACTAGATTTAAAACTAATTAATTCATCGCTCATTTAATATCCTCGATTCTGATACAGATATTTGCAGGGAACTCATGAGGGCAAACCCTACAAAGTTAATTATATGCGATATATGCGGGTAACACAATGTGAATACACTACATATAGTGGTTAGGAGGTAATCTAATGTGGGAAATCATCGATAAACTCTTGATTGAGAAAAACATCAATCAAGAGCAGCTGGCGAAGAGAATGCATGTCCATTCCAGCACGGTTTCAGATTTGAAGCACGGCCGAATCAAGAAACCCAGCTTCGAGTTGATGTGTAAGATAGCCGATGCATTGGAAGTCAGCTTAGACGTATTCAGAAAGGAGTGATCAAGATGGAAATACACTTCGATGGTCAAACGACAGAGGAATTCTTCCAGTGGATGGCTGCAAAAATCCAAGATGTGACCCTTCCGATCGTGAAGGAAACCGTTGAAGAAAGCTTGTTCGATGAAGAGCTGCTGACGCGCAAGGAATTGGCAAAGCGGATTCTGAATTGTTCAGTCGATACGGCGGACAAATATTACTTGTATCAACCAGGCTTCCCATACTGTGAACGAGGCGGGGAGCGGCTTTATCCGAAGAAGGCAGTAGAAAAATGGATTCAAAAAAATACCAAATATAACTGAGAAACGGCCGGGCAGGGCGCATCACAGGAGGAAATTACATGAAAGTTTTTACAG
>CAXYVG010000192.1:0-3817 GCA_964292325.1 uncultured bacterium | reverse complement strand
TCATTTACTTTCGCTAAATTAGTATCTGCACTACGAAGAGAAACAAAAGAATAAACTGACATCAGTAAAATTAAAGCAATCACTACACCAAAACTCAGTGTAATTTTCGTACCAATCTTCATTACTATCCCATCACCCTTTCTCCTATTTAATTTAACGGATAACTATTCCGATGGCCGAAATATCATCACGATTATTTCCCGCATTTGTAATATCCGTACATAATTCTTTAAGCGCCCAAAAATCAACTTCTTTGTTAATCTTTTGTGAAATCATTTCAAAAAGTCCATCCGTTAAAAATAAAAGACTTTGTCCTGATGAAAAATCTAAAGTACTTTGATCAAAAACTTCATTGTCATTAATGCCAAGGAAAATCCCAGGAGCCTTTATAATTTCTGTACCTTGCTCTTTTACCACAATAAAATGATTAATCCCACCAGAAGAGTATTCCATTGTCTTCGATGTAAAATCTAATTCAAAAAGAAAAACAGCAGCAAAGCCACCGCCCTCAAAAAAAGACATTACTTCTTTATTGATCCACCCAAGTTTTTCGCTTACTGGAATCTTTTTTTCTTTAGCCTGCATAAAAAGATATTTCAAGATACCTGTATGAGCAGCAGCAGCAATACTATGCCCCATGACATCAACTAAAATGCCATACAATTTATTTTCATCTGCCTTAAAACAAAAATCATATAAATCCCCACTGACATAATTGTGGGGCTGAAAAATAGAATGAATTTGAAATAAATGATTGTTTAAATCACGAGGTAATAGGCGCCTTTGCACCTTACCTGCTAACTCGACTTGTTCACGTATTTTGGAATTAAAACTTAAACTTCTTACTACTGATACAAACATTTTTCTTCCATGTAACGTGAGATACCGAGCACTGATCTCTACTTTGAATATAGAACCATCCTTTTTAATATGACGGCTGATAAAAATATGTCCATCTGTATTTTTCCGAACAGTCTCCATATAATTTTCTCTCACTGTAGCTGATTCATAACTAATATTCTCAATCATTAATTTGCAGGTCTCTTCTACTGTATACTGATACAAATTTAAGGCTTTATCATTCATAAATAAAATTTCACCAGTGTAAGCATCCTGCAACACGATTGCATCATTGATCATATTAAAAAGCTCTATTTGCTGACAATGTGTGCACATATCACTAAAAATAGCCGCCCTCATATTACTCATCATATTTCCCCTATTGCATTGTAAATACTTTATTCAATCTAGTTAATTCAAATAGTTCTTTGACTACCCCATGCGCACCGACAATGGTTACGCCGCCTTTAATTTGCAATGCTCTTTTTTGTATTGCAACCAGCACACCAAGTCCTGAGCTATCAATATACTCGACATGATGAAATTTAATGACAATTTGTGTGTGCCCAGCTTCCATAAAAGAAAGTAGTTTTTCGCGAAGGATCGCTGCTTCTTCCACATACATACTTCCTTCTAACGTCACAATCACTTGTCCATTATTTATAACCGTATCAATTTTCATAGCAATACTCCCCTATCGTTTAGATACTTCCTTTACGCTCTACCATGATTACCACTAAGCAGTATTAATCTTTTTAATCAACGTGATTTCATTCCCTAGTCCATTCAGTTGATAGGAGTCTACGCAATGCTCAATAATAGCAAAACCTCGTCCATGATCCTCTAAATCATTCTCAGGTTGTTCCAATTGTAAAAATCCTTCACCTTCATCACTAATAATAATTTTAAGTTCATTAGGTAATCGTTCTATGGTTAATCGTACAGTTTTTGTACTATCCTCTTGATTTCCATGAAAAATTGCATTATTAATCCCTTCATTAATTGCAATAAAGACGCGTTGAGCATCTTCTTGTACAATTTCGACTAACTCTTGCTTGATAGCTTCTCGCAAGGTTGCAAACTCGGGCAGTGAAGAAAAAGAGTACATCAATATTCACCTCCTCAACTATCACTTTCACTCTTTTTACTATTCTAGAAGGAAGTGGGAATCCCTTCCCACTTTTCTACAAACTTCTACTCTATTTGGGCTTTTCCTTTATATTATACTAAAAAAAGGGACTGTCGTACTACACATTTTCCATCAATAAATATACACCTTATTCTTTGAGAGGCATAAAATTATACCTCAAACGAATGTTTTTTGCATATTTATTCGGATTATGCGTTTAGTGCGACAGCCCCTTTTTTTATTCTATAAGCCCAAGTTTACGCATTACAAGAATAAATTTATCCATTTCAATCGGCTTCCAAGCATAAGCTTCACATCCAACATCATAAGCATTCATAATAGTATTTTTATCATTTAATGCTGTCGTCATGATAATTTTTACCCGCTCATCACCTTCGAATCCTTTTTGTTTTTCAATATCTCGAATTGCCTGCAATGCTTTAAGACCATCTAATTTGGGCATCATTACGTCTAGACAGATTAGTTGATACGGTCGTTCTTCTTTCAATGCTCCTAAATATGCGTCAATGACTTCTAGTCCATTCACTGCCACATCACATTCGCCATACTTTGACAGGAATTTCTTCATAAAGATGCGACTTGCTAAGTCATCTTCCGCAATTAAAATTCTCATAAATTGCCCACCTCTCACTGTTAATACATTATTACTTCCTGCATTACATACCATAGTTCAACAAATCATAGTGCGAATCAGCTGTACTGAATTATATTATGAAAGAAAATCCGTTCCAACATTCTTTTTGGGGATAGAATTTTTTTGGACAGAATCACTATTATCTACTAGATTTACTATACATCCTATGACCCTTTTCCTGAAATAATAGAATATAGTATTTGCGGGATATTTTTCAACGTTGCCTGTTTATCAACAGCACCAATATCATAGGCAACTTTTGGCATTCCATAAACAACGCAAGATTGTTCATCCTGACCGATTGTGATAGCACCCGCCTTTTTCATATTGAGCAAACCCTTGGCCCCATCATATCCCATGCCAGTTAAAATAACACCCACTGCATTCTTGCCAACCTTTTCGGCAACGGAATTAAATAATACATCAACGGATGGACAATGTCCATTTACCTTTTCACCTTTTATGCATTCTACAATATAAGAATTACCCTTTCGATTTACTCGCATATGATAATCACCACCTGGAGCTATCAAAACCCTTCCAGGAACAATCATATCGCCACTCTGTGCTTCTTTGACTTCCATCCGACAAGAATTATTCAATCTCTGTGCATACATCGCGGTAAAAACAGGTGGCATGTGTTGTACAACCACAATACCAGGCATATCTCGCGGCAAAGCTTGTATGACTTCATATATAGCTTCCGTACCACCAGTAGATGCACCAATGGCAATGATGGTATCTTTGCTTCGTATACCACCCCCTCCAGCAAGCTGCCCCCCCACATATTCCTTCTTTAGATGAGCGACTTTGGCCATAGATGCAATTTTTATCTTAATAATTAGTTCATTGATGAAGGAATCTGGACTTCGTTGTCCCTTCGTATCTGGCTTTGTTACAAAATCAACAGCGCCAGCATTTAAGGCATCAAAAACATGATCGCTCACCGCACTAACCATCACAACAGGAAGCGGATATTGTGGCATCAGTCTTTTTAAAAATTCAATACCATTCATTCTCGGCATTTCTACATCAAGAGTCAATACATCTGGCTCTAAATCAAGTATTTTATCTCGTGCAATAAAAACGTCTGCAGCGGTTGCTACTACTTCAATCCCAGGATCATTTGCTATACCTTTTGCTACTGTTTCTCTAAATATTAAAGAATCATCAATAACCAATACTTTTATTTT
>CAXYVG010000191.1:0-3824 GCA_964292325.1 uncultured bacterium | reverse complement strand
ACTATCCGTTTTAAGGTCCATGCATTTGTTGCATTAATGAGTGCTTGTTTCTTCAGGTGAGGCCATCAAGACTATTCTGATGGCGTGAGTTACAAGCTGTGGTGATGGCTGTGATTGTCAAGATGGGATTGAAGATGATATTGCTCTTTATTATATCCATGACGGCGAGTTAGTGATTATTGGCGGATGCACACATTCTGGCTTGGTGAATACGGTGCGACATGGTTTAGAAGTTACTGGTGCTAAACGTTTACGCGGTTGGATTGGGGGCACCCATTTGGGACCAGTAGCCAAAGAACAGCAAAGCAAAACTTTGGATTTCATTGCACAGATGCAGCCCGAATTTATTGTGGCCGCTCATTGTACTGGTTTTGAGATGATGGCAGAATTAAAGAATCGGTTTAGTAACCAATTTATTCCTGGATTTGTCGGTACGGTAGTAGAATGCTAAGAAGTTAGTTAATCAATATATAAAAGCTTAGGAAAGCCTGATGATTCATATTGTCAGGCTTTCCTTTTAATATTTTAATATATAGAAAGGAGTTGATTATGCTGGATTTTCTCTAATCCTCTATGTGGGTTTCTTTTGGTGCGTTATTAGTAGTAGCTAGTGCTAGTGACGCTTGAGTAAAACGCTCTCGCTCTGTAGCTAATTGATCTCGCAGTTTTACGATTTCATTTTGTAGACTTTCGCGCTTTTCAAGGGAAAGTTGCCCAGCTGCTAAAATAGCTTTTTGTTTTTCTATTTCACTATTATTTTGTTGATCTTTAAGAGAGCGTATTGCATTTTCTTTCTGGAGTTCTAATTGCGTTTTTAGCATACTTACTTCTTGGCGAGTCGTAAATAATTGTTCCGTTACGATATCAAGCTGGCTAATTGCTTGATCGGCTCTTTGGCTATCTAGGCTAGCTTTATCCTTGCATTCAGCAAGTTGCTGATTCGTTTGTTCTAACACTTGTTCTGTCATCGTAGCGATTTTTTGTGCTTGGCGTTGCCCTTCTTCTGCAATTTCTTTTTGCTCTTTAGCAGTAGATAATTCTGATCGATATTTCTCTATTTCTTTACCCATTTCTTCTTTGTAGTCGTTTAGTTCCTTGCGAAGTGCCTCTCCCTCTTTTTTTGCCGATGCTTGCACGTCGACTAAGCGGGCTTTCATACTCTTTAATTGTTCCTTTAAGTCGCTTGTGGTTTGTTCATTATTTTCTTCAGAGTCTTTACGGCTTTTGGCAAGACTGATATATATTTCCTCGATTCGGGCTAAATGATTTTTTAATTGATTGAGTTCCCGTACGTCGCTTAAGGATTCTCGGCTTTGCGATGCTTCGTAGTTGCTAAGCATCGCAGAAAGAAAATTACCAGCCGTCATTTCGCTCTCAGCGATCTTTTTGAGCAACAAATCTCGTTGCTCAACGTCAATTTTAACTGAATAATTAACAATTTCACTCATTTTTAATCAACACTCCTATAAACTATGATGATATATACCTAAGGGATACTTACATTAATCAAAATTAAAGGGTATACAAGAGAATACTGGAATACTATAAGAATACATTAATTAATGAAAATATGCAATATAATAGTTTGTAAAAGAAAAAAATTGATAATATGAGTAATTAACAGTATAATTAAATAAAAGCATTACATTCGATAATAGAAAGTTATCGAATGTAATGCTGAGAGGGGAGTAAGATAAAATTATGAGTGATATTATAGTAAAAAAAGAGTATGAAGTGGAATTCGCTAATGAAAAAGCAAAAAAGTATATATTGCATGCGAAATCTAATAATACGATAAAGTCCTATAAATCGGATTGGAAAGATTTTATGGCATATTGCCAAGAACATAATGTAGCATGTTTGACGGCGGATGCGGATACTGTAATTAATTATGTAGCTGATATGGCGGATACTAAAAAAGTGTCAACCATTGTTAGACGTTTAAGTTCGATTAGCCAGGCTCATCAAGCAGCTGATTGTGGAAGTCCTACCTTTTCTTTTGGTGTAAAAGCTGTAATAAAAGGTATAAAAAAGACAAAAGGTACGATTCCTGATAAAAAAAAGGCTGCTGTTATTGAAGATATTCGGATGATGATCCATACATTAGGTGGGAGTTTAACTGATGTTAGAAATCGAGCCTTAATTTTGATTGGCTTTGCGGGAGCGTTTCGCCGCTCGGAGTTAGTGGCAATTACTATTGATGACCTTGAATTTAATCGTGATGGCCTCGTAATAACGTTAAAACATAGTAAAACGGATCAAGAAGGTCAAGGGTATAAGAAAGGTATTCCTTATGGTAGTAATCCTGAAACTTGCCCTGTACGCTCGTTGCAAGACTGGCTGAGTCGGTCGAAGATCACTGAAGGGGCAATATTCCGTAGTGTCAATAAGTCTGGGAAAATTGGTAAAAAAGGATTGTGTGATCATACCGTTGCTATAATTGTAAAAAAACTCGTAAAAGCAGCGGGATTAGATGAAAGAAAGTATTCTGGACATAGCTTACGGTCTGGTTTAATTACAACGGCTGCTAATAGAGGTGTGGATGAACGAAGTATCATGAAACAATCTGGACATAAGAGTTTAACTGTTATGCGTTCTTATATTCAAGATGCGACGTTGTTTAAGAATAATGCAGCAACAGATGTGGGATTATAAGAATAGGGAAACGTATGTTTGTCTATTCTTAATTGTATCGTTTGGATGCTCAACTAATACTTTGATTATTTGGCTCCCCTTCCCTGCTTTTAAATAATTATAAAAGGGTGATTTCTTTTGTGATGGACAAAATGTTTAGGGAAAGTTCTAAAACTGCTGGCAAAAATCAATATATACTTGCTAAAGAAAAACGCGCAGAAAAATATAAGAAAAAACGTAATGATAGTGATTATTTTATTTATAAGTTCGTTGACGATAATGACCAAATCATATATATAGGTAAAACGATACGATTACCAGCTAGAATGGTGCAACACTTTACAACAGATAGTCATTTAACAGATGAGTGTTATGATCATGTTAAGTATATTTTTTATTCTTCTCTTAAAACAAAAATAGAAATGGATATATATGAAATTTATTTAATAGATAAGTATCGACCGCAATATAATATAAAATCAGTTTATAAACAGGATGAAACTTCTAGTATTGTTTTACCGGAATTAGTTTGGGAAAAATACGATAGTGAAAGTTTAGATTTCAAAGAAAAAAGAACTATACCTAATAAAAAAACAGCAGTAGAAATTGAAGACATCTGTGCTATAGTTGATGCACTTGGTGCCAATTTAACTGATGTTAGAGATCGGGCTTTGGTTTTGATTGGTTTTGTGGGAGCGTTTCGTCGTTCGGAGTTAGTGGCAATTACTATGGATGATATAGAATTTAATCGTGATGGGTTGACTATTACGATGCAAAACATCAAAACTGATCAGGAAGGTCAAGTGGATAAAAAGAGTATACCTTATGGTAATCATTCGGATACCTGTCCTGTGCGTTCCCTGCAAAATTGGCTACAAGTAGCAAACATTACATCGGGCCCCCTCTTTCGTCGGATCAATCGGCATGGACAAGTTGGAACAGTAGCGCTCAGTGATCAATCGGTGGCCTTAATTGTGAAAAAATTAGTAAAAGCAGCGGGATTAGATGAAAGAAAGTATTCTGGCGATAGTTTACGATTTGGATTAATAACAACGGTTGCTAACAGAGGTGTAAATGTTGGTTTGTAAGAAAACCATATTTAGCCTATACACATGAATTAATTGAGGATTTATTTTACATATATACACTGATTTGTAAAAGTTGCAAACATTAACGAACGAATGTTTGCA
>CAXYVG010000190.1:0-3840 GCA_964292325.1 uncultured bacterium | reverse complement strand
CTCTGAGTACATCTTGCAAACTTATTCTTTCAGACATAAAAATCCCCTTTCTTTTGTTGATCTGAAACAAAAAAATGTTCTAGTATCCTCTTATATTATATACACAATCCTAGTAAAAAGAAAGCAATAATGAATGTCCTGAGAGATTTCTCATCATGTTCAAAAAAATCCGTCTACTATTAAAAGGAAAACTAGAAACAAAAAGCGAACATAAGAAACACTAGTATTTCTGTCACAATGTAGTAACCTAATAAATATTTCTTATAAAATAATGCCGTAAAGGAGTTATTCATGGAAAAAAATCTGCTATTTGCATTAGATATTGGTACACGTAGCGTTGTCGGTCTCGTTGGTGAAAAAATAGAAGATAGCATTGAAATCATCGCTTATGAACGTTTAGAACATCATACTCGAGCAATGCTAGATGGACAAATTAATGATGTACCTGAAGTAGTCAAAATCATCGATGAAGTAAAGAAAAAATTGGAACAAACGTGTGGTTCTTTGACAAAAGTATCTGTTGCTGCAGCTGGTAGGGCTCTATGTACAATCAAATCAGAAGCCGAAATTGACGGATCTGAACGAGGTGCGCTTACGAAGAGTGATGAACACGCATTGGAACTAGCAGCAATCCAGGCAGCCCAGCGTGATCTAGCCACCTCCAATACCGTTAACGATCCCACTGCTTACTATTGCGTTGGTTATAGTGTTGTCAGTTTTATATTAGATAATACGTTGCTAAAAACATTAATCGGACAACGGGGAAAAGTAGCTAAAGTGGAACTCATTGCGACTTTCCTTCCTAAACAAGTTATTGATTCGTTGCAGTCAGCTGTTAGTGAAGTCAATCTAGAAATATCGACTTTAACTCTTGAACCGATTGCTGCCATCAATGTACTCATACCGCAAACGATGCGTCATCTAAACCTCGCTTTAGTTGACATCGGTGCAGGCACTTCAGATGTAGCGCTGACCAAAGACGGTTCCGTCACTGCTTATGGTATGGTACCATGCGCAGGTGATGAAATTACAGAAGCCATTTCACAGAAATATCTTCTTGATTTCAATGTGGCAGAAAAGGTAAAACGTCAATTAAATGATCTGCCGAATGAAGCAATTACCTTTAGCGATGTTCTCGGAATGGATCATAGCGTACCTACCGCTGAAATTATTGATAATATTACGAAAGATGTTGCTCAATTGGCCCAATGCATTGCCCTAGAAATTATGACTCTTAATACAACTGCACCCCAAGCAGTGCTATTAGTCGGTGGTGGTTCGCTCACCCCCATGTTGTCTGAGTCACTAGCTCAGGCCCTTGAAATTCCCGCTCCACGAGTGGCCATCCGTCGCCCTGATACCATTGAAGGTATTGCTAGCATCCCAGAAGAACTCTGCACTCCTGATGCCGTGACGCCTCTTGGTATTTTAAAACTATCGTCTAGCCCCATGTTAAATTTTATTAATGTTACATTAAATAATCAGCCACTACGCCTCTTTAATCTTGGTCAATTAACAATCGCGGATGCCCTCTTGGCCGCTGGTATTGATTTACGCAATCTGCGTGGTCGACCTGGAATGGGAATCACGATTAATATCAATGACCAAACTAAGTTTTTTCCTGGCACTCATGGCAGTCCTGGTCGTATTGAACTAAACAATACGGAAGTATCCCTCAATCATAGTCTAACGGAAAATGATGTCATTAAAGTAATTAAAGGTGTGGATGGAGAAACTCCGTCAGTATACTTTCGAGATGTAGTCGATCTGCCTAGCTCTTTCAAAGTTTTTCTTAATGGACAATCCTATGATATACCACCTACGCTTATCATTAATGATATTCCGGCCGAACACAATACGTTACTTGTTGACCGCGATCAGATATCCTATCATTTGCCTGCTACTCTAAGCGAAGTGCTAACATCAATGGGCAACGAGTTGGCACCAGTATCCTACACTTATACGGTAAATGGTAATGAACGCATTTACCGCACATGGCCGCAGTATACAATTAATCAAGTAACCGCGCAAGCGTCCAGTCCCGTTAAGGCAGGTGATGAGATTGCCGTGACAAATCCACCAGAGCCTACCCTTGCTGAATTACTTGGTTTAGACAAACCAGAAGAAAATTCTCTCACTATATTATTTAATGGTACAAAATGTTCTATTCCGCTAAGACGCACAACCATTCTAATGAATAATGTCCAAGTAGAACCTACCGCGATTGCCCCTGTTGGTAGTATGATTGATTTTTCACTCACCGATCAACAACTTCCCATGCTGAGTGATGTGTTACTAGCAGCCGATTTTAATCCTGGCACATTACCGCCAAGTAGCAACGTAACCATCCATTTAAACAAGCAACCCACTGAATATACCGCAATCGTAAAAAATGGTGATGAAGTGGATGTCATCATAACACCAACAAAACCATTCAACAAAGTTTAGTTTTCTACTTATTTTTCATTATTCTAAATTTTTTGATTATTTTTAGCATTTTCTTGCAATTTGTGATATATGTCACATCCAAAAGCTACCTTTATTGTTATACTTATCTCATAATTAGAATATAGAATATAAGGGGGATATCAAATGAGTATGTTTTGTCGTCAATGTGAACAAACCGCTGCTGGTACAGGTTGCACAAAAGTAGGTGTGTGTGGTAAAAACGAAGATATCGCCAGTCTCCAAGATACATTGGTATTTGGATTAAAAGGAATCGCTGCATATGCTCATCATGCAAGAGAACTTGGCGCTAGAGATGAACAAGTGGATGCTTTTATGCATGACGCTTTATTCTTTACATTAACCAATGTAAACTTCAGCCTAGAAAGACATATTGAAATGGTCTTAAAATGCGGCGAAATGAATCTTAGAATTATGGAAGTTCTTGATAAAGCTCATGTGGATCGTTTTGGTTCACCAGCACCTGCCACCGTATTTACAGGTACCAAAGCAGGCCCTGGTATTGTGATTACAGGTCATGATCTACTAGACTTAGAAGAATTATTAAAACAAACAGAAGGAACAGGAATCAACATCTATACCCATGGAGAGATGTTACCTGCTCATTCTTATCCTGAACTAAGAAAGTACAAGCATTTAGTAGGAAACTTTGGTACTGCTTGGCAGAATCAGCGTACAGAATTCGAAAAATTCTCTGGCGCTATTTTAGTCACTACCAACTGTGTAATGCCTCTTACAGATAAATGCACATACGGTGATCGTATTTACATGCGCAATATCACAGGTCTGCAAGGTGGAAAACAAATCCTTGATCGTGACTTCTCTGCTATTATTGCTCATGCAAAATCGCTACCTGCATTACCTGAAACAGCTGGAGAATATACCTTACCTACTGGTTTTCATCATAATGTCATTCTTAGCTTGGCAGATAAAGTGGTGGAAGCAGTTAAGACAGGTAAAATCAAACGCTTCTTCCTCATCGGTGGTTGCGATGGCGCAAAAGTCGGCCGTAACTACTATACGGAACTTGCCCAGAAAGTGCCTAAGGATTGCGTGATTTTGACTGTTGCTTGCGGAAAATATCGCTTTAATGACATTGATTTTGGTGATATCGACGGCATTCCTCGTCTCCTTGATTTGGGACAATGTAACAACGCTTACTCCGGAATTCAAGTAGCAGTTGCTTTAGCCAGTGTATTTAAATGCGGCGTCAATGATCTACCTCTTTCCTTCGTTCTTTCTTGGTATGAACAAAAAGCAGTTGCGATCCTCTTAACCTTACTTCACTTAGGTGTTAAGAACATCCGCATTGGCCCTACACCTCCTGCTTTCATCTCGCCAAACGTATTTAAAGTTCTAAATGAAACATTTGGC
>CAXYVG010000189.1:0-3851 GCA_964292325.1 uncultured bacterium | reverse complement strand
TTCTAATTTCATTTAGAGGTGAATTAATTGGTAGTTATTAGAGGTGCCCTATATTGAATAATTCTGGTGCTAAGATATGAGGAGATTAAATCACTAACTATTTTTACAGCTGTTTAATTAAATTTTAATACGCAATAATAAAATATAGGAGAAGATATGCAGGAGACACAGGAACAAACGATTGATTTAAGAGGTATCATTAACATTATTCGTAAAAGACTAGGCTTAATATTATTTAGTACCTTTGTAGTGTTAGTACTAGGAAGCATTTATACTTTTCTTATAGCCACACCTGTTTACACAGCAACAACTCAACTTGTTGTTAAACTACCAAATTCAGATAATTCGTCAGCCTATGCTGGACAAGTGGCTGGGAATATCCAGATGGCCAATACAATTAACCAAGTCATTGTAAGCCCGGTTATTCTTGATAAAGTTCAGAGTAATTTAAATCTACCTAGTAATGCTTTCCAAAAACAAGTTACAGCAACAAATCTAACAAATTCACAAGTTATCACACTTACTGTTAAATATTCTAATCCTTATGTTGCTCAAAAGATTGCAGATGAGACTGCAAACATATTTAGTATGGAAGCAGCTAATTTATTGAACGTTACGAATGTTAATATCTTATCCAAAGCAAAAGCTCAAACAACACCAATTAGTCCTAAACCTAAATTGTATTTAGCGATATCTGTTATAGCCGGACTAGTTTTAGGTTTAGCCATTGCTTTATTGAAGGAATTGTTTGATAACAAAATTAATAAAGAAGAAGATATTGAAACCCTGGGACTCACGGTTCTTGGTGTAACAACCTATGCTCAAATGAGTGATTTTAATAAGAATACAAATAAAAATGGCACGCAATCGGGAACTAAGTCAAGTCCGCCTAGCGACCATGAAGTAAATAGATCATTAAAAAGGAATAAAAGATAGGAGTTCAGGATGGCTAAAAATAAAAGAAGCATAGACAATAATCGTTATACTATTACCAGTATCAATCCTCAATCACCTATTTCCGAACAATATCGTACGATTCGTACGACCATTGATTTTAAAATGGCGGATCAAGGGATTAAAAGTTTTCTAGTAACATCTTCAGAAGCAGCTGCAGGTAAATCAACCGTGAGTGCTAATATAGCTGTTGCTTTTGCACAACAAGGTAAAAAAGTACTTTTAATTGATGGCGATCTTCGTAAACCGACTGTTAACATTACTTTTAAAGTACAAAATAGAGTAGGATTAACCAATATTTTAATGCATCAATCTTCGATTGAAGATGCCATACAAGGGACAAGACTTTCTGAAAATCTTACAATAATTACCTCTGGTCCAATTCCACCTAATCCATCGGAATTATTAGCATCTAGTGCAATGAAGAATTTGATTGACTCTGTGTCCGATCTCTTTGATGTTGTTTTGATTGATACTCCACCTCTCTCTGCAGTTACTGATGCTCAAATTTTGAGTAGTTATGTAGGAGGAGCAGTTATTGTTGTACGTGCCTATGAAACAAAAAAAGAGAGTTTAGCAAAAACAAAAAAAATACTGGAACAGGTTAATGCAAATATATTAGGAGTTGTTTTGCATGGGGTAGACTCTTCTGACTCACTGTCGTATTACTACTACTAAGGAGTAGAGTAATTGGAATAAATTTTAATCAAATAAAAGACAGAAATTTGTAGAAGAGGAGAGCAAATGATTGATATTCATTGCCATATTTTACCGGGGATAGATGATGGAGCTAAAACTTCTGGAGATACTCTGACAATGCTGAAATCAGCAATTGATGAAGGGATAACAACTATCACTGCGACTCCTCATCATAATCCTCAATTTAATAATGAATCACCGCTTATTTTGAAAAAAGTTAAGGAAGTTCAAAATATCATTGACGAACATCAATTACCAATTGAAGTTTTACCCGGACAAGAGGTGAGAATATATGGTGATTTATTAAAAGAATTTTCTGAAGGAAAGTTACTGACAGCAGCGGGCACTTCAAGTTATATATTGATTGAATTTCCATCAAATCATGTGCCAGCTTATGCTAAAGAACTTTTTTATAATATTCAATTGGAAGGGCTTCAACCTATTTTGGTTCACCCTGAGCGTAATAGTGGAATCATTGAGAACCCTGATATATTATTTGATTTTATTGAACAAGGAGTACTAAGTCAGATAACTGCTTCAAGTGTCACTGGTCATTTTGGTAAAAAAATACAAAAGCTGTCATTTAAAATGATAGAAAACCATCTTACGCATTTTGTTGCATCAGATGCGCATAATGTTACGTCACGTGCATTTAAGATGAAGGAAGCATTTGAAATGATTGAAGATAGTTATGGTTCTGGTGTATCACGAATGTTTCAAAATAATGCAGAGTCAGTGATTTCAAACGAAAGTTTTTATCAAGAAAAACCAACAAAGATCAAAACAAAGAAATTTTTAGGATTATTTTAAAGGGATTAAATGGAGTAAATAATGGAATTTTTTGAGGATGCCTCATCACCTGAATCGGAAGAGCCTAAGTTAGTAGAATTAAAAAATTTTTCTTATAGAGAGCTAATTATAAAAAGAGCAATTGATATCCTAGGAGGATTAGCAGGTTCAGTTTTATTTCTTATTGCGGCTGCATTGCTTTATGTCCCTTACAAAATGAGCTCAAAAAAAGATCAAGGGCCAATGTTCTATAAACAAAAACGCTATGGTAAAAATGGTAAAATTTTTTATATTTTGAAATTTAGAACAATGATTCTTAATGCCGAGCAGTATCTAGAACTTAATCCGGATGTTAAAGCTGCTTACCATGCCAACGGCAATAAGCTAGAAAACGATCCACGGGTAACGAAGATTGGGTCATTTATAAGACGACACTCAATTGATGAACTGCCACAATTTATCAATGTTCTTAAAGGGGATATGTCATTAGTTGGTCCAAGACCAATTCTGCTTTTTGAAGCGAAAGAATATGGGAAACGCCTCGCTTACTTACTCATGTGCAAACCAGGAATCACTGGTTATTGGACGACACATGGTCGAAGTAAAGTTCTTTTTCCTCAACGAGCAGATTTAGAACTCTATTATCTCCAGTACCATAGCACCAAAAATGATATCAAGCTTCTAGTACTCACAATTGTACAAAGTATTAACGGATCGGACGCATATTAAAAAATGAAAATAGCATTAGTAGGTTCCAGCGGTGGCCATTTGACACACCTGTATTTGTTAAAAAAGTTTTGGGAAAACGAAGATAGATTTTGGGTCACATTTGATAAAACAGATGCAAAATCTATATTGAAAGAAGAAAGATTGTATCATTGTTATTATCCCACAAATAGAAATGTAAAAAACACGATAAAAAATACCATTCTTGCATTTAAAATACTTAGAAAAGAAAAACCAGATTTGATTATTTCGAGTGGTGCTGCGGTAGCCGTTCCTTTTTTCTGGATAGGTAAACTATTCGGTGCAAAAACAGTTTATATTGAAATATTTGACCGGATTGATAAACCAACCTTAACAGGGAAATTAGTTTATCCAGTTACTGATAAGTTTATAGTCCAATGGGAAGAGCTAAAAAAAGTCTACCCTAAAGCGATTAATCTAGGAGGGATTTTCTAATGATTTTTGTAACTGTTGGAAGTCAGCAATTTCAATTTGATCGTCTATTGCAAGAAATTGATCGATTAATTTCAGATGGAACGATTGAAGAAGAAGTCTTTGCTCAAATCGGAAATGCAACGTATACACCAAAAAAATTCAATTATACTCAATTCATGAATCAGGATGAATTTGAAAATAATTTAGAAAAATGTCGATTACTGATTACACATGGGGGCACAGGTGTC
>CAXYVG010000188.1:0-4073 GCA_964292325.1 uncultured bacterium | reverse complement strand
ACTGTCATATCAACCTTGTCAGCCAGTTCAAATCCATCAGAATAGTATTTTTCACACATTTTTCACACATCATTGTAAAAATGTGTGAAAAGTTCATCAGAAATCCTGCGAGATGCGGTCGAATAATTCGGCTGTGTCTCGCTTTTTCTTTTTGGTCAAATGGATGTAAGTGTCCGATGTGATCGCTGCGCGGGAGTGGCCAAGTCGAACCTGGACTTCTTTGATTGTCGCACCGTTCTCTAGGAGCATGGTCCCATGTGTATGTCGGAAAGAATGGAAGTTGAAGTCCACACCACTAATCTCACGAGCTTTACCGACGTGCCATTTGATTGAATTAGGAGTCACTGGAGCGCCGTCCTCCTTCGTACAGACAAAGTTTGACTCTTTATAGAATGGGCCATAACGTAATCGGTTCTCTTTTTGCTGTTTCTGATGTTTCCTGAGAATTCCATATAAAGCCTCGCCAAAAGGTATTTCTCGATAGCTGGATGCCGTTTTGGGAGACGTAACAGCTATTTCTCCGCCTTTATGGATCATCGTCGCTTCAACATGGATAATCTTGTCTTCCATATCCACATTTTTCCATTCCAGGGCACACACTTCACCGCGCCTCATGCCTGTGTAATAGGCAATCATCATGGGAATATAGAACGCACTTGCTTCCGGAACCGCCGCACGCAGCTTGCTCCAATCTTCCCGGCTAATAATTTTCATTTCATCTTTCGAAAGTTTCCTTTTTTCGAAGCGGGGTGATTCCACATAAGCCATAGGATTTTCCTTCAGGAACATATACGGATAGACAGCTTTACGAAAAGCATTCTTCAGGACGGAAGTCACAATGCTGATGGTCTTCTGAGCGTAACCTTTCCGGAACTCTTCATGAACCAGGTTCTGAAGAACTGATGGATCCACTTCCCTGAGATAGTATTTGTCCAGGTAGGGCAGTATATGCTTGTCGATTACCATGCGATAATTCTGCTGCGTGTTGTATTTTAAGTTCGTCATCACATAGTTCTCGTACCAATACTCAAAGTAATCCCGGACGGAAATGCTCGATACATCTTTGTAGCGTCCGGTGTCTTTCAACTCGTTGATGGCTTTGCGCAGGGCGTTCTCCGCGTCTTCGTAAGTAAGTCCTCCGAAGCGTTCGATCTGTCGCCGCTTGCCATCCACTTTTGGGAGATCGAGGGTGTAATAATAATTCTTACCTCTTTTTCGGATGGTTCCTCTCATTTTAAAGCACTCCTTTTGGGTTTTTGTCGTCAGAACACAAACGTACGTTCTTTTGTTTTATTAAAGAAAAGCCTTGTAAAATAAGGCTTTTTGGTACACCACTTTGGATTTGGTCGGGGAGAGTGGTGTTTTTTTGGTTGTTTGCTATAATTAGTTTAGTGAAAATTAACTAAAAATTAGAAGGTGATTAATATGGATGGCAGAGTTAAAACGCTAGAAGAACGGGTGACTGAATTAGAAATTGAACTAATTATCCTGAGGAACTTAGTGGCCACTCCAGAACCAGATTGGTTTCAGGGCTCAAAGGCAAAATTGAAAACACTTGATATTATGCCATTCCCTTTCGTCCGTCCCAATGCATCCGGGAGCTATGATTATTACAGAATCATACACCTAATGCATACTAATGGAATTATTTAAGCATTGAATCGATTGCATTTGCAATCTCATGAACGGTATTAATTGCGGTATTAAAGGCAAGTTTATCGGCTAGAGCATAGCTATAATCCTGTACCTCATCGGCGGTTATTTTGTGCCAGATAGGTAGAATATTTTGTTTCCCTGTTCTGCTTTCTTTCTTGAGTATTCCATTCAATTCATACTGGGTCCAATATTTATTTATATAACTTGGGGAAATGACAACTAAGCCGAACTTAGAGTTCCGTAAGCCTTTATCAATAGACTCCCTTATACTAGCACCCCAAACAATCGAGTCAGAATCATACCAAATGTTGATGTTTCTAAGCTTAAGTTCATCGGTTAGTTTTACCACAAAGTCCTCTTTGTCATCTGAAGCATGAGATATAAAAATATCATATTTCTTATCTTGTTCATCAGGAGGTAAATCAAATGGGGCTGGTTGACTAGAAAAGGCTGCAAGATTTCTTTTTTGATCATCGTAAATTTTTTGAAGTTCTTTCTTTTGGTTTGCCTGTAGTTTCTTTTGTTCACGTGCTGTTTCTTTACTTAAATCTACTTTCGCCTTGGACAAATCGGTGTTTTTGGTGGCTATTTTTTTTAAAACGTCTGCTTTTTTACTAGTTATCCCGGCCAATTTTTTATTATTACTATCAATTGTCCTTTGGTTGCTTGCTATTGTAGTAGAATTTTTAGTCCTTTGAATAGAACTCATTGCTTTACTGATGGCGCTATTGCAAGTGGATTCATCTTTGATTAGTTTGCTAAAGTCTTTTTGCAAACGATCAATTTCACCGGTCAACCTATTTATTTTAGTTTCTAAAGTACTTATGCTCACTTTAGATAATGTCCCCTTTCAATTTTGGTTTTACCCCTCACTCCTTACCGTCCAAAGTAGGGGAGTGGGGGTTTGTTTGTTAATGTGTGGCGCTTAATAACTAATTCCTGAATAATATGAAAACAACTCGGGCACAATATCAAAATCTCCGCTGTCCTCTAAGTATTCATAGATAGTAGGGTGAGATTTTACATAATCTGCATTTTGATACAAATACTCGCCGCTATCATCATTCAAAGCTTTCTCAAATTCAATATTGTCTAATTGCTCTTGCGAGTAATAGACCGATATAATGGCATATTTATCACCATCTTCTTCAAAAGGAAGGGCATTGATAAGTATAGCGCCATCTGTAACTACATCTTTGTACTTATCTAATGTTTCCAAAGCTGCATTATTAAAACTAGATACCTGTAATTCCTCAGTTAGAATACTTTCATCTAATTGTGTGAAAACTCCGATTCCAAGTACCGTTTTAAATTCATCGTTATAAATAAGGGTATCCTCTAACAGCTCATTTTCACTTTTTAAACCTGAAATCGAATTCTCCCAAAAGCCCATTGTCTCAGCGTAGGCAGCTTTCACGCCTGCAAGATCAGCACTGTCGTATTTTGCTTGTTCGTCTGCTAATTTACTTTCATAAGTAGCAATCAGATTATTGTTCGATTCAATTTGGCTAGTTCCGTCTTTAGGTTCTTCAATAGATGCTTCAGATACATCGTTTTTTGCGCAACCCATTAACAGCGAAATCGTTACTCCAAATAGCAAAAAATTCTTTGAGATTTTCATTATAAAATACTCTCCTATTCCATTGAGGTAGGCTATTTCTATAAATCAAAAACAACCTCTACAGCTTTACCGAGTATCCTAGCTGGATTAAGCTCTGTTATGATATATGGAGCATACGCGCTGTTCTCCGCCACCAACATTATGATATCCCCTTGCTTCTTAACTCTCTTTAAGGTCGCTTCTGTGTCCCCATTCACAAGTACAGCCGCAATCTCACCGTCTTCAACTTCTTCCTGCAATCTGATTAGCACATCCGCACCGTTTCTGATCGTTGGTTCCATGCTGTCGCCGGCAGCCTTCAAATAAAAAGTATCCCCGCTTGGCAAGGTTTCTCTTAGATGGTAGCGATAGCCGATGATATTTTCATCTGCCAGGATTGGATCGCCGCATGCTATGGTTCCTATAATGGGGATGCGGACCATGTTGTTATCTGTAATTGGAATTATGTTTGATGGCGTTGCGTTCATGTTTAACTCGGATGTTAAATCAGATAGGTTAACGTGAAAGAAATCCGCTAGCTTCTGAAGACTCCCGCCGCGAGGCATCTTTTTGCCGTTTTTCCAGTCGTTTACTGTCGAATAGGGAATTCCGGTTTTGTCAGATACATCACTCACATTCATGCCTGTTCTGTTCATTAAGGCATTCAAATTCTTTGAGAAAATAGTTTTAATTTCATCAACCACTTAACACACCTCCTTATGATTTTATAACTTAATAATAACGTAAAAAGCGTAGTTGTCCAAACAAAAAGCAAAAAAAATAACGCTTTTTGCAAAATAAAACTTGCAATAACGCT
>CAXYVG010000187.1:0-4151 GCA_964292325.1 uncultured bacterium | reverse complement strand
GTTGGTGCCATCCCGGTAGAAGTTTTGATGAAATCTGGCTTTACTTCTTTCGCAATTTTTGAAAGCGTAACGATTTCTTCTTTACTTAAATACGCATTCTCAAAAATCACTTTTGATATTACGTTATGATCAGTGCATACGCTAACAATTCTCTCCATCTCATCTTTGATGTAATCAAAATTACCATTTTTTACTTCGGTTAAATTAATGACATAGTCAATCTCGGTGGCGCCATTTTTAATTGCATCTTCAGTTTCGTAAACTTTTGATTCTATCGACGTTTGTCCTAATGGAAAAGAGATCGCTGCACCGACGTTGACATCAGTATCTTTTAAAAATTGAGCGCATATCTTTGATTGAACTTGATTAATCGCTACCATTTTAAAATGATATTCTTTAGCTTCGTCGCACAGCAGCCTCATATCTTCTGCAGTTGCATAGGCGGCAAGATTGGTATGGTCTATAAAACGGCTTAATTCATCAATAGTGTACTTCTTTGTCATTGGTGATCATCTCCCATTTCTTTTTTATGTTATTACATATTCGGATTATAAAACACCTTTTAACTGTATGTCAACACTTATATGTTAAAACAATAACACAAATGTTTTGACATGTGCGTTTAAATGATGTAGAATGAAACCGTTAACAAGTAATATGACATTACATATAGGGAGGATATTATGAAAATTGTTTTAGCGTCACATGGGAATTTTTGCCACGGTTTATTCGAGAGCTATACGATGATCGCGGGAAAAAATAAAGACATTCATGCTATCAGTTTAGATGATAGTGGAATTGGCACATTTAGGAATAAGCTCAATGAATTGTTAGATGAACTGACATCTAACGATAATGTGTTAATTCTGACAGATATCAAAGGAGGAACGCCCCATAACGAGAGCTATAGTTATAAGTTAATGCATGAAGATAAAGTACGTTTAATAGCTGGAATGAATTTACCTATGTTAGTTGAGCTTGGGTTATCACTTTCATCTATTAATGACTTAGATCAGCTAGCACAGTTAGCCGTTGATACTGGTAAAGAATCAATTTCATTGGAAGAATCTGATTCGGAAGACGACTTGGGACTATAAAATAACAGTTTTATTAATCTAAATTGGAGGAGTATTTATGTCTATTACCTTAGTAAGAATCGATGATCGCGTCATTCACGGACAAACTACAACACGTTGGACTAAAGCAAGAAATGTCTTTGGGGTACTGGTTGTGGGGGATAATATTGCAAGTGATGAATTACGTAAGAAAGTGTTGAGAGCGGCAGCTGGTAATCTAAAGTTAGGAGTCTATTCCGAAGAAGTTGCTCCTGAAAAAATTGCTAAAGCTATAGAAGGCCCTAAGGACTATTTTTTGATTAGTGATTCCCCAAAGACATTTGCTAGCTTATTACGTGCTGGTGTTGACTTTGGTAAAACATTGAATGTTGGCCCAATGAATACAAGGCCAGGTACAAAAGTTTTAGGTCGAACTGTAGCTCTTGATCAGGAAGATTATGAAGCATTCGATTATATTTATAATCAGGGGGTAGATGTTCAATTCCAATTATTACCGGATGATGACATTAAAAATTGGCCAACAATGAAGAAAAAATATGATTCTATGAGTTAATGAGGGAGGTTATATAAATGGAAACTAGTTTGTTGCTATCAGCATTACTAACAGGGATTTTCTGCTATCTCGGTGCGATTGAAACACCGTGGTTGTTCGGTATCACTGGTGGGTTTTATATCTTAGGGAGACCGTTAGTTGCTGGATTACTTGTCGGTTTAGCGTTTGGCGATGTTACGGCAGGCGTTCTCTGTGGTGTCGCTGTCCAAGGGGTGTTCATCGCAAATTTGTCAACTGGTGGGGCTACCAATAGCGAAATCACTTATGCCTCTTATGGCGGAATTGGTTTAGCAATGGCAACTGGAGGGAATCCCGCAATTGCAGTCACTCTTGCAATTTTAATCGGACAAACCTTCGGGTTGATTTTCTATAATAGTAGAATGGCAGCGTATTCTTTCTGGAATACGAAAGCACAAAAGGCTGCAGAAGAACTTGATTACAACGGTATCACATTCAATCATGTAATTGGACCACAAATTACCACCTTTTTACTTCGTGCAGTACCTGTATTTCTAGCCGTTTATTATGGACAACCTCTAGTTGATGGGTTGCTGAATACCATTCCAGAAGTAGTTACACATATTATTTCAGTCCTAGGTGGCGTACTTCCTGCATTAGGTATCGCAATGTTAATGAATATTGTTATTAAAGAAAGTAGTCATTTTATATTCTTCTTTGCTGGATTTGTACTGATGGCATTCGCTGGACTAAGTATGATTGCTTTAGTCTTTATTGCAGCACTTGTTGCGTATGTTGTATACCTTGCTTCAGAGCGCCGAGGTGTTGTAACTGAGAGCGGAGGATCTAGTGCAGCAGTATTCGAAGATGACGAATTATTTTAAAGAGCGGAGAGGTGAACAGCAATGCAAGAAAAATTAACAGTTAAAGATCGTAGACAAATTTGGGCTCGTTGGGGTTTTACTCATCTGTCATCCATGAGTTATGAAAAGTTACAAGCTCATGCCTGGGCATATGCATTTATTCCATTCGCAAAGAAATTTTATAAAGATGATCTCGAAGCGCAACGCCGATTGATGACTAGACACTCTATGTTTTACAATACAGAACCACAAACCGGACAATTAATTAATGGAATTGTGACGTCCTTAGAAGAACAGATTGCTTTAGGTGAAGAAGTAAGTGAAGATATGCCTGTCAATATCAAAGCTACTTTAATGGGCCCTCTAGCAGGAATTGGCGATTCAATCATTCAAGGTATCATTGTTCCGTTACTACTTTCCATCGCCATGGGAATGGCTGTTAACGGAAGTGCCATCGGACCATTATTCTACATGATTTCATTTGGTATCGCAGGTCCATTGATAAGCTACTTATCCTTTAATTATGGCTATAAATTAGGTGTCAATGCAATCGATGTTATTGTTGGAGAAAATGCCCAGAGAATCACAGATGCTTTTAATATCTTAGGGATTATGGTAGTTGGAGGACTAGCAGCTTCTAATATCTATTTATCAACTGCATTAACAATACCTATGGGGACTGAGGTACAGGAGCTCCAGTCAGTCATGGATGGAATTTTCCCGCGATTGCTACCATTATTGATGGTCATATTATCGTGGTGGCTAATTGCTAAAAAAAGAATGAGTGCATCCATAGTTATGCTTATTTTGACAGCAATTGTTACTGTGGGTGTATTGCTAGGAGTATTCTAAACTACAAAATCAATAAGTAATGATGTAAGGGAGATCGAAAAATGATAGTACTTAAGCCAGTTTCAAAGGAAAGAATTTGGGGAACCCCTCGGCTGCACCAATACTCAGGAGATTCCCATATTGATAGAATAGGATCGGTCTATTCTGTATCCGGCATTGAAGCGCTGAGCAATGAAATTTTAGCAGGGGATGAGCACCGTACCCTTTATGAAGCTGTAAAAGCAGCCCCTGAAAAATTCGGAATCACAGCAGGTTTTGCTTATCCAATCATTATTTCGTTCACTAGCGCAGATGAAAATCTAAGTATACAAGTTCACCCAACCGATGAGTATGCTATAACTCATGAAAATGCCTTATATGGTAAGAGTGAATCATGGTATTTTATTGAGCCGCCTAGCGAAGGCTGGATATATGCTGATTCACTGATAGAGGATAAAAGGGAAATCAAGCGGAGTATTCTGAACGGAGACTATGAAAGTGTAGTTGGTAAAATCATTGTTTCGAAAGATGATGTAGTGTATATCCCTTCGGGTACTCTTCACGCTTTGACACGTGGATCCCTTGTTTATGAAATCCAACAATCGACAGATATCACATATCGTTTTTTTGACTATAATCGTTTAGACAATGACGGAAAACTTCGAGACCTACATTTAGACGATGCAATAGAGACCTTGAATACCGAAAACCGTGTAAAAAGCAGCGCATTTCCAAAAGACACTCTGGTATCAGAACAGCCATATACTATGGTAAGAAAAACTTTAGAGAATGTATATCACAATACTACAGACGTAGCGGTAGCTATCACCGTTTCCAAAGGAAGCATGTGTGTTGATGGCCATAGCATAC
>CAXYVG010000186.1:0-4206 GCA_964292325.1 uncultured bacterium | reverse complement strand
AAAAACAGATGCTTGTAGGGTTTATAATAACCGAAAAAACGTTTAAGCATAGGTACCGTTGCCATAAATCTAGCTAAATCTAGTTTATGTTTGCTTCCCTGTTCTTCGTGCCCGATTTGGTCCTGACGGACTACTTTCGTTTGATGCAGCACTCCGAGGGCGTAAATTCCGATGCAACGAATCGTACATATCCGAGTTACCGTTAGACTGCTTGGTAATCCCTCAGATTGTAGCTTGCGTTCAGATCTCTATCGCAATGGTGGCCGCAGGTACAGTGATAGACCCTGTCGCTGCGTTTCAGGTCCTTTTTGAGCGTTCCGCAGTTGTTGCACAACTTGGAGCTCGGGAACCACTGGTCCGCTTCCACAAAGGCAATGCCATGCAGTTCGCATTTGTATAGCAGGCATTGCTTGAAGAAAGAGAGTTTCTGATTTGCGACCGCCTTTGCCATATGCTTGTCCTTCATCATGCCGCGGATGTTCAGCGTTTCCATCACAATGCGGGAGGGTTTGGATTTCACGATCTCCGCCGTTGCTTGATGGACATGATTGGTTCGGATGTTGGCCAAGCGTCGGTGTTGTTTTCGGATTTTACCTTCTAGTTTTAGGAGATGTTTAGATTTAGGCATTCCTTTCTTGTATTTTTTACTTGCATACCTCTGCAATCTCTTGAGGCGTTTCTCCGCTTTCCTCACGGCGGCTGTTTTGTTGATGTTGTTGTAAAAAACGCCATCGGAGGTGACAGCCAACTCCTTGATGCCGACATCCACCCCGACAACCCTATTGTCCAATTCGACGATAGTCGGAGTCACTTCGACGCCGACCGTCAAATACCAATATTTGCCGTCGAACTTGATGCGCGGGTTGTAGTATTTGCAGGCCACGGGCAACGGTTCATTGGTTTTTATCCAACCAATCTTTTCCAACAAGACGCGGTTGCCTTTCACTTTCAGCTTGACGCAGTCATTGTAGAAACTCGGTGTGGAGCGGCGTTTGGTCTTGAAGCGAGGATGCTGGGCTTGCCCATTGAAGAAGGCTTTATAGGCCTTGCAGGCATCCTTGACCGCCTGTTTGACGACATTGTTGGAGACCTCATTCAGCCAGGCGTATTTTTTGCGCTTCTTCATCTTGGTGATGTGCTTGCGCAGGACATTGTCGCTGATGAACGTCCCGCCGAAGCGGTGGTTCATTTCCTGCATTCGGATTGTGTAGTTGTAGGCCCAGCGAGCAACGCCAGCTGCTTGGCAGAGTTTGGAAGTTTCGTCTGTAATAATCAAACGGACCTTCTTAGTCAGCATCATTTCGAGTCATCCCTTTCTATACGCAAAGTATAGAGGAAACGGGATCAAAAAAAAAAGATTTGCATGCATTTGAGAAGATTTTTATTAACTGTTAGAAGCCTCTTCTAAAATCATCCAAATATAGTTATAACACAGATCGATGAAATGAGGTATCGATACGCTTCTTTAAGTTCTGAATGTCATCTGGGCAGAAGTTTCCTTTAATAATGTTGAATAACATCCGTATAGTGGTACAATTATATTAAAATAAATATCCCTTGATTGGCGTACTCCAGAATGCTCGGTAATTGATATTCAGTGTATCAGATGATGGCCTCGATCAATGGGTGATAATGCAGTCAAAGAAGCATTTGCTTAATCGATTGGGTAATCCGTAGGTGTTCATATAGAAGGTTGCTTAGGATCACAATTTGAAAATTGGAGGAGTAAGAGAATGAGAAAATGGAGATCAATCGCAATATCGATGCTCTCACTAGCTTTATTGGCCGGCTGTAGTGGCGCAAAACCTGAATCAACGGTAGAGGAATTTTTTAAGGCCGGGAAACAACTTGATACCGAAGCTATGGCAGCTGCAGTCCTTTCCACGAATGAGGAAGAAGTGACAGGTACGGAAGAACTGCTGACCGATGAATCGAATGAATATCTACTGGAATATTTCAAAACCAATGCTGAGAAAATGACTTACGAAGTAACCGGAAGTGAAGTAGACGGCGACAAAGCAGTCGTGACGATGAACGCGAAATATGTTGACGGTGCACCCTTGATTAAAGCAACAATCAGTTCCGCATTCATGAAAATGTTACCCTTGGCATTCAGCGGTACGGAAATGACCGAAGAAGAAACGAATCAGATGTTTGCTGATACGATGAAGGAACAGGCTGAGATCGTTTCTGAAACGTTTAAAGAAACTACTTTGAAAATCGATTTAGTAAAGCAGGACAACGAGTGGTATATCACGGAAATTACAGATGAAATGATGGATGTGGTCATGTCGGGCTTTATGTCACTTAGCACCGAATTGGAGGGCTCTTTTGAGGAAACCGAAACTTTGGATGAAACCAGCACAGAGGAATCTGCTGCTGAGGCTTCTGTAATCGGAAAAAGGAGCAATCCAGTGCCTTTAGGTCAATCCATTGAAATTCCGGTTGAGTATTCCAATGAGGATTGGACGGAGAATTATGAAGGAACCATTTCCCTTCAGATCAATGGCGTCACAAAAGGGCAGGCTGCCATGGACACCCTAATGGCTGAAAACCAATTCAATGAAGCACCACCAGAAGGCATGGAATGGGTCATTTTTGATGTAACGATGAAATTGTTGGATGGAAATCAAGACACACCTTATACAACCTCACCGGCGTTCGACATTATTTCCTCTTCTGGCAGCGAGATAGCGCAAGATACCTATGGGACTCTGGATGGGAACGAATTTAACTACAACGATATTTTCCCAGGGGCAGAGGTTTCAGGCCGAGTCGTGAAATACGCTCCAACAGGAGATAACTTCTTGATTTCTTATGACGAAAATTTTTCGGCGTCCTTCTATTTTAGTGCACAATAAAGGAAATGCTTATGAGCCAATACGAAAAAATTAAAAAGATTGAAACATACGTCGGTGGTTATTTTGGTGGTTATCATCAAGTAGAGGTAGATTTGGAGAATAATTCGGTCACCTGGACTCATGGCGGCGAAGGAAAACTAGAAGAATCAGTTTATAGAAGCATTAGATCGGCGACTGCAAAAAAATTACTTGAACAGTTGGAATTATTAAATTTGTTGAATTGGGAAGCCGAATATGTAGATCCGGGCACCCTTGATGGGACACAATGGCATGTTGAAATAGTGATGGACGGCCATACAGTTACAAAGCATGGAATTAATGAATACCCTGAGCAATGGGGAAAATTCCGACATGCCATCTCTAAAATTGCGAGAAAGCCATTCAGGTAAGCTTGTGGTATAGAGAAAGCATTTACTATTTCCAGATCCATTCTCTGATTAGGGCATAATAAAAATGAAGGGATAGTCTTAAGATTAAAATGTGAGGAGTATGTAATTATGACAAAACTAAAGGAATGGCTAGTGTCAATACTTACTATAGTGTTTGTTTTGACAGCCGGATTATTTATACTAAACAAAACTGAAATAATTTCCATCCAAACTAATAAAACATCAGAAACAGCTTTAACGCAGGAAAAATTAGTGGAACTTTCAGAATTGGCAACATTAAAGTATGAATACAGTAATGTAATCATAAGCCGTTCAGATAGGACTATACCAGTACCCGGATTTCCTGATTTTAATTTTGCAGAGGCAATCAAATTAATCGAATATTCTGGATATCTAAAGGCCGGAACAGATTTTTCTAAGGTTAAACCATCGTATGATGAAGTTTCCAAACGATTATTGGTCAAAGTGCCGAAATCCTATATACTCGATAATGTTGTTGAGACCGAAAAAACGAAAGTGGAAGATGTCAAAGGAAATATATTTTCGGATTATCCCACTCAGACCATCATTGACGAAATAAATGCCCATAAAAAACAACTTGAAGAAGAAAAAATTAGCAATGGCTTTTTGGAAGAGGCAGACAAAAGAGCAGAGTTATTGCTGATTTCTCATTATAGCTCCAATGGTTACGATGAAGTTATAATTGAGTTCTATTAAAATTATTACTGGTGAGAATCACCGCCGAGCGGGTACTCTTTTTATACTGAAAAATCACACAAATAGGGACCTTCTCAAAGTCAACTTCAATTGACTTTGAGAAAGTCCCTTCTTACTAATTGGATTTATTTATCTTCCGAGTGACGTTCGCCGAATTGGAATTCATCAGCATGCTCGAACAGTCTGTCTGTAAAGTACCATATCCTGCTGTTAAGAGGCAATCAGAGATTTTGACAGGA
>CAXYVG010000185.1:0-4214 GCA_964292325.1 uncultured bacterium | reverse complement strand
CGCTCTATCCTGAGAAAACAATTATGGCAAACCGCTGAAATTAGTACGTCACTAGCAGTAAGTGAAGAACTAGGTAAAGAATTTCTTACCTATAAAGAATATAACGAACCGGTTAACCGTATACCATCCCATCGCATTTTGGCTATTAACCGTGGCCAAGCAAAAGATATCTTGAAAGTCAATCTATTGGCTCCTCATGAAACGAATATTGACATGATTAACCGCGTGATTACTACCAATTCCTCTATTTTTAGCGAATGTATTTCAGCAGCCATAACCGATGGTTACAAACGGTTATTACTACCAGCACTCGATCGCGAAGTACGTTCGCTATTAACCGAAAATGCTGAAAAACAAGCCATTCGTGTATTTGGTCTTAACCTGCGCCAATTACTGTTACAACCGCCTTTTGCTGGGCACACCGTTATGGGACTTGATCCTGGCTACCGCACTGGTTGTAAAACTACTGTAGTCAGTTCGACTGGTACAGTACTGATGACTGGCGTGATTTATGTAACAATGGGCGAAGCACAAAAAGAAAAAGCTGCGCAAATTGTTCTGGATGCCATCAAAAAACATGGAGTCACACTGATTGCGATTGGCAATGGTACTGCCTCCTATGAGACCGAAGAATTTACGGCTCAACTGATCAATACTCATAATTTACCTGTCCATTATCTCATTACCAATGAAGCAGGAGCATCGATATATTCCGCCTCTAAATTAGCAAAAGATGAGCTTCCTGACCTTGATGTCACCTTACGAGGCGCAGTATCGATTGCGCGCCGAGTACAAGATCCACTTGCCGAGCTAGTAAAAATTGACCCAAAATCCATTGGTGTCGGTCAATACCAACATGATGTCAATCAAAAAGAACTTAGCGGCACGTTGTCTAATGTTGTAGAATCTGCCGTAAATCATGTTGGTGTAGAGCTAAATTCCGCTTCCATTGAATTACTAAAACACGTCTCTGGCATCAACGCCACTGTCGCTAAAAATATTGTTGCTTATCGCGATGAAAATGGATCTTTCAAAAATCGCTCCCAGCTTCTCAAAGTCGCTCGGTTAGGACAAGCCACTTTTGTTCAATGCGCTGGCTTTCTCCGCATTAAAGAAGGGGACAATGCCCTTGATAATACCCCTGTCCATCCTGAATCCTACAAACTAGCATCAGCGATTTTAACCAAATTAGATTTCACCCCGAAAGATTTAAAGAATAAAACGACCCTGCAAGCCATTCAAGAAGCAGCCAAAACGGCAGATCCTGCTACCTTGGCTACTGAGCTGGATGCTGGTGAACCTACTGTTCGCGATATCTTAGCAGCACTCGCCAAACCAGGACGTGACCCCCGAGAAGATATGCCAGCGCCAATGACGCGAAAAAATATTGTGAAATTATCTGAGTTAACACCTGGAGCCATTGTCAAAGGCACCGTCCATAACGTAATTGATTTTGGCGCATTTGTCGATATCGGCATTAAAACAAACGGCCTGATTCACCGTTCAGAGCTTAGCAAAAAGCCATTCCGCCATCCTCTAGATGTCGTCTCGGTTGGTGATATCGTTGACGTCATGATTCTAAGCGTTGATGAAAACCGCAATCGCATAGGCCTCAGTTTAAAACAAGTACCACTAGATAAATAAGAAAAGACTTAGAAGCTTTTCTGGTGCCATACGAGAAGTAAAGGGATTGCCTCAACATAAAATGAGGCAATCCCTTCGTTTTTCGTATAATTTTTAAGCATCTACTTCTGAGCAAACTATATCTTCTAACGGCTGAGGACCTAACTCCAATTCTTTTTGCAGTGTTACATTGTCTAGTTCATTCTCCCATTTGGAAACCACAACGCAAGCTACGCCATTCCCAATAAGATTCGTCAATGCTCTGCCAGTTGACATGAAACGGTCAATACCAAAGATGATCGCCAGTGCCGCTACCGGAATCCCTGGTACTGTTGATAAGGTAGCAGCCAAAACGATAAACCCTCCACCTGTAACAGCAGCAGCCCCCTTGGAAGTTAATAGTAGCACAGCCACAATCGTCAATTGTTGAACCAAAGTAAGCTCAATATTAGTTGCTTGGGCTAGAAAGATTGCCGACATCGTTAAATAAATAGAGGTACCATCCAGGTTAAAAGAATATCCTGTTGGAATAACCAGCCCTACAACAGGTTTTGAGCAACCTAGTTTTTCCATTTTTTCTAGCATACGAGGCAATACACTTTCTGACGATGCAGTCCCTAGCACAATTAATAATTCATCTTTAATATAGGTCATGAATTTGATAAGACTGAATCCTGTCCATTTAGCAATTGGCCCAATCACGATAAAAACAAAGATCGTACAGGTGAGATAAAAAACACCCAGCAATTTACCAAGTGGCCCTAATGAAGCAAGACCGTATTTACCAATCGTAAAGGCGATAGCCCCAAAAACACCAATAGGAGCCAATTTCATAATCATATCTACCATCTTAAATAGAATTAAAGTACACTCATTAATTAGTCCATATACCGCTTTTCCTTGTTGTCCCATGACTGACAAAGCGCCCCCGAACATAACAGAAAATAATAAGATTTGTAGAATCTCTCCTTTAGCAAAAGCATCCACAACCGTAGATGGGATAATATTCATAAAAAAGTCTAATGAGCTTTGTGATTTAGCTGCAGTCGTATAAGCAGAAATCGCATTGATATCTAAGGACGCAACATCAATATTCATTCCCGTACCCGGTTTGGTCAAATTGATCGCTAGCAACCCTATCAAAAGAGCAACCGTTGTCACACTCTCAAAATAAAGTAATGCCTTACCTCCAACCCGGCCAACCTTTTTCATATCGTCCATACCAGCGATACCGCCGACGATCGTGCAAAAGATAATGGGCCCGATAATCATCTTAATCAGCTTTATAAATCCGTCACCTAGTGGTCTCATACTCGCACCAGCACTAGGGTAAAAATGACCAAAGGCAATTCCGAGAACAATTGCCAAAAACACTTGAAAGTGTAGAGATTTGTATATTGGTTCTTTTGCCTTGACTCCCTGCAAGTTACTGTTGTTTAGTTCCATAGTTACCACACTCCTACATAATGATTTTCAATAAATATACCCAATGAATCTATTATAGAAGAACAACCTTAGCGAATTAGAATAGTCGTCCTGTATAATCACATACGATTTTTCATAACGGAATATATATAATTCCTCACCTTTCACCTCCGTTACTTATTAGGCAACGTCGTTACTTTTTCATACTATAAAAAATATCATGAAACGTTAGCTATTGTTTAAAAAGCCTAGTTCACGAGATATGCTATTACCATGTTCTTGCATAGCAGGGATATAACGAGAAATAAATTCTTCAGAATAACGCAAAGATGGCCCAGCCATTGTCAAGGCCCCAATTACCTGTCCCATATGATTTCGTATGGGAACTGCAACTGCCGATATATTATTACCGCTTTCATCATCACTGACGCAATAGCCTTTTTCCCGAATCTGCTTTAGTTCACCAGGGCTTATTTCTTGATAAGAATCAAATCCTTGGTAAGCCACAAGTAATTTACCAGATGCTCCAATACCGAGTGGCAACGCTTCACCAACAGGAATGACTCTCCGCAGTGGTTGCGTGCTTTCGATACTCGCAACACAAACTCGTTTATCACCCATGACCATAAAAAGAGAAACGCCCTCATCAAACATATCGCGGATTTTGCTCATGTGAGGTAGTGCCATCGTGCGTATATCAACCTTGCAAAAAAACACTTTTGATAAATTGAGTACCTTAGGTCCGATTTGATAGCGAAGTTTCTCTGGATCTTTTACCAAGTAACCACGTGTAACAAGTGTCTCTGCCAATCGATAGGCACTAGGCTTAGTAAGGCCAATCAATTTTGCTAGTTCTGTAGCACCAATTTCAGTTCTTTCCGTTGTAAAACACTCCAACAAATCGATAGCTCTATCAACTGACTTAATCCTTTCCATCACTATTCCCCGTTCACCATGATATCATTCAATTTTTCATACTCGTTATTATAACATATCAGCCTGCAGTATCCAATATACCCTCTGCATTTTTTCCTGGCCATCGTACCATACTATTCGTTTTACGCCATTTATCTAAACTTCGTGGTAAAAAATATAGACTTGGGCAAAGCCCAAGTCTATATTTTTTACATATTTCTATTTCTGTATTTATTCCATACATAGCGGAT
>CAXYVG010000184.1:0-4258 GCA_964292325.1 uncultured bacterium | reverse complement strand
CTCAATTTTACACTAAAATAGATTTTTTGGAAAACTTTGCAACAGAACCCTTGAGAATACTGCTTGATCCATTTTGCGAGTGCAGAAGCGGAGACACCATAATCTTTACAGAGTTCGGCTTGAGTTTTACCTGTTTGATAGAGGTTGACGAGGGATTGTTTAAAGTCCTCATCGTAACGTTTAAATCCTGACATAAAAGTCCTTTCGTTTTTGTGTCTTCTTAGACAGATTATAGCACACAAATTGGTGTCTACTTTTATAGTATAGCTCCAGTGGTGCGGTTCAAGGATGGTACAGAGTTGGAAGGCTAAAGAAAATATCATTTGAGGCACTCTTGTTTGATGGCGGGAGTGCCTTTTAAGATTGCACTGAATTAAATACATACAACCCTAATATACACATGAGTGATATAATTATAATAACAGCTCATTCGAGGAGGCAGATGAAATGGCATTTGGCAATTTATTCAGAAATACTTCAACCACTATGGGGAGATGGTATTTTCCTAGTGGACGAAATCTAGAAAAAACTTCTGCAAGTAACGCATATGTAGAAACATTTAATGATAAAAAAATCGAATCCTTGGCAAGAGAAATTTGTCAAAACTCTTTAGATGCTTCTGACGGTTATGGGAAGCCTGTACGGGTATCGTTTGATATGATCAAAATTAAAGCAGAAACTGTCCCTGGCTATAAAGAATTAATTGATACCATCATCCCCAAAGCAGAGTCTGCTTGGCCACATGAAGTAAAAACGCAAAAGCTAATACGAAAAATGAAGTCGATTTTGAGCAAGCCTGAAATTAGCGTGTTAAAAATTAGTGATGAAAATACGACTGGATTAGAGCCACAAAACTGGGAATCATTGATTGAGCAAGCAGGTTCTTCAGTAAAGAGTAGTGATGAATCTGGAGGGAGTTTCGGTATAGGTAAGGCCGCTCCGTTTGCGGTTAGTGACCTACGAATGGTTTTCTATAATACCTTAGCTAAGCAAGGATCAGAACAGTCAATAGGTGTAACAAAGTTTGTTTCTTTTGACTTACCGAATGGAGAAACCACGCAAGGAACAGGATACTTTGGAGAGAATGAAAAAACTCCATTTAATCATGGAGTAAGTTTTGACCCATCTACTCGTAGCAAACTGGGTACTGATGTATATGTAATTGGGTTTGATATTAATGATTTTCCAGATTATAAGTCAGAGATAATGTATTCAATTTTAGATAACTTTTTGGTTTCTATTGAAAGGAATCAATTAGAGGTGATTGTTGAAGGTGAAGTCTTAAACAAAGACACCATTTCTAAGTATTTGAGTGAAATCATAAAAGACAAGAAACTTGAGAAAACATACATTGACTTAATTAGTTACTATGGGGTTTTAGCAGATAAGGATCACATTGTAATTAACATGCCTGAATTTGAGCCTTATGCCATAGAATCTGGAGAGGCAGTCCTTGTTCTATCTAATAAGACTGAGAATAACAGAAGAGTTTTGATGACTCGGAAAGCAGGGATGAAAATATTTGATAAGAAATCTATTAGCGGGGTTCTAAAATTTTCTGGAGTTTTTCAAGCAACAGGCCCTAATATTAATAAAGTGTTGAAGGAAATCGAGAATCCGAATCACGATAAATGGTCTGTTGATAGAGCAAGCGATAAAAAGCGAGCTAAGCAATTCTTGGATTTTGTAACGAAGTTTATAAAAAAAGCTGTAATTGATGAATACCAAGAAAAAATAACTCAGGAAGTGGATGCATTTGGTGTAAGTGATTTTTTACCTAGCAATTTAGATGCTTTGAAAGGTGCTAAAGCAGAAGAGAAGAAGCCTTTAGTTAGTGGGAATGCTACGATTAAAATTAAAAATACATCCTCTGATATTACTAGTACTACCCCAATTCGCTCAAATGAAACAGGAGAATTATCAGATGAAGAATTGAAAAAAGCAGGAATTGTCGAAGGTAACTCTGGAGGACATGGATTAGATGGTGGTGAAGGCGGAGGTTTAGGATTTGGCGACAATGACTTTGCCGGAGGAGATGAAGCAGGTCATAGCTCAAATGATTTTGAGGGAGATGAAATGCTATTTTCAGACAAAATATCAAGGAAAAGGATTGCTAATATGCACTATCGCGTAATCGAATCCGATTCTAGTGAAGGAAAATATAGAATTGTTTTGAACCCGGAGAAGAATATACGAGATGTGATGATTAGCATAGCAATTATTGGAGATTCTGGAAATAAAACAAAAGTAAAAGTAAAATCTGCATTCAACGTAAATATAGGCTCATTACAAGCTAAAGCTAATAATGTTTATGTGCCAAACTTAGTAAGGGGCAAGTGGCAAGCCATTGATGTAAAAGTTAATCAATACAATCGATTGAAATTGGAGGTGGAAGTTTATGCGAATTTTGAATAGTTTATATCCATATCCAGTTTTGTCGACAAACGATGACGACTATAAGAATGGCTCTTCATTCGAAGTAGAGTATAACTTATCTGAGGGCACACCTTTCAGGAAAGCTAAACTATCAGCAAGCTTTAATCTCGTAGATTCGTCAATAGAACAATTGATTGACTCTGGCAAGGCGGGGATGTTTTTGCATGTTGAAAGTCCAAGGGCTGCGTACAGAAAAATGTATCGTGTTGAGAATGACTTTCAAGAAATTGAAATTGAACCTGAAAACATGAGGACTTTAGTTGAAGTGACTGGACTCATTTTATCAACGGATAGCATTGAAAATTATTCAAACCCTAACGTGAATGAGGAATTATATGGCCTAGATTATATTTTTCCCAAGTTAGAGGCTGGTGATCCTTTAGCTGTTTCATTTACGGTAGAAATTGAACTTGATGAAATTGATGATTTTGCACAAGTAGCCTCCATAATTAAAGTTGCTCGAACGAAAGAAAAGCAAATGAGGGTCGATTATGACCAGGACACCATTTTTGTTTATCTTCCAGAAAACCAATATAGCAATTACCTGAAATATCCATCAATATTCGGGGAGGTAATGCTATCATCAATAATTCAACCAACATTGATTTATGTGCTAGATGCGGTTTCTCGTAATAAAGGTGCAAATATGCAAGATAGGAAGTGGTATCAGGTGATTGAGAAGAAACTCGAATTACTAGGTTATTCGATGAACCAGCTTTTCAATGAGGATATTAGTAGCATTTTGCTAACTCAAGAGATATTGAAGAATCCTTTAGATAGAATGTTTCTTGAATTAGAAGGGATGGTGGGTAGTGATGACTAAAATCAGATATTGCTCAGAAGATTTCTTGACGTTATACAAGGCAAATTTTGAAGTTGAATATCTGCCCCTCTACCTCTCTGGAAATAAAACTGAAATTTTAAGTCTGTTTAATGATGATATTGCTTTCGAAGGTGATTTAGAGTTTGAATATAAACGCTTATATCAATCTTATGAGTTTGATAGTGGATCGGAATATATTAGAGAAAACAGCAAATTAGTATATTCCATGCTTAAAGGATTGACGAGGACGCAGGCAACGAAGGAAGAATTGTGGTTCACTTTAATTAATACAGTTTTTATCGACTATCTGATGGACTATATCAGAACCATCAAGGGAGATAAAAATGTAGCACAAAAGATCAAAAACGCCATTTTTTTCAATCACGGAAACGTAAGGTCCCTTGTAGTGCAGCATCTTGCTAAATACTGGTGGATTGGATTTAGAACATATGACGAATTCAATTCATCCAATCCGTATTGGTTAACTGATTTTTTTACTGAATTAGACCCTTCTGGTAAAGCAGTTACTTTCTTTGCAAGTAAGTTCACTAACAACCCCAATTTTGCACTCGGAATCACTGAAGCGGTAAAAATATCGAGCGAAGAAGGAAAGGTGAGGAATCGGAAAGAAGCTTATTCCTTTATAAACGAACATTTCAATTTTGTTGGCGGCGTTCGAATCCTTGATATGATGACTCGTGAAGAAGTGAAGTCCGAGTCTTTACAAGTAATAGAGGATTTAATTAATGGAGTAGTTGATGTTCCACTAGCAAAGAAAAAACTGATTCTAGGCTCATCTTCTAGCTATCTTTAGGAAGCAAAGCACCCAGTCCCAAAATAACGGCTGAGTGCTTTCTGTGTAAAAAAGAAAAATGACGAAGTATCGAGATAAATGACATAGTACACGAGAAAAATAACATTGTATCACCGACAACGTCTAAATAGATCCTGCGATGGGATCAGGTTCTTTGATGCTTAATATCCGTCGCTATCTCATCA
>CAXYVG010000183.1:0-4319 GCA_964292325.1 uncultured bacterium | reverse complement strand
GCAATTGGCAAACCTTCGGGCGTCGGTAGAGCAATGACTACTAATAATGCGATGATACCGATGAGTAAACCATACCGTTTTACAAATGATTCCACTATACACACTCCTTTGAATTTTCGTAATCTTACGTTTATTCTAACTTCTCATTTGCAGCGCATCTATTAGAAAACGACCAACAGCAAAATTTAAGCTACTAACCACTTCTACGACAAACAAAAAATCTGCCATCTGTAATTGCAGATAGCAGACTCCTTTCACCTAGAGTTCAATATACTCTTTCATTTTCCCAACATAAGCCCGCCCGACTGGTACTTCCTGGTTTTTAGAACCCTTTAATATCAATAAGTATCCCTTTTTGAACCACGTAGCAATTTGTTTGATTTCATTAATATTAACAATATAATTGCGGTGACAACGAAAAAATCTTTCCGGTGGTAAGCGAAGCTCAAAATCCTGTAATGTTAATTTTGCTCGATAGGTTTTTCCATCTAGCGTCAAAATAAATACCAGACGGTCTTTCGCATAAATTAACTGGATATTTTCGCTATCAATAATCTCCATTCGATCACCATTTTCCACCGAAATCCTCCGCATATATCCGGCTTTACTTGGACTTTTAAGTTTGGCTACTATAGGATTGCTGTGACGCTCTAGTAATTTCTCAATTTTTTTCATCACACGCTGAATATCACTCTCATCTAGTGGCTTTAAGATATAATCGACTGCGTTAACGGCAAATGCTTTTAACGCAAATTCATCAAATGCGGTAACAAAAACGATTACAGGTGCATGATCTATGATTGTCAATTGTTCCGCCACTTGCAAACCATTCATCCCTGGCATTTCAATATCTAAAAATACAATATCTGGTTTTAACTTCATAATCATCTGTAATGCCGCTTCACCATCATGACAAACCCCAGCAGTTTGTATCTCAGGATATAATTCCTCTATCATCATTTTTAATTCTGCAGCCATAATCCGTTCGTCATCTACAATAACGACTTTCATATTATTCATCGCTGTCACCACCCCTATTATCTATCCAAGGAATACTAAAGGTTACTTGGGTCCCTTTACTTTCAACACTTTGAATACTAAGGCCATATGATTTGCCATAAATGCTTTGCAGTCTGTCGTGGACATTTTGCAGACCAATACCAATTCCCTCACTGGTTTGGCTAGCGGGTTCCATTTTTTTCAGTAAAATAAGCTTCTCTGGTGAAATGCCCACGCCATCATCTTCTACCTTAATATATAAAGTAGCATCTTCTTGCCACGCTCTTATTTGGACAATTCCGCCTTCCTTCTTTCGAGAAAGTCCATGTTTGATCGCATTCTCGACCAATACCTGGATGGAAAAAACCGGAATATTCTGTTTAAAAACCTCTGGTGATATATATTGCACAACGGTGATTCTCTCACCAAATCTAGCTTGCTCTAACCGAATATAATTATCCACACATTCCATTTCTTCCCTAATACTGATCATTTCTTTTCCAGGCTTGATATGCCTGCGCAAAAAATCGGATAAATCTTTAATTAACGCTCTTGCTTTCGTAGGTTCCGTACGGATAATCGCCCGAATGGTTCCTAGAGTATTAAATAAGAAATGGGGATGTATTTGTGCTTTTAGCGAGTTATATTCGGCCTGCGCTAATAACACCTTTTGTTTATCCAGTTCAGCGTGTAATAACTCTAAACTTAAAAAATTAGCAATCCCCTCCACTAGTTTTGCTTCATATGGCAAAATAATTTTATTACCTGATTTATAAAGTTTAATGCTACCTTGAGACTGCTGATTCACAACCAAAGGAGTCGTCACTACCGTATTTAACGGACAAGTGCTTACTGGACAACCAATGGTAGATTTATCATTCACGATGATCGTTTGTCTACTTTCCATCGCCCTTTTCGTAACTTCCGTTATAAACCTCTCGCCCACCATATGATGGTCCGCACCTTGTCCGATAAAGGCTACAATTTTTTCGGTATCCGTAACCGCAATGGCATCTGCCTCAATTTCACTGTGAATCAGATCTGCCACTTTCTTAGCAGACTCTTCATTAAGGCCATGGCGAAACACTCCGCTGGCTTTTTGAATGACTCGCATAGCCTGTTGCGCCGACCGATCCTGTAGCTTTTCCTGTTCCAGAAAAACATCTCGAACAATATAAACAAATAACATAACACCTAGGCACGTAGCGATAATCGTTGGAGCAGCAATCACTCGTTCTAACTCCCATGCCGCTGCCCGAGATGTTGAAAAATTTAAAACTAATGTTTTTAATATGGTTTCTGCCATCAATGCCGTCAATAAAGCAATTTTAATATTAATTTGCCGTGCACCATATTTTTGATACACCAAGCCACTTAGATATCCGATCATAATATTAGCCGCCACAGCTGGTAATACGACCGATCCACCATATCCAACCATAAAGTAGCGTGACAGAGCACCAATCATTCCGGCCCCAAGCCCTACAAGCGGGCCACCGAGTAAGCCCCCTACCACAACACCAACAAGCCGGGTATGGGCCAATGCACCCATTAATGGAATACTAAGATAATTACCAAGAGCAGAAAAAAAGCCAAAAATAACGATCAGTACAAACTTATCCTCTAATCGATATTTTGATTGATTAAGGGCATGGCGAAAAGGTTTCAATTGCGCAGTGAGATAAGCTGCCACGCCTAGCACAGCAATATTCTTAATAATGTTACCGAGTAAAGCTATATCCATATGACAACTCCATAACGTATTTGATCACAATCAAATTAATTGAATTCATATTTAATTCAATTAATTTATTACATTTTTAATTATTTTATCGTTTCAGCGATAAATTCACAACTAAAATATGACTAACGACATAAATTAGCTCACCAACATTACGAAAAGGAGTGAATTACAAACTCCTTAAACTTTTGAGCAGCAGGAGATGTTACCATATGATAATTACAAAGAACCACGTCTTACATGAATGCGGATGTAAGAGGTGGTTCTTTCAAAATTGAAGTTAACGTTTCCCCAGGAAGTAATATTATAACCTGAATTATTCATGCAGGTTTATTTAATCCTACATTCCTACAACCTATTTTTAATTGTTCATAAAAATTTTCTCGTGTGCCAATTTGCATTATAACAACAACTATTTCTTGCTCTTTTATTTGATAAGCTATGCGATATTCAACGCCTGTTACTTTGAAGTGGTAGGAGTAGATTGTTGATAAATCTCCTTTTAACATATCTCCAATAAATGGATTATTAGCTATTTTTTCAACTGTCGTGCCGCCGATTTAAGTACGACTAATTCATACATTTTAGTGATCCCCTTGTAGGTCGGCAAGAGGCACATATTCTTTTGCATTGTATTCCTGATCTGCGAGAGCAACCATCTTATCTAATGCTTGGTTAATTTTTATTTGATATTCTTTGAACGTCTCTTCGTTTACTAGCTTACCATCTTTAGCAATTTCGGCAAGGATAAGGTCTTGTAGTTCGTCTGCTACAGTACGGGGCATCAAAATGATTTTCTCACCATCTACAATGACTTTAATTTTACTACCACTATTTAATCTAAATTTATTTCTTATTTCTTTTGGCAAAACAAGCTGTCCTTTTGAGCTTATTGTAACGTCATATTGCATGATATTACCTCCCACATTAAGTAAGATTTCTTACTTAATTATATGCTACTTACTTATTTTTTGCAATATACTAACTTTATCTAACTATGGATTCAAAACAACACCAGCTGTGCGTCACGATAACTTTCTTGACGAGCATCACGAACAATATCTGCCTCCGTGAGTTCTCCTATCAAAAGCGGAGAATGTGGATTATGCTGTTTTATATTTTTTTCAACCAACTTTTGGTTTTCATTTGCATAGCAATAATGGCACCCATGCGGACAGGTATTATAGGCCCCAATATCATGACTAGGTATACAGCAACCACAAGATGGGCGACTAGGTTTATATGGCATGCTTTTTAAAGTAATACCACAGGCTTTTTCCAGTACACTCTTGGTGATACAACCAGCTTGCCGAATCCCATAGGCACGTAAATCCTGGGTTTCTGCACAAGTCTTAATGGCTATATGATAGGTATCACCGATTTTAGCCAGCCCTTTTGCTAATTCAATCTGCTCACTGGCAGAAAGCTCCCGTGCTTCAGGAAAATTGCGTTTGGTTTTTTCATAGAGGTCAATAAAACTAATTACACACTCCTCCGTATAACTAGACAGTCGCTTAGCCATAGCAGCAAAAACCTTCAAATGGCGATCAATCGTCCAAAAACGGCTAAGATAGATGGG
>CAXYVG010000182.1:0-4355 GCA_964292325.1 uncultured bacterium | reverse complement strand
TCTGTGACGAAGTGCATCAATATCAATCGTACTTGGAGGCAGTTGACCGCCACTTGTAAAATATTCCAACAACCTATATCGCAAACACTTTGGGGAAAGATCATTCAGTGTAGCCGTGTGAAATAGCCACATTTGCTCTTTTGCTCGGCTGGCAGCAACATTGAATCGGCGCATATCCGCTCTATCCGAAAGCGTTCCAATTTTAACATTAGGGGCCGCCACCATACTGAGGAAAATAATGTCCCGTTCATCACCTTGAAAACTATATGCATTACCGCAAATAATTTTACGTTTTTCAATCTTTTCAGCTCCAAGCTCTTTAAGTAGAAGTTGTTGAATGAAATTTGCCTGCGCTTCGCCCTGTAGAACTATCACCCCGAATGTTTTGCCATCGTAGCGCTCATCTCCACAGCATTTAAGTACTTGCCGGACTAGCGCCTCCGCCTCCGGTCGATTAATAACCTTTTGCCTATCGCCTTCCCGGTACCCAGAGGCTACAAGTACAGATTTAATGGGCTCTAGGCGATCTGGAAGATATTGTTTTAGAGGAATTAATGGAGCTGCCTGATAGCAGAGTTGATTGCTGAAGCCAATAATTTCAGGCATACAACGAAAATGTTCACGAAGGACTATCCTGTTAGACACGAATAGTCTCTCAGCGTGATCATAAAGACTACGTGTGACATCAAATGAAGCTGAAAAGTCGAAATCTTTAAGATAAGTATTCATGAGATTTTGAATTGGGGCTTGCTCAACACCAATAGCCTCAGGGCTTATCTGCTTGTCATCACCGACTATAAGAATGTTTTTACCAAGAAAGAAGAGCGGAAGCGCATCTGTTCCACATTGTGATGCTTCATCTACAATTATGGTATCAAACAAACCTGGTGAAGGATCAATCGTATCATAAACGCGGTGCAGCGGCATGATCCAACCAGGTACAGCATCAATGCACTGTTCAAGCTGGAATTGAGCATCCCTTCTTTTTTCCAAAGCACGTACCCCACCCTCACGCATTCCTGGTGCGTTCATAGCTTGTTGCCACGCAGTTAAATGTCGCTGGTGCTTCTCGGACATTCGATTAAGGCAGGCTTTCCAAGCTTTAAGTGAAGCAAGTTTTGCAATATCCTTGTTGGTTTCATCTTCAATCTGTAAAAGATATCGTCCTAAGCTTTCCACATCAGCTGAAAGCATATCATTTATCCAATTCTTGGTTCGTGACCAATCCCAAGCGGAATTAAGTTGCTGAAGATACTCCCTGTAGATGCTTTTTGAATCGTCAGTTTTAAGTTTTTCAACAAAATGCGGTGATAATGGTTCAAGAAGTGAGAAAAACCTTTGACGCTCGCAGGCAAGTGTTGATTCTGTCCTCAAATCGTCAATAAATTTCAATATTAGACTGTAATGTGCAACATCACGATTTTCATACGCATTAAATAATTGAGCGCACAATGGATGATAGGTTTGTTCGTTGGTAAATGCTAAAAATACATTTTTACCTAAAGTAAGACGATTAGCCAAGTCGTTATACGAATACCATGTGAGAACCATTTCACAGGTGCTTAACATTGTCCGTATTTCTGAGTCGTCATCAAATTGTGGTGATGCCAAACCAGAGACAGCTTGTACAGCATTTATGACCAGCTTACGTTTTTCATATAGTGAAAGTACTTCTTCAAGAGCTTCGTTTTGCTCGTCAAAATTGGCGACTTGCAACAGAAAAGGTGCATTAGATTTTGAAATATAATCAGCCCAAAATTTCCAAACACTATCTAATGCGAGAGCAACAGTCAGGTAATCTGATAGTTTACGAAGTGTTTCGTCATCCGTGCATTGCCTGCCATTAACCCGAACTTTGGCTATAAGTTCACCATATTCTTTTACAATCTTTGATTTAAAAGGCCCAAATCCTAAACCACCACCACTTGCAAAATGTTGACGAAGAGCTTGTGCACCTTCATAGAGCCAGTTCATATCCAGTCCGTCAGGAATTGAAACCGACATATCTTGTATTTGCCGAGATAGTGATCTGATTTTATCTAGTCGTTCTTGGCAATACTTTAAATGTTCACGCCATGGCCGATCAAGATCGGCTAGAACATCACGTACTGCTTTTTGTATCCATGGTTGAGGGCGGTTTTGCACACTCCCGAGCGAAGCAACAAATCCCAAAAGTTCATCCTTAAGACTCTTGATCTGTCCAACAGTTGACGCCTTCAAAAGCCGACTTAGATCACCTGACAATGTTACACTATTAGATTCAACAATGTTTTTAAATTTGGTCTCTTGATCAAACCAGCTTTGTAATTTAGCGGGCTCCGGGAGTTTGTTTTCTTCAGGCAGCTCTTTTTCAAGAAGTAGTTCGCTCTCTGGTTTTAAACGAAAGAGTATATCTTTTAATGTTTGGATATCATTTTCGGATAGTGGAAACGATGCATCCTCTGGAATTTTATCGACAAACCAACTGAATTTATCCGATTCAGCCGCAATTGTTCTTGCAATTACACCAGCTGTTCCTTTGTATTTTCCATCGGCAATATGATGTTTGTATGTTTCCTTCTCACGGATTGCACGTAGTTTACTTTCAGTACGGGCTTTTTCCTCACGAGCCGTCTGAATTTTGTTCTCAAGGTGGTTGATTTCTTCGTCATTTCTATTGGTATCACCTTGCTGGATACGAGATTGTATCCCAGCGACACTTGACTCAAGGGATTGTTTTTCTTCCTGGCCGCTTGCAAGCATACTAATGCATAATGGTTGAATGTCTTTGGGAAGTTTGCTATGCAAAACCTGTAACGCACGAGGAGTTTTAGCAGTAACTAAAATTCTGTTTCCTGTTGCCAAAAGATGACAAATTAGATTTGCAATTGTATGGGACTTTCCAGTGCCAGGAGGTCCTTGGACTAGTGCTCCACGAGATCGTGCCAAAGTTCGGATGATTTCTCGCTGTTCTTCATTGGTCGGTAAGGGAAAGTAAATTTCTTCGAGCGGTGGGACATGACCACAGTCAAAACCAGATTCATTGTTGTTTTTCGCTTGGTTTTTTATTTCACACAACTCAAGAAAAGATTCGGGGATATTAGTAATATCATCGGCAACAAAATCGCGCATTTTGCGTAATATATTCTGCAACCCTTTTACTGAGCGCTTTCGTAAGATAAGCGCTGGAGCAAACTCAACACGCGGAGTTTCATCGTAACTGTTAATTTCTGATTTTAGAGAATCCCAGTAAAGCTCACCTTTGCCATGACTGGGTAGTTTGTTAACAAACGAGGTGATAACCGGCTCTGTTGCTGCACGGTTCCAAACTGATTCTCCAATATGCTGCCTAGCCTCCGATTCCATTTCTCTCACATTATTGGGCTGATCCTGCACATCAAGCATATCGAACTCAAAATTGATAATGCTGGTTTCATTTGCAGGTTTGATAGTAAAGACACCTCGATGAGCTTCAAATTCGAGCATTACTCTTGCTGTTATCATGTGCCGTCTGACTGTATGGCTTGAAGGGGTTTTCCAATTGAGTAGGCCAATCCCCATCAAAAGTTCATATTCCTCACCGAGCTTAAGAAGCTCCTGATAAATATCAAATAATTCAGAGTAAACCTTCAGTACTCTACTGAACTTCTTATAATTTTCTCTCCATATATTCCAATCATTCTCAATATAGGCATTCCAGATTATTTCTATCTCTGGAAAATCCAATAGGTAGAAGGTGGCGGCCTCTTCGTGTTCTTCGCGAGTAATAGGATGAATTCTCGAATTTATAGATTCCTTCAGAGAAGGAACAGTTGCAGGATTTTTCAAAGAATCTGCAATTATCCATTCTCTGCATTCAGCTGGAATGAAAGGAACTCTTGGTTCGTTGCTTTTTTTTACAAACATCCAGACATCATCAGAGTGATCCGATTCAATTCCTTGAGCAACGGTATAACAATAATCTGAAAGATCAACTGGGACTTCATGCATCCACAAAATACGTTCAAATTCTTCAACATTTCTGATGGGTACACGGCCAATATCAGAGAGTTTTAACAGGTAATCAACAAGGCTTATGGCATTACTCATGGTGATACCTCTAGAATATAATTATTCATAACAGGGTTCTTTATTCAATCGGTCTACATACGTGGTAAGCCGTTCAGTAAGGAGCTTTCGTTCGAATTTGTCATTCTTGAACGGTTCGCCGTCAACGTAGGCGGGGGACGATGATATATCTGGTTTTCTGGGGTCATTTGATTTCCTGGTTGTTACTTATAATTTCCCAATACCCGCCTTTATCCGGCCCAACACGCTTTACAACCACATCTTTTCTCATCCTGTCCAACTGATACTTGATGCCATCCGCTGTTATT
>CAXYVG010000181.1:0-4401 GCA_964292325.1 uncultured bacterium | reverse complement strand
CCGAGGTCATATGTCGTTGATTGACGATTTTTCCAATATGCCAATCTCCAGTATGTATAATTTTCATGTGAATATCTCCTATGTCTTTTCTCATAAACTTGTAATGAATCATTGTTTATATTTCCCTAATATTATATCTATTCCCTGCAGTTTTTTAAATTAAAAACCAGACTACTAAACTAGCAGTCTGGTTTCTTACTATAAGGTTCCGTTACAAAACAATGTTTTTCAAAAAAAGAGATATTAAAGTCATACATAAAAGCAAGGGTTTCAATATCATATTGCTGAAGCTTAAGCAAGTGCCTTTGAAACATTGACCAGTGTTCCTTCACTTACTGACTAACCTGTAATGTCCCGAATGGCTTCAGCAGTTCTTTCTAGTGGAGTCAACTGATATAACGATAATTAACCGATCTTCATTCTAAGTTAGATCGTTAGATTACGTTTTTAAATCGAGCTTATAAGTATGAAAAAAATAACATCCCTACTGAGTTAGCAGCGGATGAGCAAATTAAAAAGGCGATTGAGAATTTAGATGTCATGCATCTGAGTGGTATTGTACCGTTTTATGCTAAATCTCCATCAAACTCCCGGTAAATTTCCCTTCTAAGTTGCAAAAAAGTCTCATCGGAACGATTTCGTGGCCGCGGAAGATGAACAAAAAACTCTTTTTTGATCGTTCCTGGGCGATCTGATATTATAATAACTCGATCCCCTAGGTATACAGCTTCTTCAATATCGTGAGTAACCATAATGATAGTAGTCTTTTCTTTTTGCCAGATGCCAAGAAATTCTTGTTGCAAATTTAAGCGTGTTAAGGCATCCAGCGCGCCAAAGGGCTCATCCAAAAGTAAAATGCCAGGTCGATTGACCAAAGCTCTAGCTATCGCAACCCGTTGCGCCATCCCACCCGACAACTGGCTGGGATAGACTTTTTCAAACCCAGTAAGACCAACCAGTTCAAGGTGATCAGCAATCAGTTTAGCCTTTTCCTCCCTACTCCCTTTTTGCAAGGCAAATTCCATATTCTCCTGGACTGTCAACCAAGGTAACAACCTGTGTTCCTGAAAAACAATTCCTCTATCCAGACTCGCACCAGCAATCGTTTTTCCCTCTATTGTAATCATACCTTCATACTGAGTATCCAGTCCGCTAATCATACGGAGGAGAGTGCTTTTTCCACAGCCGCTGCCTCCAACAATACTTAAAAATTCTTGTCGAGCCACGCTGAGTGAAATGTTCTCTAGTACCGACACATCGCGTCCCTGATTTCGATATCTTTTGGACAGATTAGTAATGACAATATGTTTTTCCTCACTCATCCTCCAATAAAATCCTCCTTCCAGTTAACAATTTTCTTCTCCACGACAAGCAACATGCTGTCCATGACCTTGCCAACCACACCAATAGCCAACATACCGACTAGAACCCTGTCAGTTTGAGCCAGAGCTCTAGCATCGGTCAACATGTAGCCGACACCTTTCGTTCCAGCGGACAATTCTGCAGCCACGACGCACATCCATGCATAGCCAAGCCCCACGCGGAGTCCAGCGATTATGAAGGGAAGCGCACCGGGAATAACGACTTTGACTATGAACTTACCCCTGGGTACTTCCAGCACTTTAGATAACTCCACAAACTTGTACTCCGTCTGCCGTATGCCGTTTAAGACGTTGATGAAGATAGGGAAAAAAGCCCCTATGGTAATAATAAAAATCTTAGACCCTTCTTCAATACCTAGCCAAAGAATAGTCAATGGCAACCAGGCAATGGGAGGAATGGGCCGAATCAACTGAATCATACCATCCATAATTTCAAATACGAGCGGGAAAATTCCGAGTACCATGCCTAGGCTCACACCTAAAAACGCGGCCAGTGCGAATCCTTCTATGACTCGCAATATACTTGTTCCAAGATGAGTAGCTAGCTCACCGCTTTCTGCCATAACAGCAAATGTCTCGATCACCTGAGCCGGAGTGGGTAGCAAAATCGGTTTTACCATACCGCTTGCGGTAATCCATTGCCAAAATAGCAACAATGTACATGGCAATATCAATCGTTTGCAAATACGCGAGCCAGGCGATAACTTATCCCTATAGGCTTTGGCTATCTTTAACACTATTTCCATAGCTATATATCCCCCTCACCAGACATCACTCCGGCTACTCATCAAAGCGATTTCAGAAAAAGCACAAACTGCTATTTACATAAGATAGGCATGTGACTCATTCAGTACATCTCATTTTCGACGAATTAAATCTTGAACATCCACTGGAGTCTTAAGCAAATTATTCTTACGCATGAATTCTTCCGTGTCTTTCATATCCGCCACAAATTGATTGGTAATCGTTCCGTTGTAATTAAACTTATTGACGATCTTGACCAATTGCGACTCAGGTATTTTCATCTCTTCCATCAATAATTTAATGCATTCGTCAGGGTTTTGTTTTATGTACTCATTTCCACGCTGGTACGCTCTTAGTACGGCATCCACCGCTTCCGGATTCTTGCTAAGCATTTCCCCACCAGCCATTAATACAGCATATGCCTCATATACTCCGGTTCCATCCGCAACCACTCTGATTTCACCCGCTTCCTCCATACGGGTAACCAGGGGATCCCACATCACTCCTGCATCGATATCACCACGAATCAGCGCGGTGGAAAGATCGTCCATCGTCATGTGAATGAATTGGATGTCATTCATTGTCATGCCGTTTTTCTCCATAAGCATAGTTAGTAATTTCTGTCCATAAGCACCCTTGGTCGTAGCCACTTTCTTACCCTTTACATCAGTTATATTAACAATAGATGAATCTTTCTTTACAACTAGCGCTAGTGCCTTGGGCGCAGTCGAGGCAATCGAAACAACACGGTAATTGATACCAGCAGAGCGACCAATGAAAGCCGGGAAATCTCCCATGACCCCCCTATCCAGATGATCAGCCGCAAACGCCTCACTAACCATCGGTCCCAAACCGAAAGGTTGCCACTTTAACTTAAAACCAACTTTTTGTAATTCCTCATCAATAAAACCTTTTTGCTTTGCTACCCACATATGAGCATAATGTGGTAACGGCACGATACCCACTCGTATTTCCTTAAGTGCTGGTGCATCACTTTTTTGCTGAGTTGCTGACTGACTAGTACAACCACTTACCACTAGAACAGCGATACATAAAATAATAGCCGTCGTCCAAACTACCAATTTATGCTTTTTCTCTAACATATTACGCCTCTATCCAGCGTATACCCAGCTTGTTTAAACCATGTTGCCGCCGTATTCATATCAAAGGATTGCCATTCATTCTTACTATTGCCAGTATCCCTTGGTATCGCCCCAGCCTCTACCACTACTACATTAGCACCCCAATCTAATGCCAGTTGCGAAGCAGGATGTATACAAATATCCGGTGCATAACGACCAGCAGCCAACCTTGTCACTGCGGCGATTTGGGCAAGCCTACGTTCCGAAACAGCAGGAATATTACCAAGAGGTGTGCCAGGAACAGGAACTCGAGCCATTGCTCCTGTAAGACTTGCACCGTACTTCATTGCCGTCAAAAACACATCCGCAAGTTCTCCACTGGTATGCTCGATTCCCACCGGTTCCACCAAAAAGGCTAATTTCAAAGGCGATTTTTGGATTGAGGCAAGAGTTTCTAATCGGTTATTGACCGGAATCCCAGTATCAATCTCCTCTCTAAGGCGAAGACTATGATATACAATCGAGATACCACTCGTCATAAGTAGTTCAGTCGTTTCGTCATTTAGCTCTCCGGTATTCGCCACAATACCATAATCACCTGGAATTGTCGTCCTCAGCTTTTTAGCTAGAAAACTCAATTCGGAAAGGCTGTAATATTCAGTCGTTCGAAGTGTAATCCATTTTGCACCGCCATATAAAAACTTTCCAGCTAAATCGACGATTTCTTCCTTGCTCCATTTATATTTTTCTTGAATCACTCCCCATTTTTCACCAAAAGAACAAAAGTTGCAATTGACTGGGCAAGGCGCATAGTCAACTCCTATAGATGCCCACACTCGCCCTAAATTCCCTGTAATTTCAGCAGCAACTTCCCTTGCTGCTTTCCCTAGGTCATTGGCCAATGAAGAATCAGGATCGATTTCCAGCAAAGCAATGATGTTATCTCGATCCAACATATTGCCACCCAACGCATTCTCACGTGCATATCGAATCATTTCGGAAATATTCGTCATCAAAATCATTCCTCCAACTGCTTATCGGCATTTCCCACCCCAGATAAATCAAGGGTTTACTCCTAGAACTAAAATCTGCTTCCTCCATATTCATGGGGGATTTTTTGTTTGTAATTCAAATAAACTCTACTATTTATATTCTTCAGCAATTTTTATGAAGCGTTGCAAAATATTTTTCCC
>CAXYVG010000180.1:0-4527 GCA_964292325.1 uncultured bacterium | reverse complement strand
CAAAAAAACTTCGATTGACTATTTTTTTTGAGAGGGATGTTTTTGTTTTAAATCCAGAGCGTTAGGTACAATGATGGGTAGCAGAGTTCCAGAAAGAAAGGCTGACAAAGCGTCTTCTACTGTTAAGATATTAGTGCTATTCATTGTATTAATAGAATAGATGAGGATTTGTTCTGATTGTAACAATTTAAAGACTTTGGGGCCTATATGTCCAGTGATTAGGACCTTAGCGCCAGTTTTTTTTAAGGTGTGTCCTGCCTGAGTACCTGCGTCGTAAATAGATTGTAGATTCTTCGTATTATATATAACTTTCCATTTAGTATTTTGGGGATTATATAGCATAAAATATTCGGCTTGAGTAAATCGAAAATCAACAACTCCATGGCGGTTTTTACCGTGGGAAGTAATGGCAATCTTCATAGTGAATTTCCTCGTTTTTTTATTGTCAGTAGGTTAATACAAGGGTTTATTTGTTTTTTAAGTAAGGCAAAACTTGTATCATCAGTGCACATTCAATACGTTTTTTTTGTAAGATGCAAGCTAAGTCATTGGGTATATCGATGTCTCCATTTGAAAACCAAGCATTGGCATGACAACCGCCTGAACAAAATAATTTTGCCCAACAGTCGCGACATTTTTCTTTTGTGAGGATGTTGGTGCTTTGGAAAGTATTTTGCAGGTTTTTATTGATAATACCTGTAGACAGATTACCTAAAGAAAATTCTTTTTCTCCCACAAATTGATGACAAGGGTAAAGATCACCTTCTGGTGAGACTGCCAAATATTCAAAACCAGCACCGCAAGCAACAATACGTTTGTAAATACAAGGACCATTATATAAGTTTAAGTTAAAGTGATAAAAACGAAAAGGATCTTTTGTTTTTAATAAATCTACATATTGCAGGGCAAAGTCTTCATATTCCTGTAATATTTCAGGAATATCGTGTTCAGTAATAAATAGCTCATCGCCAACACCAACTGCTGGTTCGACAGAGAGGTCTTTAAATCCAAGTGTGGCTAAATGTAAAATATCTTTGGAAAAATCCTTGTTTCTTGTAGTAAATGTACCACGGATAAAATAACTTTTATCGCCTCGTTTTTCAATAAGGTGCTCTGCACGGGGGACAATTTTATCGTAGGTTCCTTTTCCAGCCTTGTCACAGCGGATTGCATCATGAATTTCTTTTCTGCCATCAATACTAATAACGATGTTATCCATTTCTTCATTGATGAAATTTGTCATTTCCTCATTTAATAAATAACCATTTGTTGTAATGGTAAAGTAAAATTTCTTTTCTGAATTTTTTTCAATATTTCGTCCGTAGGCTACGACTTTTTTTATTAGATGAAAATTCATCAAAGGTTCACCACCGAAGAAATCAATTTCAAGCATGCGTTTGTTTCCAGAATTTTTCACTAGAAAATCAACGGCAGTTAAGGCCACTTCTAAGGACATTAATTTACGACCGCTGTTATAGTCGCCTTTGGCTGCAAAACAATATTCGCAGCGTAAGTTACAATCATGAGCTACGTGTAAACATAAAGCTTTAAGACTGTGGTCGGTCTTCTTCCCTTGTACTAATTGTTCAAGTTGTTGGTTGGAAGTAAAAAGTAAGTTTTGTTCCGCTAATAATTCGATTTCATTATAAGCTTCAGTAAGTTCTGTATTTGAATATGTTGTGGATAAGCCTGAGTCTATAGCAGTAAAGGGAACTAATTGCTGCATAGTTGTTAGCATGTCAAAGCTAACATCATCAAGAAGATGGACATTACCGCTATTACCATCAACAGCGATATGACATCCGTTTAGTGTAAAAGTATGAATCATAAATATCATTTCCTTTATTTCGTATTCGATAAAATTTAAATACTTTCTTAAATAGTATAGCAATCAAGTTGATTTATTTTTCCGATAACGGTTTTTCTTCATGTAACATGTTCCCCCACGGTAACATGAGCAGCTACATTTGCTGGCATAATGATTTCGGTACATGATCCAAATTTAACGTTCTATATATGGAAGAACCATAGTTCTCCTTCTAAATTATGAAATATATTTCATAATAAATATATAACAATAGTATGATATTGTCAAGAGGAATTTTCCATAGATTTATGAGGGTGAAAAGTAGAATTTTTTTATAGTAGGTGTATCTTTTAATAAGGATGGTTGGCTAAGATACGCGTATTTTTATATTTTATTTGTATTGATTTGTATTTTATAAAGGGGATCACATATAGCGATATACGTGTGTTGGACGTTACTATCTGTACGCCATAAGCAATCAGTATTTGTTGGAGTTATAGTAAAATCCATCAAACTTGATCTTTAGGATTAATTCCTAATTTTTTGCGCCAGTAGCGAGAGTGAATAACACCTAGAGGGTTATGAGCAAGTACTCGGTCTTTGGCAACTAAACACGATACAGGGGTAGTGCAAGCACTTGTAAATAAAGCGTCATGTCCTACACATAAGCCGACAGTGATGCAAAATTCAACCTGGTCATTTTTGAGTACGTTAGCTTGCATTATCGGGTTGCACATGATTTCCTGGGCATCAGCTTTAATTTGCTCTAAATTAAGATTTTCTTTACCAATACCGCAAATCTTGCAGCATACAGAAGATACTTCAAAGAATTTTGAAAAGTATTCTTCAATTAATTTAGCTTCTTGACTCAGGCCAATGCAAAAAGCTAAGCCTATTTTTTTGTAGCCCATGAGTTTGGAAAATTCAACAGTTTCTTCTAAACGGGTAAGGTTGTTATAAAAATGACCTTCGGTACAAGCAGCAGCTTTCATGATACGTAAACTTTCGCCTGTGTAGGCTTTTTTTACCTCTTCAAGTTTGATTTCGGTGCAGTTTTTACCCTCAAGATAACATTTTCGGTGCGTACATTTTGCGCATTTCAAGCTACAACATCTCCATTTAATAATATTATTGTCAACGATCGTAGGTATCTATTTTTTAAATTTATTTAACTCTGCAAATAAGTGGGTATTTAGTACTTTTATAAAAGTTCCCTTCATACCTAAGGATTTAGATTCAATCACTCCGGCACTTTCAAATTTGCGTAATGCATTTACAATTACTGAACGGGTAATACCTACACGGTCAGCAATTTTGCTCGCTATCAGCAATCCTTCACTGCCATTAAGCTCGTTTAAGATATGTATTGCAGCTTCAAGTTCTGAATAAGAAAGGGTGCTAAGAGCGACTTGTACAATGGCTTTTTCACGAGCTTCTTCTTCAAATTTTCCACTACGATCTCTTAAAAATTCCATGCCTACAACGGTAGCGCCATATTCAGCTAATAAAAGATCATCAGCATTAAATTCCGTATGGAATTTAGCTACGATTAAAGTACCAATACGTTCACCAACGCCATGAATTGGTACAATAGTCGTAAACTTATCGTTGAATTGGCATGATTCGCCCTCGCTAAATGCACAATGTCCACCTTTAAGAGTTAAATTTGGTGAAGTGTCACTAATTCTAAGTAACCACTCTACATAATAGGGTGGAAAGATTCCAGGTAACAGTACTTTATCACGCATTAAGTCACATTCAAAATTATCAAGGCATGAATAGCCAAGTAATGTACCATCTTTATTAATAATATAGACATTGGCGCTCATTATTGTACTAAGTACAGTGGACATTTCCATATAATCTACTTTTTCGGATTTTTGTAGCAATTTATTAATTTTACGAGTACGTTCTAATAATGACAACATAATTATTTTTCCTCCCTTTCATTGGGTGATTATAATTTGTGGAATATTTGTTAGGAATCGAAGCTAATCTGTTTTAGCAAATAATTCTGAATGGCTGCATGTAAGGCAGCTGCACCTAAATTTGAGCAGTGCTCTTTTGCTTCAGGTAGACCATCTAAGGCATGAAGTATATCTTCCGCGGTGATTTGTAGAGCCTCTTGAAGAGATATATTTATTATGGAATATATTTCATAATAAATATATAATATCTCCAAAAGAATGTCAAGAAAATTATATTTATATTGATGATCAAAAACTACTAGTAACGATGTAATTTTGTTTCAAAAAACATATAACGGATGAGTAAATCACGGTCATAGATAGACCGAACAGATTGATCACTGGTGCAGTTTTTTAAACAGTACTCCGCTTGTTTATATGATGCTAGGTATTCTGGGATGGAGTTCACAATAGTGCCTAGACCACAAGAAATTGGTGAGTTCTCAATCAGAGACAGTAGCGAGACAAGTTGTTCGGCCCATTCACTGGTTGTAGTTGTGGAAATATCCGTTTGGAAGGTTTTTAGTATTAAGAGCCTTTTATCGAGTATTACTGCAATGTCCTGATCGTCAATTAAATCATAATCATTGATTTTTTTTAGAATGATTTCCATAGCGCGTTCTAGTACTAGTTCTGTTTCTCCATACTTTAGAAAAGCTTTTTGACATTGTGTTATCAACTATTTTTGTAGCTAGTTCATCAGGTATAATCACTAGTCATCACCGCTTTTGTTTAAAATGCACAAATAATCAA
>CAXYVG010000179.1:0-4692 GCA_964292325.1 uncultured bacterium | reverse complement strand
AGCAAGCCGTCTATTATGGCGCCAAAGGTAACCAAGGAAAGACGATACTATCAGGCAATGCCAGAGCAGTGCAAGATGGTAATGTGTTAACGGGTAATACCATGACGTTATACCTTGATAATAAAGTCATTGATGTACAAGGACGGAGCAAATTAGTCATTATTCCGCAATAAAATACTCCAAGGAGTTTTAAAATGTATATTGAAACAAAAGATCTGGTCAAGACCTACAAAGATCGTAATGTAGTAGATGGCGTTAGCCTAAAAGTCAACCAAGGAGAGGTCGTTGGGCTACTTGGTCCGAATGGTGCTGGCAAAACGACGACTTTCTATATGATCGTCGGTCTGGAACGTCCCAATCAAGGAACCATTGTCATCAATGATGAAGAGGTAACCAATATGCCGATGTACCGTCGTGCTGGCTATGGTGTAGGCTATTTGCCGCAAGAAGCATCGATATTTCGCAAACTATCAGTGGATGATAATTTGATGGCTATCTTAGAAACGACAAAGCTAAGTCCTGCCGAGCGCCAGCAAAAAGTGGAAAGTTTACTAGAAGAATTCAATATCACGCATGTCCGCACGCGTATGGGTTCCCAGCTATCTGGCGGTGAGCGTAGACGAGTCGAGATTGCTCGCTCGCTCGCAACCGATCCGGCATTTATTTTACTAGATGAGCCGTTTGCCGGCGTTGACCCCATCGCAGTCGCGGATATTCAGGATATTATTGCCTATTTAAAAAAACGGGGTATTGGTGTACTGATTACCGACCACAGTGTGCGCGAAACCCTGAGCATCGTAGATCGGGCCTATATTCTAAATGAGGGTAAAATCTTAATCGAAGGCGATGCAGATACGATTGCCAGTAGTGATATTGCGAAAAAATTCTACCTTGGGGAGAATTTTAGTTTGTAACAATAGGGAGAAGAATCATGCGCATACTTGACAAATATATTATAAAAGAGCTACTGGGACCATTTATCTTTGGTATTGCATCGTTCGCGAGTGTATTTATTGGCACTGGTACGATGCTCAGAATTGCGCAGTATGTGACGCAATATGGTGCACCGCTAAGCTCGGTAATCAAATTATTTATTTACAGTTTACCTAGCATTATTGTCTTAACGTTCCCGATGTCGATGTTACTGGCAGCATTATTAACGTTTGGACGGTTATCAGGATCTAGTGAAATCACAGCGATGCGTTCTGGTGGTATTAGTTTTTATCGCCTAGCAACGCCTGTAGTGATTGTGGCCTTTTTCGTTAGTATTTTTGCTGTAGTTTTTAATGAGCTAGTCGTGCCAGCGTCTAATACCGCATACTCGGATGTAGTGCGCAATGAAATACAAAAAAATTCAGCACCCAAATCCCAAGAACATATTATTAACAAAGAAATTAAAGATGGTGTACTGCAACGCCTAGTCTATGCTCGTAAATTGGAAGATGGCATTATGTATGCGATATCGATACAGGAATTTGAGCAGGATAATTTGGTGCGGATGGAGAATGCAGAAAAAGCAGTATGGGAAAAAGACCGCTGGGTCATGTATAATGGTGTCATTCATGATTTGACCACAGAGGGAGCAATCGACCGCACGATGCACTTTCAACAACAAATCACACCCATTGTGAAAGCTCCGAGTGCGATTGCGGGCGAACAGAAAAAAGCCGAAGAAATGACGATTAAAGAACTAAAACAACATATTGATATTTTAAGGCGCGAATCTGTCAAAGCCAACAAGTATGAAGTGGAACTGCATCAACGCCTTTCCATCCCGATGGCTAGCTTTATTTTTGCTCTGATTGGTACGCCGTTAGGCTTGCAACCGAACCGTTCTAGTTCTTCGATCGGTCTTGGTATTAGTATTATTGTTATCTTCATTTATTATACCATTATGACCGTTACAACTGCTCTAGGACAAGGTGGTGCATTGCCGCCTGCTCTAGCCGTATGGATACCGAATATTATCGGTATCATTGCCGGTTCCCTATTGATTCGTCAAGCCTCACGATAAACAATACTACAATCTATAAGGAGGTGTCCGCACATCATGTTTGGTTTTGCTCTGATTGCTGTTCTTGCGATTACCGGGGGAGTCATTGCCTATATTGGCGACAAATTAGGTACCAAAGTGGGTAAGAAAAAACTGACCATCTTTGGCCTTCGCCCCAAACATACTTCGATTCTCGTGACGATTATTACTGGTATTTTAATTACAGTATCGACCATTGGCATATTGGCACTTGTATCCATTGATGTGCGTACCGCCTTATTTGGTATGGAAGAACTAAAGACGCAGCTGTCGACGCTTTCTAAGGAAGTATTGGCGCAAAATAATGAACTGGATCGAAGTCGCATTGCCATTGCTGACAGTCAAAAGGCTCTCGAAGCTAAGACGGCTGAGTATGGGGCTCTCACTCTTAAAATACAAGATACTACAGCCAAGCTCGCTGCTATTTCAAGCGAATTATCAGCTGCGATAGCCGAGCGTGACCAAGCTGCGCTAGCGCTGGAACAGACACGTGGTGATTTAAGTGTAACCCAACAATCACTGCAAACCTTACAACGGACCAAAGAGGAACTGGACTTGCGCGTGAATGCACTAACCGAAGCCAAAACGGGTCTACAGACGGATGTGGCAAGTCTCAAAGAATTGACGGGGAGATTAAGGCAAGGCATTCAGGTTGTCCGTGAAGGGTCCATCATCTATCGGGCAGGCGAAGTATTAGCCACGATCGTATTGCCTGGTGGTACGAGCCAAAGTGAGGCAGAGAGGACTTTGTCAGAAGTCATTTATCGAACCAATCAAAGCATTATTGATAAACTGGACATTGAAGATAAGAACCTGGAAATCCTTTGGGTCGCGCAGTCTGATGCCGATAAAGCGGTAGCAGAGTTAATCAAAAACCCGCAAGATGTGATTTTGCGCATTTCAGCAGGTAGCAATACCGTTTATGGGGAACACGTTATCGGGCATTTGAATATGTTTCCGAATCAATTGATTTATAAACAAGACCAGACGATTCAGATGGCGATCATTGATGTTGGGCAAAAGTCCGATCAAGCAGAAGAAGCCGTCATGCTCTTTTTGCGCAAGGTCAATGCTACAGCCATCAAAGAAGGCATGTTGCCAGACCCGATTCAAGGTACGGTAGGGGCGATGAATGGTGTAGAGTTTTATGACGCGGTCAATGCGGTCAAACGCTATAATGGCAAAGTAACCTTTACGGCAACAGCCAAACAGGATACCTATGCCGCAGGTCCTCTGAAGATTGAAATACATGTCCAAGGATCACTATAACAGAATATACCAGGAGAGAATCTTGCTATAAAAGCAGGATTCTTTTTTTTTATGGCGAAATAGTATAATATAAAGTGGTTATGTAAAACTGCTTTATATTTTTGAAATCGACTGACTGATTGGTCAACATTGGTAATTAAATAAAATTACCAATAATTACAGCGAAGCAGTAAGCAGGATTTTAAAAAGAAACATAGAATTATGTAAACAAGACCTACAACAAGCGGTAGGCACATGACAATGATATGGGCGATAAGGAGAATGCAGGATGAGGAAACGTGGATACTCATTCGAAAGCCTTTAGGCAGATAACAGGACTCATGTTGGTGATAGCACCCGCAAAATTTAAAAAACCTTAAGGGGGATTTCTCGAATGAAAATGACAAAAAGAATGGCAAAAGTAGCAGTAGTATCTGCTCTAACGGTAGCATTTGCTGTACCAGCATTTGCTAATCCTTTCACTGATGTTCCTGCAAAACATTGGGCATATGATTCCGTAAACAGATTATCACAAGCTGGTATCGTGGATGGCTATGCCGATGGTACTTTTAAAGGCGACAAAACAGTAAGCCGTTATGAAATGGCACAAATCGTAGCAAAAGCTATGACAAAAACATTAAATGCTGATCAAAAAGCAATGGTTGACAAATTGTCCAAAGAATTTGCTGTAGAACTCATTGCAATGGGTATCAAAGTAGAAGGTATGCAAGATCAAATCGACAACATGGTAAAAATCTCTGGTGATGCTCGCGTTCGTTATACAGATGCCGGTGAAGTCAGTGGTGAAAAATCAGATCTACGTGCTCGCGTAGCTTTTGATGGTAAAATTAATAAAGATATGAAATTTAATGCTCGCTTAAGCGGCTCTTTCAATCCTAGTGACGCAAACAATAATGCTGTAGGAGTTGCACTTGATACTGCTAACGTAACATTTAATGCATTAGGATTTGCTAATACAGTAGGTCGCCAAGATATCAAATTAGGTTCCGGTATTCTAATTGATGATACAATCAATGGTATTGCTGCGCAAAGTGGTGCTTTAAAATTATATGCAGGTAAAAGCACAGGTGGAGTAACTTCCAATTTAGTAGCTGGTGGAGCTGGCGCTGCTAACGCTTCTGAGCGTATGTACGCTGCTGAATATGGTTTCAATGCCCTTGGTGCAAAAGTAACGGCTGACTATCTAAAAGTCGGTGAAAACAAAGCATACGCAATTAATGCTGCTGCTCCTATCGCAAAAGATGTAACAGCGAATGCTGATTATGTTAAAAATGAAACAAACAATGCAAAAGCAACTGCTTTCGGTTTGAAATTTAATAAACTTGGACTTACTGTAACTCATAGAGATGCAGACGCAGGCGTTTATAATGCATACTCTGGTGGAGATTTGA
>CAXYVG010000178.1:0-4869 GCA_964292325.1 uncultured bacterium | reverse complement strand
CAGGAGAAGCTGTGCAAGAATATCTGGATGCTGGTTTGTCGATTCTAATAACGAGTGCATATTCTCTTTTTGGCAATGAAGCGAAACGTTTTGTGGGTGAATTTAAATCCTTTTAGAAAGGAGATGAAAAAAGTAACCTATGCGATTGCTGTAGGAGAAGCGAATGCTGCAATGGGGCGCATAGTAGCGGCTCCTACGGCAGGGGCTAGTGGGATTCAAAAGCATCATTCCTGTTGATGAGGTGATCGATGCCATGAAGTCCGTAGGACAATTCTTGCATTGTTCACTCAAGGAAACAGCACAGGGAGGCCTTGCGGTAACACCAACAGGACAAGCCTTAGCTGAAAAAATACTGAAAAAAAGTCTATAGTGGGGTATCTTTATGATGAGTAGACGCAAAATACATTTCGCCGTTATAGGCGATATACAGGGCATTATCACTTGATAAGCGAAAAATGAAAAACTGCTACCAGTTATGAAATAGTAGCAGTTTTTATATGTATTGGGATGAAAATTTTCAAAATTGGCTATATCTGTAGCGATGCCTAAAGCGTGATTGACAGATATAGGTACCGAAGAAATGGCTTATATGGAAATGATAGCCGCCTTAGTATATTACAGTGTAGGAACATATGGGAAGAATAACTTATGGTGTGGGTGTGAGCGGGAAGAGTAGAAAATGGGAAAGGCATCTGAGAGTCAGTGATATGCTGGGGTTTCAGATGCCTTTTTATATAAGTTAGGTGAAAGGGAACTTTTTTATGATACGTAATATGATAATGAGAATGTTCAAGAGAATATTCGCTATTTGGGATAGCATATAAATGAGTTCTAACACATTCTAACAAATTTCATGGTTAGAATGTGTTAGAATGTGGTAGAATAATACTAGCAATAGATGAGGAGGGTTCGAATGCCTATTTTAGAAGGCCCTATGGTTGAATTGAAACAAATTGTAGTTGAGGATATTAAAAAAGAAATTATAGCTTTCGCTAATAGCGAAGGTGGTGTTTTATATATAGGTATATCTGATGATGGTAGAATCGTTGGTGTCAGTAATAGTGATGAAACGACTCTGCAAGTTTCTAATATGATTAGAGATTCTATTAAACCAGATGTTACAATGTTTGTGAAGTATTCTCATGAAGTAATGGAAGGAAAAGATGTCGTAAGAATTACTGTACAAAAAGGTATGCATTGTCCATATTATATTGCCAAGAAAGGGCTACGCCCGGAAGGCGTATATGTAAGGCAAGGATCTTCCTCAGTTCCGGCATCTGAGAGTGCCATTCGGTTTATGATAAAGGAAACGGATGGTGATACTTTTGAAAATATGCGTTCGCTAAATCAGGAATTGACATTTGAAGCAGCAATTGATGAGTTTAAGAATAGAACGATTACATTTGGCGAAAATCAAATGCTGACACTAGGGTTGGTTAATACGGAACATATCTATACGAATTTAGGGTTGTTATTGTCAGACCAGTGTGTACATACAATTAAAGCTGCTTCCTTTGAAGGTACAACGAAATCAGTATTTAAAGATAGACGGGAATTTAGCGGTTCTCTTTTAAGGCAAATGAATGAAGCTTACAATTATATTGATTTGTATAACAAAACAAGAGCAGAGTTCTCAAAGTTACATCGTATCGATCATCGGGATTATCCAGAGGAGGCTTTGCGGGAAGCTCTTTTGAATGCTCTTGTTCATAGGGAATATTCTTTTAGTGGCAGTACGCTGATCAGTATATTTGATGATAGAATTGAATTTGTATCTCTTGGTGGTTTAGTGCAAGGAATTACGATAAATGACATTCTATTTGGCGTATCCCAATGCCGTAATGAAAAATTAGCAGCTATTTTTTATCGGTTGAAGCTAATTGAAGCATATGGAACTGGTATACAAAAAATGATAGATAGTTATAAGGATAGCAAGGGAAAACCACAGATTGAGACTTCGGATAATGCATTTAAAATTGTTCTGCCAAATAGAAATATGCATTCACAGCAACTGGAATTTAGCGATCATGAAAAAGTTATCTTGAAGATTTTTAAACATAAAGATGCCGTAATAAGAAAAGATATTGAAGATGTATTATCCATTTCACAAACTATGGCTGGTCGTTTATTAAAACAATTAGTTGATAAGAATGTATTAAAGGCAGTTGGTAGCGGTAAAAAAATAAAATATGTGCAGGTTGGACAGGATTAGAAATACTAAATATCAATATGTATATATGTACATAAATCTAAAGCGTTATTCACGGGTAGCGGTACAGAAGAGATGGCTCATATGGAAATGATTACAGCTCTGGTATATAAATTAATAGATGGAGCATCGCCCAAGGATTATGAAGAAGCTGGTTGGGCGGGGCAATATGCTCAGCATAATTATGGAATGTTTTGGACAGATGCTAATGGTATGCCTTGGAGTGCTACATATATTGCTTGTCCTGGTGAACCGATTGCAGATTTGACGGAAGATATGGCAGCAGAGCAAAAGGCATGGGCTATCTGATTCATCTGACGGATAATCTGTGTGTAAAAGATACATTGCGATTCTTGTGGGAGCCAGAAGTGGTACATTTCCAACGGTTTGGCGAAATGCTAAATACGGTGCAGGAACGTATGGGAAAGAAGAATATGTGGTGCGGGTATGAGCGGGAAGAGTAGGATTTGAAGAGGCATTTGGAGACGGACAGTGGGGACGGGACGAAATTGTCACAAAAAAAGCTGTCAAAACAGTCCCGTCCCCCTGTTGCCCCTAATCTGATTTATTCAGTTATAAATTTAGGGTTGTAATCCACAATATAAAATACACATGTACAGAGTACTGAGATGGATCTTTCCACCTCTAATTTTGAAAGCTGCATTCTTAAAACTTCAACCAATTCAGGAAGTGAATACTCTTCTATATGAAGTGTTTCCACTTCGGATATATTCCATGCTTTATCTATGTTCTGTCGGATTACTATATTGCATTCTTCTCGAGAGATTGCAAATTTTGAATAATCGTGATTTCTGTTTTCTAAATTAACCCTTTGTTTATAGGTTCGTTGTGACAATTCACTTAATAAAACAGTATAATCATTATAGTTTTGATCAGGTATTGATTTCATATGGTAAAATGCCTCAACCATCGGATAATTTACATATAGCTTTCCCATATCGGAAGACTCAGTAAAAAATCCCATCATCTCCAAAACTTTATCACCTGAAAATTGTGGATCTTGCGGATCTAAATCAAATATCAAAATAATGTCTGAATAACGCGCTTCTAAAATTTCTCTTTTAGCAGGATCTCTTTCTTTTTCTTTAAGCAACTGCAATATATCGATTGAAGATGGATCCCCATCTGCGAACATCTTCTGATACAAAGCATAGATGTTAGTATTGTAAGATATCACCTCATGGTTATTATCAATGCCGTATATGTGCAGTAAATGTTCCATTAGTCGAAAATCTGTCTTGGCGCCTTCAACGATAACAAGTATTCTACTTTCCTTATCCATTAAACTCTCCACTCATATATAGCTTTTCAAGATTATGCCCTTCTCGAAGTTCTCGATTGGTAGCATTTACAAGAGAGGTTAGTTTATCCTTTGTTAAGATATAAAAACAATCCGGTCGCATTATGCGATTGGTTAATAAGTTCGTATTGTGTGAGGTTAAAATAACCTGTGTATCAGTCATCTTTTCTAATATAGAGACAATAGTTTCAGAAAGCTCATAATGATAATATGCATCAAATTCATCAATAAACATAAATGATACATCAGAGCAAGTCTTATACCAGTAAAAAAAGCTATATAAGGCTTTTGTACCACTTGATGCAACCTTAAAAAATGGTAATGGTGTATCCGTTTTGAAATACAATCGCTTCTGCCCATCGATATCCTCTTTAACAATCAGATCATCCTGTACACCTGATTTGTGAAGAAAGCTTTCAAATTCTGAGAGTATTTCAGGTTCAAAGATGAAGTCTAAGTAATCAATACTTTTGTTTTTATACCCGATATATCTATTTTCATCTAAACTTCTAAACCAAAGCATGTTAGACACATATCTCATCATTCTTCTTAGTGGATGTTCATTGTCAAGAATTGTATTATTTATAACATACTTAAGAATAGAGTCAACATCTTGAAATGCCCAATTCAATGTAGGTGCAATTTCTTTTAGTCCATCAGTATTTCCTTTGCTTTTTTTATAATCGTATTCAAACAACGTATTGCCTTCAATAGAAACTAGTTCATAAATTAAGGTCTGCTTACTATCCTTGCGATATATATAGTCAATTTCCTGTTTGCCAAACTGAAAAATATAATGAAATTCTGCATAATCATCAAGGCTGTTAGCATTTAAATAATATTCATACAATCCAGGGGTGATATTTTTACTTGATAGGTGAGAAACAATGTCAAATATGGCAAGCCCAAAATTTGATTTGCCTATTGCGTTCTTACCATATATAATAATCTTGCCTAGAAGATCTCTAGTAATACAATTACTGTTGAATTTGTAATCACGAACATCGGAAAAATCTAATTTAATTTTATCTTTAAAGTTTTTAAAACCTGAAACTTCAAATAGTTTCAACATGAAAAATCACCTCTTCATATTTATTATATCCAAAAACGATGAAAAGACAACACTATCCGTAAAATTTTTACGGAATTACCGTAAATTACTTCCACCACCTTTTTTCTGAGAAAAAGTTTCATATTGTGATACTTTTTATATTTTCGGGAATCGAGGGGACGGTTCGTTCAGGGTTCAATCGGAAGTTTTGTGCGGCAAAAGGCTCAACAAGTAGAGGAATACTGCATGTTGAGCCTCTAAACTACCTACGCGCAAAATTTTTGATTG
>CAXYVG010000177.1:0-4956 GCA_964292325.1 uncultured bacterium | reverse complement strand
AGATTAATATTTTTTAGGACATGCAGGCTTTCTTCATCGTTCTTATAGTATTTATTCACATTAACCAAACTGATCATCTAATTCACCATCACTTCTTGGCCGTCTTTTAAATCTTGGGACGGATTGGAAATAATTCGATCCTTTTCTTTTAATCCCTCTGTGACAACAAAAACACCGTCTCTATTTTCTGACAGGATTGGCTGTTTTTTGACAGTTCCTTTGGAATAGACAAAAACATACTGCTTATCCTCTTCGTTCAGGATTGCCTTTTCGGGTATACGCAGTTCATTAACGGGTACATAAATTTGGCAACTATACCCATATTGTAAATTTTCTGATGGTTTTACTTTGAAGGAATAATTTGCCACATTAGATTGTGCAGTTGCAGTCCCCTCAGTAGCCGTAGATTCCGGCAATATACTGACTTCTGTGATCGTACCTGCGATTTTTTTATTACTGTTCAGCAATTGGATTTCCACAGCTTGATCTGTTGCTAAGTGTCTGTAATCATACTCGGAAACTAATGCTTTTATGATTGTGTCTTTGCCTAAAATTTTAATAACGGGAACACTCGCATTTGTTTTCCCTTTTGGTTCCACAATGGCGGTTCCGTCAGTTGTTGCTGCAACATTTGTTGTAATTTTATTCTTGGCAAGTTCGATATTTTGAGTGGAAGTGGATAAATCTAAATTTGCGGAATCTAGTGCCTGCTGCGCTTGTGAGATGACTTCTTCCTGGGAAGAGATAGCTTCTTTATACTGATCCATTTTAGCTTGTTCTTCTTGGCGAATGGCTTGCCCTTCCATTGAATCGGCATCGGCATTATTGAATGTACTTAATGCTTCATTCAAACTATTTTGAATATTTTGTTTTTTTGTATACGTATTGTCCAGATTTTCTTGTGCATTGTTCACCGCTAAAGTTAGTTTATCGAGCGTTTGTTGCTGTTCCGTTATTTGATCTTGTACGGTTTCGTTTTGATAAACCAAGACTACCGTGTCTGCACTGATTTCTTGATTATTGGTTACTAAAATGTCGGAAACCTCGCCCTTTGTCTGATCAAAATAGAATTCCTCTACATTTTGAGCCGCAACGGATCCATTAAAAATTAAATCATCAGCTTTTTTTATCGTTACCGCGTCATAGGAAGCCACTGAAGGTTCCTGCTGCTGGTTTTGTTTGAAAAAAAATGCCGTACTGATCGCTAAAATGGCGATCACTCCCCATACGGCACTAAAGATTATGCGCTTCTTTTTGGACAGTGGTTTCATTTTAAAGCCTTTTTTATTAGCGTGTTCATCCTTTACCTTGTCTCTCTTCATTCCTTACGCCTCTGTTTCGGCTTTAAATAGGTAGATTATGGCCAAAATCGCTGGTAGGGAAACAAGTGCTTGTAGACCCATACTTACGATAGAAATCATGCTGGCAAATTCGGTAAATCCTTGAATTTCTATTTTGGGAGTGAACAGCAAGGAGTAGATAATCCCGGTTACGATCCAAAATAAATGGAGGTAGTAAGGCGTTTTTGCAGTTGAGACGCCTGCTTTTAGTTTTTTATGTGCAGAGATAAGCATAATCAGGATTGTAATCGAGATGATTACGCCGATAACGGCATAAGCTTTTGTTCCGATACTATTTGCTTGTTCATATAATTGCGTGGCTGAAGAGCCGTAGACAGCTTCTGTGTAGAGCGATTTGTCAGGATTTAAGACTCCCGCTAGCCCTATAATTGATGTGAGCAGCCCCAGAGCTTTTAAAACTAATAACACCATATTCCAATTTTTAACCTTTTTAAGGTAATTCTTTTTGTCTTTTGTCTTCATTTTAGATTACACATCTTTTCATTGATATATTTTAATAATTGATTGAGGACAGCTATAATTACTGATTTCAAGGTCAGCGGCATGGATCAGCTTTCATTTTTTAAAAAGTAGTATGTTCCAAAGAATACCGTAAGCATCATGAGTGCGATCAAGTTGAAATGCAGCCTGGACAGTAAAACAAGCATCGTCAGAGCCATTAAACTTGTAGTGATACTATTTCGATTGATGATCAGCATGACTATCAAACAAATGCATACTAATATTAATCGATAATCAAGTCTATTAACTTGAAAGTCCAAATAAATCAGAAAAAAAGTAGCTAGCAATGCGAAAAAAAGCATTACCTCTGAAATTTTCATATAAGTGCCTTCCTTTCTTGATTTGTTGTTGGATTTTATCCCGGGAGTCGGAGTCCATTTTTAATATATAATTTTATTGAGATGCTCACGCATTATTCTATAAAAAAAGTGCTATAATAACAGCTGAAGGCTCAAAAAAGTGCAGTGAGCCTCCTCCTTAACGCTTTTAGTTTGTTAAGCAGCAACCAGTATTTTTCTCGGCTTTATCTTCATAGGAAAATAATGGTGATATAACATTTACATAAACCAATACCTCCGTTTCAAATTGACATTAAAAAGACTTCAGAAAGCCCATGTTCCTAAAGTCAGTTTAAATGATTCCTGTATCGAGAGGTATGAGTAAAACCGGCAACCCCCTATGTATTCATGGACATACTCATCTTTGAAAAGATAGAATATTTATTGGAAGACTACATACTGAACGTAAAATGAAAAAAGGAGCGGCTGTATGGATAAAGCAATCGAAGAGAAGTTGAAAAAAATTGAGGAGGAGATACTGTTAAAGAGAAAGAATCCATTGTTTGACATCGGGAAAAATGGAAATGTATCCTTCTCGTTGAATGGTGAAAATAACTGGGTTCGAAAAATTGATATACAAGAATATGGGACCTTATAAAATTGAAGAGGAATATGGTGTAGCTTTAACTGCCTACTTATCAGAATTTAAGAAGAATTTCCCCTCTTCCTTTGTGGATCTCGTGCAAATGGAGTTGTCAAAAAAAAGTACGGACAGATTGTCATTAGGGAAAGTTTATTTGTTTCTTTCTTTGGATCAAAATAAACCACAGTCCCTTCCAAGAAAGAATCAGATTGCGGTCAGACTGGATATTCTTTTTATTTTGTGTGATTACCTTGATGATATTTTAGACGGGGACAGTGTGATTGCTTTGCCAAAAAATGAGTTGCTCATTAATGCTATGTCTCTGCTTTTTATAAGTATAGGAGAGCTTTGTGAACTCACCAAAAACTATCTTGATACCTCTAAGATATTATTTTTTCTTACAGAATCAGTAAACGGAGAGCGTTTCGATTTTTATTCAACACTTTCAGAAGATTCCTCTGCAGAAGTTTATTTTTCTAAGATGCTGCAGAAATCTACTCCTTTAGTTCAACTGGTCTTCTACCTTGCTTGTCCTGATAATGAACTTATTTGGAAAGACTGTGCACAAAATCTCTCTACTGCCTTTCAACTGCAAAACGATGCGCTAGACTGCATGGACACGAGCAAGTCGGATTTGGTTTTATTCAAGGAAACGCTTCCCTTTATAAAGGCCCTTGAATACGCACGCATAAACACCGATAAAAGGTTTCTCACTATTATTGAGCATCGAATAACTGATGAGGATTCTCTAGCTTTCTTAGCATTTTATATGGAAAAATGCGGTGCGGTTGAATATTGTTTAAGAGCTGCCTCGCTTTACTTTGAAGAAGCTTTTCAAATTCTAAAGAATAATTCTAACATTTCTGTAGAAGTTTTTACCTTATTAAAGAGCTATTTAAAGGAGTAACATGGATTTGAAAATAATGAAAATAGCTAGCGTTACAATGCCTTGGCTTATTATACTGACCTATATATTTTATTACCTAAACGCAATGGAACAAACGGATTTTATTTATCTCTTTATTGGCGCCTATATTTTTTCGTTAGGCAGTTTTATTTATTTAAATATACCCGACTATCCTTCCTCATCCAGGTTTTATAATTTAACTACGATTATGGCTTTGATGTTCTTGTTTATTTACTCTAACGTCCCTTGGCTTAATTTTACTGGGTTATTGCTTTTGTGTCTTTGCCCAGTTTCGCTTTATTTATTTCTATATTCATTTATTCAATCAGAAAATAGAAAACTATTTAAAATAAGTATGTTAATTTTAACAGGTAGTTCAATTTATTCTTTTTTTTCTTTTATTCTCAAAATTTATCCGGAATTCACCTTGCTGTTACTGTTATCTATTTCAACCACTACAAGCTATATAACTATATATAAGGAACGTAAACTGTTCTTTAGTTCATTAAGTTTTAAATTTTTAAGTTTTTCTGTTCTGTTGGCCTTTATTCCATTCATCGTTAGTTATTCTTTGCCAGCGGTCTTTTCGTCTGGCGTATTGGGCGATCCGAGGACAGCTTTACTAGTTTTGGTATTTCCGACGTGCATTGCCTGTATCTTGAGTTACATGAAGACGATTTCGTTACCGGATAACCTTATTTTGAATATGGCAATCAATATTTTAAGCTTTTGTTTTTTTATAATCATCAGTTGGTTGGAAGTTTCTTTGCAAAACAAACTGATAGTCACGCTGCTTTTTTATTTCTTTTGTTATCTCTCTCACTTTTTGATTCAATTTATTCAGCAATTTAAAAAAATGAGAGCCGAAAACAATATTGAAGAGTTGAATAATGAAAAAATAGAACTCCTGAATCAGGTTACGTACTCTAATTTTATGAATAGCGTGTCCAATTTACTGCTGAATCGATTGAAAGGTGAAACAAACAGTTCGACAATATTAGTTATGATGCAATCGAACAATCAAAGATTTGTACTCTGTCAGTCCGGAAACAGAATTTCTCGAGCAATAAAAAAAGAACTCTTTTCGTCGCTCTCTTCAAAGCAAGAAGTAACTATACGTGGAAACACTTACCATTATTTATCCGTTTCAAGATTTCACGAAAAGTTATTTGTCTTTATAGAAAAAACAGACTATTCGGTTGATTTAGATCATATAGAAGATATCCTTCATCAATACGAAGGGATTATTACGACTATCAGGAAAAT
>CAXYVG010000176.1:0-4993 GCA_964292325.1 uncultured bacterium | reverse complement strand
GCTGAATACCATTGTCCTGTTGTTCATTATTAGTTTACTTGTTAAAGTCCACTTCAAGGCAAGCGTTTTCTTTATTTCTTCACCTTTTACTTGTCTTTCTTTCTGCAGCTGTATCTCTTATCATCCCTCCCCTCTGTACTAAGTCTGTATAAATGTTAAAATAATGAAGTGATTGAAATCAATTGAAGAGGTGGGAAATGTGGAAACATTGATTTATAATCTTTTAGCTTACATAAACAATTCTCTTGATAAAGATATTAACTACCACATAGCGAAAACATTGCTCGAAAATTCTCATAAAATCGAGGGATTTTCATTAGAAACAGTCGCAGAGGTATGTAATGTAGCGCCTTCTACAATTAATCGTTTCTGCAAAAGAATTGGTTTCAGAAATTTTTCAAGCTTAAGAAATTCTGTAATGAAGTATGGGGCATCTCTTGAAAAAAACGATACTGCCCTAAGTGGCGATAGCTTTATAGCGCAATTAAAAGAAAACGTGGAAATAATTGAAAATATCCCAAAAGAACAGATCGAGCGGATCGTAAAACAGATCAGCAAATCCCGCAGAGTTGTCATACTAGGTTTTGAAAAGAATCAAATCCAAGCTTTGGAGTTGCAAAAAAAAATACTTCTGGCAGGGAAATTTTGTGAATGCAATACAAACATTTTTAAACAAATGGATGCTCTGGATATATTGACAGAGGAAGATATGATCATCACTATTTCTATCCAGGGATACTTACTCTCAGAGGAATTCCTCTTATTTGAAAAACTTAAAAAGACAAAGGGAAAGAAATTACTCATTACCTTCTCGGAGCCACGTCAACATCTGGAATTGTTTGATGAAATTTTACAATGCGGAAAAATTGAAAATAGTGCTGTCAGTAGTCAAACCTTATTAAGATTGTTTGATGTATTGTTCCATTGATTCCAATAGCACCATCCTTCTCAGCCTTAAACTGGTCTCCTTTTGACCAGTTTTTTTTGCATCACTAAATTATAATGAAATCAGAAACAAAAAAAGTCGAGAGAAGGAATAGCATATGACATTTCCAAAAGGTTTTTTATGGGGTGGCGCTACGGCTGCAAACCAATTAGAAGGAGCTTACAACGAGGGCGGTAAAGGACTTTCCATTTTTGATATGGTTCAATTTGTACCAAAAGAAGAGCGTGGAAATGAAATTGAAATGGATGTCAGAAGCAAAAAAGAATTAGAAGATCTTTTAGCAGGAAAAGGTGGCGACAATTTCCCGAAACGCCGTGGTATCGACTTCTATCACCGTTATGAAGAAGATATTGCACTGTTTGCAGAAATGGGTTTTAAAACATTCCGTATGTCCATCTCTTGGCCTCGTATTTTTCCAAATGGTGACGAGACAGAGCCAAATGAAGAAGGGCTAGCTTTCTATGACAAAGTCTTCGATGAATTATTGAAATATGGCATTGAGCCACTTGTGACGTTATCACACTATGAAATTCCACTTACATTAGTTCAAAAATACAATGGCTGGGCAGATCGACGCGTAGTTGAATTCTTTGTTCATTATGCAGAAACGGTATTTGATCGTTACAAAGGAAAAGTAAAATACTGGTTAACGTTCAATGAAATAAATGTTTCAACGATGTCTCCATATATTGGTAGTGGTATTCTGATAGATGAGGTAGAACACAAGGAGCAAGCGGTTTATCAAGCTTTACATCATCAGTTTGTAGCCAGCGCCAGAGCGGTCAAGGCCTGTCATGAAATGATCCCTGATGCCATGATTGGTTGTATGCTGGCTCGCATGGAAGTCTATCCGGAAACTTGCAGTCCAGATGATGTATTAGAAGCACTGAAAGAGGATCAAATGAATCTGTTCTTCACTGACGTTCAGGTTCGTGGGTATTATCCAAGCTTCATGTTGAGTTATTTTGAAGAAAATGATATTAAGATTGACATGCTTCCTGGCGATGAAGAAATATTACTGCAACATACAGTGGATTACTTATCCTTTAGTTACTACATGTCAATGGTTGCCAGCGGAGCACCTGATAAGAAGAAGGAAAAAGGGAACTTCTTCAGTGGTGTGAAAAACCCTTATTTAGAGTCATCTGATTGGGGATGGCAAATCGATCCTAAAGGATTGCGTATTACCTTAAAGAAAATGTATGATCGCTACCAAGTACCGTTGTTTATCGTAGAAAATGGACTTGGAGCCTATGATAAAGTAGAGGCAGACGGCTCAATCAACGACGATTATCGTATCGATTACATGCGTGCACATATTGAGCAAATGAATGAAGCGATCAAAGAGGGTGTAGATCTTATGGGGTACACAAGCTGGGGTTGTATCGATTTAATCAGCGCAAGTACCTCTGAAATGTCCAAACGTTACGGCTTCATCTACGTTGACCAAGACGATTATGGCAATGGCACTTTAGAGAGAAGCAAGAAAAAATCATTTGATTGGTATAAGCAGGTAATTACTACAAATGGAGAAAAACTATAGATAGAACTTAAGAAAATACCTCCACTATAATGTTTTGTGCACAATCGTGTGCCTCTTCATTATAGTGGAGGTATTGTTGATTTAACGATTTCGCGAAGAAGAAACCATAGAACAGATCCTTGGTCGGCATTTATTGATTATTTTTTACAGGACCTCATTGTGTATGATCAAGAAAACGATACCAATCATACCCTGTCGTTACAGTTGGCTTTAAAGCTATATGCAAAATAGACATAGTCCGCTGCACCAACTATGCAATCTATTCATATAAAAAATGTTATAATGAAGCAGATACTGTCAATATAACTAAACCCAAAGGAGACTATTGAGGAGGTGGCAGAATGGTACCTGACCCCGCTAGGTGGATGAGACGATTCAACTTAACAAAACGGGAAGGCTCGCTGCCTTCTCAAGAGGAGGATTATAATGAAAAAAAATGTATTCAAACACGAGTCCTATTACAATAACATTTTCGCGGTTCTAAAAGAGAATGACCGCGAGCAATTCCGCACCCTTTTGCTGACGCTTCACGAGCGAGACCAGGCGGAGGTGCTGCGCCGCTTATATCCTGAAAATAAGAAGAAAATCGAAATTTTTTTAACAGCAAAAGAATTCGCTGATGTACTGGGCTGGATGGATGTGGATGAGCAAGCAAACTTGCTGAAGGATTTTAAACCCGAATATGTGCGGGAAATTCTCCAGAGGATGTCACGCGACGATGCAGCGAGTATGTTGGCTAAAACAGGATCTGAAGGCAAAGCCATTCTGAATCAACTGAGCGACCAGGATCGAGCCGACTTAGAAGAGTTGCTGGCTTACCCGTCACAAAGCGCTGGCTCGATTATGACAAAAGAATTTGTGAGCGTTTCTCCCAATTCCACTGTCCATCAAGCCTTTAATCAAGTGCGTGCACAAGCTCCAACTGCAGAAATCATCCAATATCTGTATGTCTTGGATGCGCACGGTATCTTACTCGGGATTTTGTCCATACGTGATTTATTCCTTCTCCCTGCAGAAGTGATGATCGGAGATAGGATGTCCTCACACTTCATCCACGCGCGACTCGAGGATGATCAAGAAAAAGTAGCCCGGCTGATCCAAGATTACGACTTAGTGGCGCTGCCTATCCTGGACGAAAAAAATATCCTCAGAGGGATTGTAACGGTGGATGATATCATGGACATCATGGAAGACGAAGTAACTGAAGACTTTAACGAGTTCTCAGCCATTACGACCACTTTTGACCGGCCAGAAACCGTCTGGGAAATTGCTCGTGCACGCTCACCATGGATCATCATCTTACTCTTTATGGGAATGCTTAGCGCAAGTCTAATCAGCTCATTTGAAGAAACGCTCAATCAAGTAGTCGTTTTAGCCGCCTTTATTCCTATCATCATGGACTCCGCGGGTAACGTAGGAACCCAGTCGCTAGCAGTGGCCGTTCGAGGCTTGATTTTGAAAGAACAGGATGAGCGCATCGGACGTACCATTTGGAAAGAATTTATGGTGGGGATGTGTATCGGTCTTTTGGCAGGAATTGTTTTATCGCTTGTCATTCTCATCTTTTACAGAAATGCTGTCCTCGCGCTCATACTGGGGATAACCATTTTCATCACCCTGAGTCTTTCTACCATCAGCGGGACAGTTGTTCCTATCCTTATCAATACGTTAAAATTCGATCCAGCCATCGCATCCGGACCATTCATTACCACCATCAATGATATTTTAGGACTCTATATTTACTTTTCTATCGCTTCATTCCTGCTCCATCTTATTTAACGTTAGAAATAGTATTGTTCTTCATGGAGTAATTGATAAAAAAGCAAAAAACACCTCGACTATAATGAACAAGCCCGCTCGTGGGCTTATTCACTATAGTCGAGGTGTTGTTGATGGAATCGTCTGTTTTACCGAGTGAGAATTTTGGTTAGTGCATCAATTGGTTTTCAAACTTAATTTTTCCAACGCTTCTTTGCTGACAATGAAATATTGTCGGCCTCTTTTTTCCAATAATCCTTCTTCACGGAATTTGTTGAGCGTGTATAACAAATGTCGGTAGCTTACTCCCACATACTCCGCTGTCTCTGTCAGTTTTTCTTGAAAATAGCCATTATTCTCAATTTGAAGAATATACTTTGCTAATCTATTTTTGAGTTCATAATCTTGCATAGCTGTGTAATGCTCTGTTCTTTTAAGCAATTTATCACCTAAATATTTTGATAAATGAAGAAGAAAAGCATTATCCTCCAGCAGCTGTTTTTTCGCTGATGCTAACGGAATCGCCAGACACGTACAGTCATTTATAGCTACAACATCTTTTGAATGTTCTTCTGCCTCGATTAAAGATAATTCACCAATAAAATCATTTTTCCCTAGAAACTGAATGAGTGCGCGCTTTCCGTTCTCATGCACTAAATAGATCTTTGCCCTCCCATCCAACAATAAGAATAAGCAGCGAATATCTTCGTCAAAACGCACAATATATTCATTGCAGGAAAATTTGC
>CAXYVG010000175.1:0-5013 GCA_964292325.1 uncultured bacterium | reverse complement strand
GCAAAGTAGGCTGGGCACCTCACAGTGTAGATCTCTTTTTTGCAGCCCAAGAGCATGGTGCTCTGGTACTCGCTCAAAGTTTCTTGGGTCCAACACGTCATATGCGTGTTAACCAACAGACCAGTGATGAAATTAAGATGGATGATGCTGAAGCTATCCAAGACATGGTCCGACGCGGCAATGAGGCTGGCAAAGAACACTTTGCTGAGGTGCGCTCCAGATTCTTTGACGGACAACACGTTGAGGTGTGGGAGCGATTTTAATTAAGCGCGGATGCCCTAGCGTTACCCGTTTAGACATCCGCTTGGCACGTAGGTCTTGACTGGGGGGAATTAATGTTTATCGATCTAACTGTTAGTAATATCTACCCAACATTTCGTTTTAGTTCTGACGAAATAGTGGCGTACAAGGCCAGAAAAGGGGAACTGTTGATCAGCCTCGAAAAATACCTTCTTGATGGACGTAATATACTTGATGCTGACAAAATACAGAAATCGATCTTTCCGCAGCACGATATTGATGTTTTTATCTCTCATTCTCATGCTGATGAAGACGAAGCCATTAGGATAGCCCTCAGCCTGGAGAATATTGGGCTCACGGCTTTCGTTGACTCATGTGTTTGGGGGTATGCTGACGAACTTTTGCGGAAAATCGATGATAAATTCTGTATACCACAGGGATGGAGCCATTACAGTTACAATCTACGTAACAGAACAACGACCAACGTGCATTTGATCCTTAATGCGGCTTTACAGCAAATGATAAAGCGATCAGAGTTGTTCATGTTTTTGGGCACTGAAAACGCAATAAATATCGATGACTACATGTCTGGAGAGGGGCGTCTGTCATCTCCATGGATTTTTTCAGAGCTTACATTTGCTAAAAGTGTCAAGCGTTCGGAACGTAGAATTTTCCAACAGGGTAATGAGAGTTTCGAGAAAATGAAGAGCGAAAGTAGAGCTCTTGAGCCGGGCTTCAGTTATCCCCTGCCGAAGCTGAAACATGAAATGAGCCTACAGGAGTTTAATGGTTGGCTAGATAAAGGAATATCAGTCGAGGCTGGTTTTGCCGGGCGAATAAGCGGGTTGACGCACTTGGATACGTTGTATAGCAAGGTGGGGTTCAGTGAAGTTCAACGGAGTGAGCCAAGATTTAAGATTTAGGTATTTCTGTTTTGTGAGGATTTAGTTGGTTTCTGCGAGGTATGGATGTCATTCATATATAGTTTGGCTGTTTTGGGCTTACCGACCGCTACTCAACTCTCTGAGCTTGAAAACGCTGTCACTGATGCTGTTTCCATGTTTGGATTGAGGGTGGGTCAGGAGATCGGCTGGGAAGTTAGTCCTGATACTTTTATCCCTAATCAACAGCGATCTGCTGCTGTTGTATTTTTCGGCGGATTAGGTGCTGATCATCCCAGCTTACCTAGCTTGCTGCGTAGCGGTGTGCCTGTTGTTCCCGTCGTGTCTGATTTATGCGAAGTGGCGACCAATGTACCGGAGATCCTGCGTCCATTGAATTGTTTGTCCTACGCCAATGGTGGGGCAAAAAGGGTAGCCACTGCACTTTTGGAGTGTGCAGGCCTGCTTCCGAAGCAACGTCGGGTTTTTGTAAGTTATCGGCGAGACGAGGCTCGTCAGGCGGCACTGCAGATGTTCGATGCCCTCTCTGCTAGGCATTTTGACGTTTTCCTGGATACACATAGTATTGCCCCGGCAGAAGATTTTCAGACCATGTTATGGCATCGGCTTTGTGATTCTGACGTGTTGTTGATGCTCGACACTCCCGACTACTTTAACAGTCGATGGACTGCAGCGGAGTTCGGAAGGGCCTTGGCTAAGGGTATCAGTGTTCTTCGAGTAGGATGGCCGGGAGTTCTGTGCTCGGCGCGGTTAGCGACTGCAAGCCTTTCTGAGCTTGGTGAGAGTGAGTTAGATGTCGTATCGGGACGTATTAGTGACCACGCGATTGACCGGATCTGTCTGCAGCTTGAAGAAGTCCGCAGCAAGAGCCATGCGGTGCGTACCGTTAACCTAATGAGCAATCTCCGAATAGGCCTTGAGACTATCGGTGGAGAAGTGATTGGCATGGGCACCGGCCGAGGGATTCGAGTGCGTCTGCCCGATGACCGCATGGTTGTGGTTTATCCAACGGTGGGCGTTCCGACCTCCACGACTATGCACGAAGCATCAATGAATTCTCCTGATGAATCCGTAGCCATACTCTATGATCATGTAGGCCTGCATCCTCAGTGGCTTAGTCACTTGGATTGGCTGGGTCAATACATCCAAGTCACGCGATGGGTTAAGGCTTGCGAGGCGAGTTGGCAATTTGCAGATTGGAGGGTATAGAAATGGCGGCGATTTTCCTCTCAGCAAGTATCCCCGTGATTGGACGAGGGCAATATTACGAGACCGCTGACCCATTTCTTATCCAGTGCGCTGTCCGTGAACTGACTATTGCGACCGTTCGCAGGCACAAAATCGTATGGGGCGGTCATCCAGCAATTACCCCTATGATTTGGAGCATCTGTGAAGATCTTGGGGTTGATTACACTAACTCTGTCATCCTGTATCAAAGCCGCTTCTTCGAAGGTCGCTACCCGGAAGAGAATCAACGATTTGACAACGTGGTTTATACCGACCCCGTGCCCGGCGACATTCAAGGTAGCTTGCAACTAATGCGCGAGCAGATGCTCTCCAGAAAAGATCTTATCGGTGCAGTTTTCATTGGGGGGATGGATGGTGTTGAGGTCGAATACAACATTTTTAGGCGGTTCCATCCTGGGGCATTCATCCTTCCAGTTGCCGCGCCAGGCGGTGCGGCGCTTAATCTTGCACGGGATAATGGTTATTTCAGCGGGAGAGAGCTTGAAGATATAGATTTCGCCACGCTCTTTAGCCGTTATTTAGTTGATCAATAGTTGTCTTGTACGATCCTGTATTTTTGTAAACCAAGCGAGGGCCATTTTGGTTTCTTATCATCATATAGATGTTAATGCGATATACCTCGGAAGGAGCTGCCAATAACGATGGATACGCTTGGGTTACAAAGCATTTTCCATATGTGCCTGAATAATCAATTCGTATCCATAAATCAAAATCATAGAGAGGTATAATCACCAAATACTAGCTTCATGTCGTTACCCTTTAGGTAGATGGATGCAAAATTTAGACGAGAAGAATAATGGCTATAATTCGTAAATCTGAGATACTTCGTCGCTACAATGCCACACAGACAACATTATTAGAGGGGGCCAGTGAAAGGCGCTGGGCAGCAAATAGCCTGCAAAAAGCATTTGAATCTTTCTCCGTTTCTGAGCATTACGATATTTTTCTTTCTCATGCTTATTCTGATGCGCGAATAGTTATGCAAATTAGAAGCATGCTAATCGAAAAAGGTTATTCCGTATATGTTGACTGGATAGAAGATGAGCATTTAGATAGAGGAAAAGTAAGCGAATTTACTGCAACCGTACTGCGTAATAGAATGAATAATTGCTCATCTCTAATCTATTTAACTTCTAATTCAGCAGAAAAATCGGTTTGGATGCCATGGGAGTTAGGATATATGGATGCGCGAACTGGAAGAGTATCAGTTGCGCCTATTATGGAAAATGATGATGAAGAGTTTGATGGGAGAGAATACCTAGGCCTGTACCCTTATTTAGATCTAACTCTAGAAAGCTTTTATATACATAGCGGCGCCGGGTCATGGGTTACGTTTGGAGATTGGATGCAAGGGAAAAAACCGAAGTAAAACATGATATGCCTAACAAGCCGTTGCACAAAAAAACAACGGCGCTCACCAACTAGCGCTTTCCAGCCCACTGCCTTTGGGTACCTGGCTCTATAACCAGGTAAGGCGGATGAAGAATAAATTTCAGCTCTTTGAGCGCAAGTGCTTCATTGATGCGGGCTCCAAACTTCCGGAGCGTGGCGTACATCAGCTTCTGGGAAACGCCCGCTTGTAAGCATCCCGGCAAAACGGCCCATTCACTTTTAGAGATATTCCGATATACTGATTATGTTCCCGGAGGAGACGCTCGGAAGTGTCTAGATTATCCGTGGCGATTCATTTTATCTTAAAAGTAAAATCCGTGATCTTACCTTGTAAGGCATATTTCTAACTATGGTGGAGGTAGGTATGAGGCTTCCTTCTACATTGCCAGACGAAACTTTATATAGTCGTTTAGTTCGTAGTTTAACTTTTATTGGTTTACCTCGTAGTATGTTCCTTACTACTATGTTTGGTAACGATAGGGCAAGTATTCATCCTTGGCTGACTTCGAATCTTTCAATATTGGCTGAAAATAGTGGTGAAGATGCGCAAATACTTTTTAGAGAACAGACACTCTTTCCCTTATTCAGTTTTTTTTTACCGCATTACTGTAAGCGAATCTATTGTGATGCATTAGCATTACATTCGGCAAGTAGAGCATGTCAGCTTACTAATTTCAGAGAATATGAAAGAATTACATTAAAATATTGCCCTATGTGTGCGAGAGAAAATATGGAAATGTATGGTGTAACATATTGGCACTTAGGTCACCAGATACCCGGTATCGAAGCCTGTTATTTACACAAGATATGGTTATATCATATTCCAATGCCACCTCGCCCGCATATTCAAGTGGAATTATTACCATCACTTGAATCGCATGATAGGCATTGTAACTTTCAAGCATATGCTTTCGCAAATTATTCAGTGTCAAAGCTTAAAGCGATAACAAAAGGAGAGGCGGAATTCACAGATTATTTCAGGGGATTTAAAAATATAGGTTATATAACAGATGCTGGACGTGTACGTAGGAAATCAATTGCAACTGCGCTGTATCGATTAGCAAGTCAAATAACAGAGATGAATAATGGGCTTCTACCTAAATCAGATGATGATTATAGTTATTTCTCGAATTTATTGAAGGGGAAGTCTGACCAACATCCTTTTAAACACCTCTTGATTGGTTTTTTTCTAGAACATGTTGATTTGTTTTGCAAGGGAAAAATAGCAGAA
>CAXYVG010000174.1:0-5044 GCA_964292325.1 uncultured bacterium | reverse complement strand
CAATATATCTTTTACAATTGGTTTTATCATATTTATATTCACGCCTTTCTCTGCGCCTAGATTTTACACTAACTAGAAACTATGTACAACCCAATCTACGTGCCTATATCTTGCACTTGCGCTTACCACTGAGTATTTCTAAAATTAGTTCATGAAAAAATCGATGAAGTCGATCTAATGCTGTGAATATTTCAGTGCAATAGTACCACTTTATCGGTGAAGTTGAACCATATTCACGGTAAAGCTAATCCATGATATCGGAGTACAGAACCATCGTGCTGATTCCTAGTTCCCTGGATTTTCCCCTGTTAGCTATATTCCATCTCCTGGAGCCATTCAGTCAAGGGCGAGTGCGCTCTTTGCACTCGGCGTAGCATACCCTTGATTGAATGGTGGAAGGAGATACAATTTGCTCTAAGCAGGGAGAAATCCATCTTCTCTGCCATTATTTGCAGGTGGTACTGTGCAGCGTGAAAGTGGTTCAAAATCACCGTGAGACTGGTTCTATTTCTTCGTTAACATGGTATTTGTCAAGTGAAATACTCATGCTGCTTCTGAGGGTTTACCAATATGTATTACTGGCATGTTTTTCACCTCCGTTACTACATTATATTCATTGGTTTACGAAATTTAACTTCAATTTTTAATTCAAATAAATAAAACCCTGGCACAAACAAATTGTTTTATCGTGCCAGAGTTTTTTAGTTTATACAATGGTTCTTTATCGGACATTAGAATTTTTTATATAACTACATTATACCACCGTAGGCAACAATAATTTTCGCCACTTCTATGTTACCCACTATAGAAGCTAGTCTAGCTGCAGTTCTTCCATCTTTATTCTGTAATTTTAGATTAGCTCCTGATTCCGCTAAGATTTGAGCTATATCAATACAATTGTAAGAAGCACATTGGTGTAATGCCGTGTCTCCCCATTTATCTCTGGTATTTAATTCAGCGCCCCTACTAATCAACAACTTAACCACTTTGGTATTATCCTTATTATTAATTCCGCCTACAGCGGCATACATTAATGCTGTCCGGTTGTCATTATCTCTTATATTAACATCCGCATTATTATCAATCAAAATCTTTACTATTTCATAATTGCTATTAATCGAAGCTTTCATAAGTGCTGTCCAGCCATCAGCGTCCCGCACGTTAACGTCAATTCCATTTGATATGCACTCTTGTACATTTGATAGATTTCCGTTTTTTGCCGCAAGCAAAAAATCTTCATTAATTCCTGCATAAACAGGTGATATTAGAAAAGCAAACATTACAAAAAACAACGGTATTATCTTCCAATTACTATTATTCATATCAACCATCCTCATGGATTTATTTATTTTGAAATTAAAAATCTATCAAGGCACGATGTGAACGTTAAGATACATGAAACTGATCTTTCATTAATCTTTCTCTCCCATAAACCGTTCATACGAGCCCATTGACCGATGCTCTCTTGAATGAAATGGGTACAATTACCCCAACTATCTTTTGCAATTAAAACTCGTCCCTTTGTTCCGTCATCAAACTCTAACCAAATATAGTTAGGACAGAACGCAAATAAATCTTTATGGCGTCCAATGTGAATCCCCACCCCAGCGTTACTATTTCCATATAATAACCGATTTTTCATAATTTCTTTTTTTGAATTAAACCATAAACATAGCTCCAATTGCCTTGCTTCCATTCTACCACCCACAAAAAATTATTAAAATGCATGTGAATAAATCAACCCTTTTTTAATCTATAAAAACCGCTATGAGGGCGAAAGGGACGGAGTTATTGACATAGTCATAGCATGTCAACAACTCGTCCATTTACAAACTCCTTTTGCTTTCTCTGCTCAATAGCAGATACTCCCTATGCATGTAAATACATTTTTTCTTCATAATATTTTTTCATGCAGTCCAGTATTGCTTCAAGAAAAATTTGTGTTTCATTTTTAATCTTTTGTAATTCATCAGGCGAATAATCTCTGCCACATTCTGCAAATGAAATAGTGCCGTGTGCCAGATTATTCCTTTTATTTTTTACATCTTTTAGAACTGCTCCACCATAACAGCTTCTATTATCAGTACATGAAATTCCATGATTTGAACATATTATGCGTATTTTCTCAGCATCAAGATTTCCACTAATATCTGTTGCTTTCCTATCTAATTCAATCGTATCACCATTCAATATACCATTTATAATCTCTAATGCCTTATTCCTGTACGAGTTGTAATGAGCATTTTTATCGTAAACTTGATTGAATTTAAATGAAAACCAAATATCCTTAATTTCCTGTCTAACATCTTTATAACCCAGTCCACTTTGTTTAAACTGATCATATATTCCTAAAATCCCCCCCATTATTGTTGATTCAATCAAATTATAGATCATAAGCAAAGCATTGGCTTTAAGAATTTTTAAAAATTCATCCGTATGAAAATTATATCTATTTTCAAAAGTATTTTGAGTATCATACAACTGGTTTAACCCCTTTAAAAATATATCAATTTCATTTACTCGATCATTAAAAGTATCATACGTTGTTTGCATTTGAATCACCTTTTAACAATTCATCTCGTACATATTGAATTCTTCCAACTACTCGAGGTTGAGAATTACTTGCATGGGTAGTTGTATGTACTTTAAATTCGTCAGAATCAAGCCACTCCATTGAACTAGGAACTAAGTTAGGAACTTCTCTTAAAGCCAGTGCTACCCCTACAGAAATCGCTTCAAATCTTACTCTTGGCGTTGATTTTGCACTTTTCGACTTGGAAAAACCATACGGAAAATACTTATCCACAAAATCTAACATTCTTTCAAATTCTGCTTTATATTGTTCCTCATTAAAATTTTCTTCTACTTTTTCAACAAAACTATCCAAAAAATCTTTTACACTATGAACGAAATTATTATAATCATTCATATATGCAAAAAAACGCAATATAAGCTCTGAATCCTCATAACGTTTTTTCATTGTTTCGCTAATTGGACACAATTTGTTAAATAATTCATATTTAGCACATTTTTCAATAAAATTCATGAACACTCCGGTATAAGACCCTCTTCTAATTTCACTTGATATCGCCTTTTTTCCCCCTGTATTAATTCTATTAAAAATATCCTGTCTTGTTTCTATTGATGTGGTATCAGCTAATACAATGATGCGAAGGGTTCTTCCTTTAAATTTCCTTTGGAATATGTCTGGCAAGTCTTTAAAAGTAAAACTATTAAGAGAAGTGAGCTTATGTAAATCCTCAAGAACTAAATCATTATATAAAAATTCTTCTAATGTCTGAGTTCTTTGTGCTCCATCAATAATCTCACAACGTCCATCCTCATTATCTGAAAAAAACATAAAAGGTATTGGCAAACCTAACAACACAGACTCAACAAATCTATTTTTTGTAGTTTTATCCCAAATAAATTCTCTTTGATACTCAGGTATATAAAAATCATTTGCACGAAACTTTTCAATAAGAACTTCAATTGGATAATCTTTTGTATCGAAATTTATCTCTTTTTGCAATTCTCTAATTTGTTTCTCAGCTATATTTTTCATTTCTGGCGTTATTTCATTAGCCATTTACATCACCCGCCTCTCTTCTACTTCTAGAAGATGATTTTTGATACTTACTCCAATCGCATTTCCTAATTCAACAGGAACAGCATTTCCAATGTGTATGCCTATATTCCTATTCGTCGGTGGATTCTTCTCGTCAATAAATTTATAATTTATCGGAAAAGATTGTAATAGTGCACCTTCTCTCAATGAAATGGCCCTATCCTGCTCTGGATGACCAAATCTGCCATTACCATAACCGTAAAATTGTGTTGTTATTGTTGGAGATGACTTCTTCCACTCCATCCTGCCGTACACCGCCCCATAACCTCGACCCGTGCTTCTTTTATGACAAGGTAATTGTAACTCTTCACTCCAATCCTTCCATGTCCCCCCAGGTACCGATTGTTTTATTCTACACTTATTGATTTTAGATAATTTACTAGCTTTATGCATTATATCTTCGCTTGAAACTTCTCCATCTTCAATAGGTGGCAAATTCCCAATTACATCACCTACTGTCAACAAGTTATTCTCATCATATATTGGATCTATTAGATTTATATTTCCAAACCGCGATGCTAGAAGAACCAACCTATTTCTATTTTGAGGAACGCCATAATTTGCACAATTCACTATACTCCAACTCACATTGTAGCCCAATTGCTCCAGTTTTTCCTTAAAATCTTCAAATACTTTTTCTTTTATAAGTTGTGGAACATTTTCCATTGATATTATATCTGGTTCTGTATCTTTAACCAAATCTAAAAAATAATATAATAATCTCCATTTATTGTCTTTTCTTCCATCTTTAATATATCTTAATGAATAATTAGAAAAGGGCTGACAAGGTGCGCACCCCATCAGTACTTTAAAACACCCCTGGGGATAAAGTGCTGCTATTTCATCTGCAGTTACATCTTCAACCCCTTTATTAATAAATAGTGCTTGATTATTTATTTCATAAGCATACTTACAAGTAGAATCAATATCAATGCCAGCTACAACCTTAATTCCCGCCTTCTGAATGCCATGAGTAAGACCACCTATTCCACAGAACAAATCTACAGCAACACAATTCACCATTTTACACCTCCCTTTCACATACTACTTTTGCATATTTTTGATATTATTATGCATTTGCCATTTTTCATTAGTTGCATCATTTAAAAATAACGTATAAGTTTCGATATCTAATGCATCAGCAATTTTCTGAATATTTTCAAGTGCAATGCTTCGTTTCCCGCGTTCAACAGCACTAATATAAGTTCTATGTAAGCCAGCCTTATCAGCAAAATTTTCTTGTGATAATCCCGTCTGGTTCCTAAATTTACGGAGGTTTTCACCAAACACTCTTAAAATATCCATATTCTCACCTCATTTTTTCATCTTATCATTTTGCATACAATACGTCAACATACACTATGTTACATCAGAGGTTTCGCATCTAATTTCCAGTAACGATAGAAATATTCATTT
>CAXYVG010000173.1:0-5127 GCA_964292325.1 uncultured bacterium | reverse complement strand
CCTTTAACCGATTTTTTGAATTCAGGAAAAAAAAAGACGAGTTTCCTTCTATTTTATATGATTTAAAAAAATTAAAATTTTGTGTTGCATTAGGGGAAGAGGAGTATACTAAAAAAATAAAGGTAATCGAGCAAACGCCTGAAGAGAAAAAACAGGAGGATGAATTCTACAAGAGGTTGAATAGGGCATACTATAGTTTCAAAGATGTTTCAGCAGTTAAGATGATGGAGACGATAGAAGAAACCTATGAATACTTCTATGCTTTAACATTTCCGAAGCGTAATGTCGATAATTTTTTTTCTAACGACAAGTTTGAAAGCTTTAAAAAAATTGAGGAATTCATTAAAAAAAATAGAAAATCTCAATCTGAAGGTACTCTCAGGGATTTTCTTGCTGGAACTGATGTATTAAGTCAATTGAGATTAGACAAAGAGTTTTACCAGCCGTTTTTAAAATTGTTGCTCATCCGTGAAGAACTTACAAGTGAAGAACATTGTGTGATTGAAAAAACCATTGATGATATAAGTGCTCCAGAATTATCTGAAGCGCTAATAGACAATATTAAATCATATATAAAAAGATATGGACTGGATGAGAATCAGTCTGATAGCTACAGAGAAGAACTTCTTGCAGACTTTAATCCACAGGCTAGAAAAAGACTTGAGAATTATTTATACATTGCTCAAGACTACGACCATGCATTCTAAAATTGAAAGACATTATAATGATTTTTAATATAAAAATAACGAAACCGTACATATTGCTATATGTACGGTTTTTTAGTTCACATCATATTATAAAAGTCAAGGGAATAGAGTGATTTCGTTATTCTCCTATTAGAGGGTTACCTTACTAAAACGTCTGTAGAATAGAGGGTGTTGATGGCCCAATATTACTGACTTTTTGCGAAACCCAAAAATATTGAGTCATCAACGACCAGCACACAAATCTTTCGAATCTTCTCACATAGTCGCCATTTCAGGAATAGCGAATGCATGTAAATGGTGCAATTAGATTATTTTCAAGAAATCGATTCTTTCGAGTAGGTTTTGATGAAAAAGATTTGATCACGAAAAACATGTTCTTTGAAAATTAAATAGTCGAAAAATTTCATCAATAAAGGAGACTTTATAATGTTAAGAGAAGAAATTCAAAAAATGTTCAATTTTAGCTTGACTCAAGATGAAAAGATCTGGTTAAAGCCACTTAAGGATGGTGCGTGGTCAAAGGACGCATTACGTTTAGCAGGTGAATTGGTCGAACATAAATCGAATGTATTGCACATTTTATCAAACCAAATACCTTCGAAACAAGTCATTGCTGTGAGCATTGAAACAACCAGTCCGCATTGGTTGACTTGTGATGTAAGGCTGATCAGTGTAAGCGGTCCAGCAATGGAATTAGTCGTAGAAGACGTGAAGCAAATAGCTAGTTTACTGAGCGACCCTGCATTTTTGAAGGTTTTCCACGATGCTTCCTTCAGCGTTAGTTGTTTGGAATCAAAAGGTTTTCCGGTTATCAATTACACGGATACGATTGTCCTAGCTCAAGTGCTTCAGAATCATGCAAAGGGTTCTGTGTCTCTCCAATATCTTGTAAATCATTGGCTGGGTTTGACTTTAGACATATTTCCCCGGTATTGGGTCAGCGAACAGGTTAAATTGACGGAGGATCATAGACTTTTCGTCTTGGAAAAAGTAAGAGCCATTCATATGTTATATGGCGTACTACTTGAACAACTGTCACTGAAACACTTAGAAGTTGTTCTTGACCGCGAGAGAAGAGCATTACCTGCAATAATTGAACTTCAAAAAAATGGTATTCTATTCAATTATTTTGGATGGCAGAAAGAGCTGAGCAAAATACAGCTTGAAATAGAAGAATTGAGTCTCCGTATTCATAGCTTATTAGAGGATAAGGAATTGAATCTTGATGCGCCAGAACAACTAAAAAAGGCTCTGAACAATATTGGGATCATTCTGGAGGGGACTTCTGATGAAGTTTTGGTCAAGTACGAGGCAGATTATGAAGTCATACTTCTTTTGCGGAAATACAGACGCAAGCGAAAGCAACTATCCACTTTTGGAGAAAAACTAAAAAAAATGATTGGCATAGATGGTCGGCTGAGAGGATCTTGGTCGTTGATTGGAACAGGAACATCACGCATGTCTTGCATCAATCCGAACCTACAAGGAATGCCGAGTATTTCGAAGCCCTACTTTCATGCTGCTGAGAATCATGTATTCATTATTGCGGATTACAGCAATATCGAGCTCAGAATCCTGGCGGAGATATCGCGGGATGCAGCTATGATTAAAGCGTTCCAAGAAGGTATAGACGTACACTCCAAAACGGCTAGTGCAATTTTTGCGAAAAAATTGGATGGAATAACGTCCGATGAACGTAAGGTCGGCAAAATTATAAACTTTGGTCTTGTATATGGAATGTCAAAATACGGACTTCAAAAGAAGATTCAGGCCGCCACGGGAGATTCCATTACTTTAGAGGAAGCTGAAAATTTCCGGCGCTGTTATTTCGACGCATATCCTGGTGTCTTGGATTACCAAGATAGAATGCTACGGGAGGACACAATATCCACCTTGGGGGGGCGATATTGGAGTAGCGCCACCAGTGATTTGAAGAAAGGATCGATTTCGCGTTTTAATTACCCAATACAATCGTCGGGTGCTGAAGGATTTAAGGAGGGACTTTCATTGTTGATGGATCAAAAGCCACCACATTGGAAGTTAGTAGCCAGCGTGCATGATGAAGTAGTTTTGGAAGTTCCCGTACAAGAATCGGAAAGAGCGGAACGATTATTGAAACAAGTCATGACGGTCGGTATGGAAAAATTGTTGAAAACAGTTCCTGTTGTTGTAGAGGTTACGGTTTCTTGTTTCTGGGAAAAATAAAAAAATAGGAAAGCAAGGGTGAAGCAGAATGTATGAAATTGAAAAATCGGTTGTTTACTTGAGAGCGCTTCAAGAAGCAGCTCAAAAAAAGGAAAACATTAAAAATAGCTTTGTTTCGGGAGCGGATTATGGAACTCCTAAAGCATCCGAAGGCGAATACAGAGCAATCGTAAAGGACGCCATATACGAGATGAATCAACAAGGAAATTATGGTGTGAATGATTATGTCCAACTAATGTTTGGCATTTTGATTACAAATGGTGAAAGAATTGAGGAAGTGGAAATCCGGAAAAAATATTGGAAATCAGCTTCTGAAAAGGGTGCTTACCGGTCCGAGCTATCCGGTTTACTTGGTCGGGATACGATCAATGGATTTAATCTTGGCGAGCTGCTAGGAAAAGAATGCATAGTTTCAATAAAGCACATCGATGGGGAGTCAGGAAAGTTTGCGGCCATCGAGAAGGCCATCCCAATTGAACGGAAATCAAGCGCCCAAGAAATCGTAATTTGAGGAGAGATACAAAATGTTGAAAAATCAATTTATAGATGTTAAATCATTCCTGTTGCCTGATCCTGAAGATACAGCCATGAATTTTATGACAAAAGAACCATTTTTCAGATGGGCCCTTAACAATTCAGATCTTGTTAATGGGAAATTGGAAGAAGCCATGGCAATTCTGCTCAAGAAAATAGGAACGGAGTATACCAATGATTATATCGAAGCCTTCTGTTCTAATGATTTAGAAAAAAAGACAGTCTTCCTAAATAAAGTAAACGAAGCGGATCTGTCACAGAATATAGACTATACGACGCTGTCGTTCGCGGGTTACACGGGGGATGAAAGGTCCCACATTGATCCTGTAAATAGTGTGGTAAGTAAAATTGTTTCATACAGGCTTAAAGTAAGGGGGTTTTCTGCGAACTTTAATGGGACAGTGGCGAAGTTGGAGTCTGAACAGATGCTTGCTGATTATATCAGGAAACGATTTCCTGTTGTAGTCGATAAAAATGGGAAATTTTATCGTTATGATTTCACTGGTGTCTATGTAGAAATTAGTGAAGATCTTGTGAAAAAAACCTGTAAGTATGTCATTGATCAGGGTGGCCCAGGAATGTGGAATATTAGAATGGAAGCTAAATATTACCCTACATTGTTAAGGGATCTACCGGTAATCGATCAGTTTGATGCTGAGCCTGACATAATCAACGTTCAAAACGGACTCTTCAATATCCGAACGATGAAACTTAAGCCGCACACCGCTGAGTTTGTTTCACGTATACAGATTCCCATTGAATATAATCCGGAAGCTTCATGTCTTCGCTTTAAGCAATATTTGGATGAAGTTTTCGAGGGGGACGAGCATCGCATTCTATTGATTCAGGAGATACTCGGCTATGGCTTTTTGAAAGACATAAAGATACAAAAAGCTTTCATTTTCCTGGGAAGTGGAGCTAACGGAAAAAGTGTTCTTTCGGAAGTAATGCACCGGCTATACGGCCGAGAAAATGTATCAAATACATCATTAAAACGACTGACGGGTAATTTTGGTATGCAAGATTTGCCTGGAAAGTTGATGAATATCAGCAGTGAAAATCAGCTGAATGGAGATTTCAATACTGAGAACTTCAAAGCGCTTACGGCTGGTGATACTCTTCAAGTTGAGCGTAAATATGCCGATGCTTTCAGTACAAGAATTATAGCAAAAACCGTGATCCTGTTAAATTCGATGATGGATTCCTCGGATACTACCAACGGGTTTTACAGGCGTTTACTGATTGTCCCTTTTAACAGAAAATTTCATGAACTAAAACAGAATGAGGAAAGAAAGCCGGGAATATATTATATGGACCCGGATTTAATTGACAAATTGGCATCTGAACTATCCGGGATACTTAATTTTGCATTAGAGGGATTACAGCGACTAAGGTTGAATGACTTCCAATTAACGGCTTCGTTAAGTTGTTCAGACGCATTGCAGCAGTACATTGCAACTCAAAACCCTATTTCCGAATTCGTGGAGGATGTCATTGGGGGTGCTCCGGGTGAACGCATTCTTCGCCCTGATTTAACACGAATCTATAAAGAATGGTTGAGTAAATCAGGCATAAGCGGAGCCACCACGAATAGCCAAAAGGTACTTACGGCTATAAAAAGCGAACTTACAACTAAAGGCATCCCATATGAGGAAGTGAAGATTAAGGGACAATACTATTT
>CAXYVG010000172.1:0-5231 GCA_964292325.1 uncultured bacterium | reverse complement strand
TTGACTGAGCTACTGCATGAAATGTTTCTTTTGCCATAAAATAACCTCCTTTTAATTTAATAACTTTACCGTATCATGAAAGCGTTATTTTTACCCGCATAGTCACATGAGAAACAGAAAAATTTATATTTTTGAATTTTTTTGCAAAAAATAAAAATCTTTTGTGCAATTGAATAGGTTAATGCATGGAAGAAAGCAGCCAACATAAATCAAAATGGATCCTATAGAATAGACACTAAAAAAAGTGCCTTTATAGGGTCCTTTTCAATCCGTTTTAGTTTCATAAGGTTTCTTTTTTTAAAATGTCCTTGACATAGAATCCATTTCAATTCTTCGATTAGCTAAATTTTTCTAAAGTCTGTGTATATAGTTCAATAATTTCTTCACGACTAATTTGATTTTTTTTCTCCTTATACCAAAAGACGGATTGAATCGTGATCCCCATAATGATCTGTCCTTTATAACTAAGCTCTATGGGTAATTCTTCGTCACTAGCTCCTTTTTTTATGCGGTTACCTAGCATGCTCTTCCCGTACTCGCGCACACTTTCAAGTTCAAAAATGATATTAGCATTCATTTGAATACTGAAAATGAGATATAAGAGATTATCAAATTGATCCAATAGTTGTTCAAAAACAATAATAAAAAAGTTGTCTTTTTCTTCATTTGAGTTTTTGATAGCAAAATCAAATATTTCATTCATTTTATGTTTAATAAAAAAGGTTATAAAATCATATTTATCCAAGAAATGATTGTAGAAAGTTGGTCGTCGAACCATAGCAGCATCACATATTTCTGTTACTGAAATATTTTCAAATTCTTTTTCATGTAATAAGTTTTCAAATGCTTCTATAAGTGCCTTATGAGTTTTTTGAACCCTTAAATCTAACTGTTGCATATAGTGCCTCCTTTTTATAGAAAGTAACAATTATTGAAAAAATGTAAATTATTTATCAGATGCTGAAAATATGTCTCTTGTCCTCCTTTGTGAGACTAGTATAATAAATAGTATAACATTTGTAAATAAAGAAACAATTGTTTAATAATTTACAATCGATGTTTAAAAGAAAGGTAGGAATACGATGGCAGTTATTGAAGTTAAACATGTGACCAAAGACTATGGATATGGACGTGGAATATTTGATGTCTCTTTTGAAGTAAAAGAGGGAGAAGCTTTTGGATTCTTGGGACCGAATGGTGCTGGAAAGTCGACAACTATCCGCCATTTAATGGGCTTTTCTAAAGCTGATGAAGGAGAACTTTCTATTAATGGAAAAGATAGTTGGAAATCAGCAGCCAATATTAAACAAGATGTTGGTTATTTACCTGGAGAGTTGGCTTTTCCAAAAGGAATGACGGGAGACCAATTTATTGAGTTCATGGCAAACGAAAGACAAATTACTGATATGACAAGGACAGAGCAGCTTAAAGAGCTCTTTAAAGTAGAGACTTCTAAAGAGATTAAAGAAATGAGTCTTGGGACCAAAAGAAAGCTAGCGGTCGTTACTGCTTTTATGCATAATCCAAAAATATTGATATTAGATGAGCCTACTTCAGGATTAGATCCTGTTATGCAAGAACGCTTCATTCAATTTATCTTAAAAGAGAAAGCAGAAGGGAAAACAATCCTCCTATCTAGTCACATCTTTACTGAAGTGGATGCAACATGTGATCGCATTGCCATCATTAAGGATGGGGTAGTGGTTTCAACAGTTGAATCCAATGAGTTGAAGCAGAGTACGAATAAATCATTCAAAATTGAGTTTGCTAGTTTTGAGGATTATCAGAAGTTTATAGAAAATACCGAATTTACTATTCCAACTAAAAGACCTGAACAAAATCAAGTTTAACTAAGTTTAACGGATCAGAAGATGCAAAAATTTTTTACAGAATTAAGTGAGGTAAAGGTAAATTTTATTTCAGAAATTAAATTTACCTTGGAAGATTACTTTATGGACTTTTATGATCGTAAGAAAACAGTGGCTGCTGGAGAGGAGAATTTGCGATATGGCTTACATTGATATCAAACATTTGACTAAGGATTATAGAAATGGACACGGAGTATTTGATGTGTCTTTAGAAATTGAAAAAGGAGAAAACTACGGCTTCGTAGGTATCAATGGTGCAGGGAAAACGACTACTATTCGGCACTTGATGGGTTTCCTGAAACCTGATGAAGGAAGCGTCACTATTAATGGACTTGATGCCACCAAAAGTAGTGCAGAAGTCAAACGTTATGTATCTTATATTCCTGGTGAGATCAATTTTCCAGGAAACAAAACCGGTGAAGAGTTTTTAAAAGATCAAATCTATTTATCTGGACGCGGAAGTTGGGAACGTGCTAAAGAGTTAAGTAATCTTCTTCAATTAGATGTGACGGCCAATGTGCGTTCCATGAGTAAAGGGATGAAACAAAAAACAGCTATTGTTTCAGCATTTGCATCTAATGCAGATATCTTAATTATGGATGAACCAAGTACAGGTTTAGATCCTCTAATGCGTGACATCTTCCTTGAACTTTTAAAACAAGAAAAGGAACAAGGGAAAACGATTCTTATGTCTAGCAATATCTTCCAAGAAATGGAAGAAGTCAGTGACCGAGTCGCAGTCATCCGAGAGGGAAAAATTATTGATATCACAGATATGGCAGACATTCGTTATAACGAGAATAAAAGATATCGAATGGAATTTAAATCACTCGCCGATTTCGAACGTTTCTTAAATTTAGGCTACCAATTGACTATGGTAAAAGCGGAAGATTTACAAGTTTTCGTTCAAATTCATGATAAAAATATTAATTATCTTATTCAAGATTTAAAAGATTTTGACTTGGTCTATTTTAAAGAAATTAAATTCTCGTTTGAAGATTATATTACTGAAATATTTAAGGAGGAAGTATAAATGTTTTCAAAACCAATATTTAAGCAAAGCATCAAAACCAATTGGAAGCTATGGGCAATTATCACAATCGTTGCTTCAGTCATTTTATCAGGTTTCATCATAGGTTATGATGCGGCAGGATATGCATCGATTTCCGCTGCAGCGGAAGGAACCGCTTTTTCCGGTCTTCTCTCATCAATGGACAGTCTCTTAGGAAGCTTAGAAAATTTCTATAAACTGATTGCTCTTATTCTTGGAATTGTTTATGTTGTATTTACAGCAAATACTCTTGTAGTGAGCGAGGTAGACTCTGGATCTATGGCTTATACTTTATCAACACCCATAAAACGTTCAAGTGTCATTTTTACCAAATCGCTTTACCTCATCTTATCGGTTATTTTAATGTATGTCATTGTTTCATTAGCCGGTTTAGGTGCCTCTCAATTACAGTACAACAACGTGACGGGCTATCCAATCACAGAGGATATAGAAAAAGCATCAGAAACATTAGATAAAAGTGAAGGTTATCTATCTGAACATTTATATTTAATTAAAGATAATGAACAAGCTATGCGAGATGCTGCTGCAGCTCGCGATATGGATCTGGACGCCTATTCAATATACTTAGGAGAGGTCATCAAGGATCACTCCTATGAAGAGGCTGCAAAAATTATCACCGATGAACGTCGGGATATTTATAAAGATGATGAGGACATGGAAGATGATGATATTGAAATCACAACTGAGGAATTGATCGAAAACCCGGCGATGATATTAACAAGTAATGACGCATTGACGGCTGGTGCAAGTGTACAAGGAATTTCTGTTAATGAGTACCGTCAATTTCTAGCAGATGAAATAACTGCACTTGAAGCTGAAAAGAATGAAGAAAATAAAGGAAAATCTCAGCCAACTGTCATGATTACGAAAGCCAATCGCGAACTCTTATTACAGGCTGTTATTGACTCTTCTGCAAAGGCCTTAAATATGAATAGTGCCCAAGTGAAAGAGAATTTGACTTTAATTAAAGATTCTACCGCTTTAGAGGCGTCTATGGAAGCAACTGATTTAAATGAAGAACAAATCATTACGATGGCAAACCATGCCATGGTATCATCTGCAAGATCTGTCGATGCAGCTCTGGAATTTGATACAGAAACTTATTTTTGGTTAAGTCTTGGTCTACTCACCTTAATCCTAGCCATTAGCTCTGTTTCATTCTTCGCATCAACTCTATTTAATCGCACAGGATTAGCTTTAGCTATCGGTGGGGGGATACCATTTGCTTTCTTCCTACTTACTATGGTTCAGCAACTGATGGACGATGCTCCAGTTATACTCGAGTATCTAACGATAACAACTCTATTTGATACAGATGCGATATTAGCTAGTGGAGAATTTGGTTGGGGACTAGTTGCTTTAGGAGCCATTGCTTTCGTTCTATATGCAGCGTCAAATGTTATCTTTACAAAGAAAGATTTACCACTTTAATATTGAAAGAACTATCAGTAAATTCCTTAGCAGCTACCGATAAATGAAGAAAATATAATGTGAGAAAAAGAATGAGATGGACAAGATAATCTGATAATAGTTAACCTGGGCAACGAATAAATATTGGAGGTGGTGCGATGTAAGATTGATAAAAAATGGATAAACGATTGGATTTAATACAATATCTTATCATGATTCTAATGAGTTGATTTTTAAATTAGTTAGGAGTATGGTTAAGGTATGGGTAGTTTGTAATAATTATAATCTAGAAAAATATGAGGAGGAAAATCAAATGGATATTAATGATAAAAAATACGGGAAGAAACCTTATATAGTAAATATCGAAGACGCTACTGTTCGAAATGATACGTACCGGACAACAATGTGGACAGGTGAAAAATTACAGGTAACCGTTATGTCCATCAAGCCTAACGATGATATCGGATTAGAAGTTCATCATGATATTGACCAATTTATTCGTATTGAAGAAGGAAAAGGATTATGTAAGATGGGACCTACAGAAGATAACTTAAATTTTGAACAAGAAGTTAAGGATGATGACGCTGTTTTTGTGCCAGCTGATATGTGGCACAACATAGTGAATACTGGAGACAAGCCTCTAAAACTATATACGATTTATGCAGGACCAGATCATATTCCTGGTACAATACATGAAACACATGATGATGCACGCAATGATCCTAACGAACAAGATTAGTGTAAATCTGTTTTAGAGTGAAAATAAAGTAGCCTGTTGTCTTTACAACAGGCTTTTTTTAATCGCAGATTGTAAGATTAAGCTAAACGGTTCTGTTGCGAAGTTTGAAAATCAAACGCGCCCTTTCTGAACTCCAAATATC
>CAXYVG010000171.1:0-5256 GCA_964292325.1 uncultured bacterium | reverse complement strand
TGAAAAATTAAATGAAGAAGTATAAATAGAGTACATAGAAAGGAGATGCGAAAGTGAATCAAAAATATGTGTATGTAGTAGCATTAGGTCATTTTTTCTGTGATATTGGAATGGGGGCATTACCAGCTATTTTACCATTTTTCATTTTACAATCGGGTATGGATTATCGATCAGTAGCGGGATTGATGTTTGCTTCCTGCTTTTTATCTTCTGTTGTACAGCCTACATTTGGCTGGCTGGCAGATCGTACGTCAAAAACATGGCTCATGCCTCTAGGGATTTTTTTGTCTGGTGCGGCAATGGGGCTGGCAGGACTTTTTGAAAATTATTGGGCAATTTTTGCAGTAGTAACGGTGAGTGGAATTGGTAGTGCTATTTTTCATCCAGAAGCGGCGCGGATGATTCATAAACTTTCCGGAGCAAAAAGAGGTACAGCCTTGAGTATTTTTTCTGTGGGCGGTAATGGCGGTTTTGCTGTCGGACCAATTATTGCTGTGGCTGCGATTACTGCATTTGGTATGAAAGGCACTGCGGTATTTTGTTTGTTGGCCTTAATCATGGCAATAGTGTTACTGGTAATTGTTCCAAAAATGAAAGCCGATATCGCAAAAGCCTCATTATCAGATCTATCGGCCACTGAAAAAGTTACAGCACCAAAAAGCGATCTTCAAAATGATTGGCCATCCTTTGCGCGATTGACATTACTAATTACTTTTAGCTCGATTGTCATTTGCGGATTGCGTAGCTTTATTCCACTATATTTAGTAAATGTCACAGGACTTTCTACCACCGCAGCTGGTTCGGCGTTGACGTTATTATTTATGTTTGGTGTAGTGACTACACTCATTGGTGGGCTATTGGCAGACAAAATTGGCTATTTGAAAGTGGTGCAGATGAGTTATGTGCTCTTGGTACCGATGATCGGTTTATTATCACAGACAACGAATGCCTTCATTTGCTATGCATTGATGATACCGATTGGCTTTGCTATGTTCTCACCGTTTAGTTCAGTTGTTGTTTTGGGGCAGAACTATTTAGCACGTAGTATAGGTTTTGCTTCCGGAGTGACACTAGGACTTACTTTTAGTGTAGGTGGTATTTTTGTTCCACTGATTGGTAGTTTTGCAGATAATTACGGCCTAACGGCAACGATGGAACTTCTTACGGCGTTTGCTGTACTTGCCGCACTGTGTTCATTTTTTTTACCAAAACCTGTACCAAGAAAAGTTGTTCAAGCAAAAACTATGTAAGTAGCATATGGGCGAAGATTGCTTCCATTGAATACACCGATCAATCTTTAAGACGGTTTCACTAAATTGAAGTGAAACCGTCTTTCTAGCTATCCTATAGGGCATATTTTATTTCTACAAAAATTCAGTAGGAGTCCTATTTTTAGCAATTAGAGATGATACGGTTCTGCGTATCATCTCTGACGGCAAAATTTATTGTAGGTCAAAAAGTCATGACCCCCGCTGCTTTACTACCGCCGGTTAGCCTGTTCTCTCAAGCGTGCCACCCTCTCAGCAGTTGTCGGATGCGTACTAAATAAACTCATCATCCAATTACCGCTCCCGCTTAATGGGTTGATAATAAATAAATGTGAAGTAGATGGTGTAGAAGATGGTAACACTCGATGCTTCGCATAATAATCGATTTTTTCTAGTGCACTGGCTAAAGCCAAAGGCTGGTTTGAAATCATACCACCCGTTTGATCAGCTAGATATTCTCGTGAACGAGAAATTCCCAATTGAATTAAAGTAGCTGCTAGTGGTGCTAAAATAATAGTGAATAGCATACTAACAATATTTCCGCCATCATCGCTGTCCTCATTTCTAGTTCCCATACCCAAAAAGGCTGACCACTGAGCCATATGAGCAACCCACGTAATTACGCCTGCGATAGAAGCAACGATGGTACTGATGAGTGTGTCTCGGTTTTTAATATGAGCTAATTCGTGAGCAATAACCCCTGCTAATTCGTCACTAGTTAAGGTTTTCATAATACCGGTAGTAACTGCCACCACGCCATACTGTGGACTGCGCCCTGTAGCGAAAGCATTAGGAACATCAGTATCAATGATATAGACTCTAGGCATAGGCAGGTTGGCTCGATGCGCTAGGCCTGCTACCATCTTAAACAAATCAGGGCCTTGATCGCTAGTAATTTCCCGAGCATTATACATACGAAGCACTAGTTTATCACTAAACCAATAACTACCTAAATTGATACATAATGAAATGATGAGCATGAATCCTACACCTGATTTACCACCAAATAAACCACCAATTGCCATTAATAGGCCTGTCAATGCTGCCAATAAGAAAGTTGTCTTTAAATTATTCATGATAAAAAACCTCCTTAATTCCAAAAAATATATGAACTAGATTATACAAATATCCCTTTAAAATATGAGGAATACAGCTTGGTTTACACTCCCCCACATCACCAGATAAAATCGATATCGATGCCAAACGATTAATAATCTAATTCTTAATCGTTTTATAGATTTTTACTACTTGCTTGTCTTATTAATCAAATATTATCATATAGTTTTAAAAACTGCAATATCTTTTTATTAAAACTATATGATATGTGTAGAAAAGTCCTGTAAGGATCCATATCAGAATCCTTACAGGACTTTTCGCTATTATATAGAATCGAGGGATGGTTTCATTTGAGTCAAACAAAATAAAAAATTATTCTAATTAACAGACCTCTTATTTTTTAGGGAGAATCCTTTGCGGCAAAAGCCTATCAGTTAGGAGTTCAAGTATATGGTGCTGAACGATTTGTTGTAGGAAATGCAAAACCAACCAGCGCTGTTAGACTTGCTATTACTGCTCCTGAAAGCTTGTCCAAATTAGAGCAAGCAATTGAAATTATAAAAAGTATACTGGATAAATAAGCTTAGATAGAAGTTCGATGCATATGGGAGTGTAATAACTTCCCCTGAATAGTTTTGTTTTTTGTTATCCACCTTGTTGTGAATCACTTACTTTTCAACATCTTAAATTTTCTTTATAGCTTCTACATTTACCATATAACGAAACAACTCCTGCCAAAATTTCACAAAAGAAATTTGGCAAGAGTTCTTTCTCCCTTTACCTATTAGACTAAGGACTATAGATTACAACAAATTGACCCAATCCCGTCTATCATAAAGAATCCTAATAATGGTCACAGTATTATTTTCTTCCGACACGATAAAAAATATAATATAATTATCAACTATAGTTTTTCGGATTCCTTTAATTGCAAGACTTTCCTCATCAATCATAGAATAACGATTCGGCATTGTTTTAAGACTCATAACAACTTCCTTGATTTTGGCAATGATTCTTTTTGCAACAGCTGGTTCTCTTAACTCATTAGTAATGTATGCTGTTATACCCCTCAAATCATCACTGGCAACCTGAGTCATAAAGATGGTATACTCACTCATTTATTCAATCCGATCTCAATATCTCTAAAGACATCCTCAGCAAGTAAAACTTTATTATTGTTTACATCATGCATACCATCATCAAGGAGTTTCTGAAGTTCAAATTTCCCCACAAGACGCTCATATGTTTCAATACTCATGGCTACCATATCACCAATCCCATTCTTTGTTATAAAAACAGGTTCACCATATTTATGACAAAACTCTGATACTTCGTTATATTTATTCCTTAAATCAGCACTTGGTCTAATGGATGGCATAATATAACACCTCCTATATATCGATATCAATATTATATCAATATATAGTTATGACTTCAATGTATATTGATCTGTTAAATAATGAGAATCTTCAAAACTTCAAAAGCTCATATACTAAGTCATTTACTATTATCCCGAAAGTTGACAGAAAAGTTCCGTCCCCATTGTCTCCCTTGGCGAATTGCCCTAGTTTCCTACAACCAATTAACTTCAAGTGGATTTCTATCGACCAAGCGTTGGTAACGATATAGTGGATACCCAACCATGACCGCTCCCGTTATTTCCTTGTCTTCGGGTATATTAAACAAATTCAATAATGGCTGATATTTATCAAATAAACACATTTCAAGCAAACCCGCCCAGCATGATCCTAGACCAAGGGAAGGAGCGTATAATTCAAGATAAGCAAGTGAAAAGATGGTGTTTTCACGACCGCGTGGCATGCCCTTTGCTGTAGTTGCTAAAATAATCTGCGGGACATTTCGCAAAACTGTATCAGTGCCCTCTTCTTTATGCGTCTGGATGTGTTTAGCAAAACTTCTATATACCGCAGTATCATTGCCCACTACTTGTGATTCCATCCAGTTAACAGCTAATTCAGCGGCTTTTTTAAGAATATTTTCATCTTCGACAATTATATAGGATACCCCTTGCCCATTTCCGGCAGTGGGTGCAAAACGAGCTATATTGATTAGCTCTAATAATTGTTCACGTGGTACAGGACTTTGTTTATAATGGCGGATAGAACGGCGCGATCTAAGAAACTGTGCTACCATTTTACTATTAAAATGAACATTCTGATCGAGAGAAATTTGATTGGATAACGGTGCACGATCATTGTCGATAGCCGCCTGTGGGCAGACTGCAACACACTGACCACAACCGATACATAATTCTGGATATTTTGCTTTAGGACCGTTTTCCTTCATTTCTAAAATATTAGGGCACACGTTAATGCACATGCCACATTGAGTGCATTTTTCCTGATCTACACAAATCAAATCCATAATACAGCTCCTTTTTCTTGCTTTTTTTCTTATCATTATATATCATTTAAGATAAAAGAAAAGTATGGACCTTTTAGGTAGATACTATATAAAAGGAGAGTAATAATGAAGTGGTTACCAGATAAATGCAAGTGTTCTGTAGCTTATACCTTGTCCATCGTCGGTGGCAAATGGAAGTGGCTCATCCTTTATAAACTATGGCATAACGGTGTACTACGTTATGGGGAATTAAAAAACACAATTCCGAAAATTACCCATAAAATGCTTAGTCAACAATTAAAAGAGCTGGAAGCAGAAGAATTACTTCTGCGCCATGAATATCATCAAGTTCCACCTAAAGTAGAGTATTCGTTAACTGAAAAGGGAAATACGCTCATTCCCATATTGCAACTTATGGCCAAGTGGGGGGATGAAAATAAACCAATGCCAATAGAATAGGCCAAAGGAGATGTCAGAAACATGAAAAACTATCGACAAAATATTATGCAAAGCTTCTTAGGTTTGCTTCTGCTTACGCTGATTATGGTAGCTATACCAGCTCTGGCTT
>CAXYVG010000170.1:0-5257 GCA_964292325.1 uncultured bacterium | reverse complement strand
CTTGGGTAAGCTCGCGTCTATTTTTCTATTTAGTTGGGATTTTATCGCAGCCTCTTTGGTCGTGATTGTATGTGATAAAGAGTAGTTCAGTTAGAAGTTCATCCTTACTGTTCACTTTTTTTAATTTGGGATAGTTTCTTGTTGAGGGTGTACAGCATTTTTTCGCTAAATTGATCGGATGCAATTTGAGACATGGCATCGATTGTAAAACCTTGCATCATATCGAACATCGGATGTTCTTCCACGTTACCTAAGTATGTCGTTACGATCTCTTTTGTTTCTTCGTTTTTAAAAAGTTCTCCCACTGTGCAACGGGTAGAGTAGACATCATCCGTTATGACAAGTTCTTCCATTTCCACATCGCCTAATTCCGGCATATCGAACCAGTTGGCGACGAATCCCCCTTCTTCTTCAGGGGTAAAATAGCTTTCGTTCGGGTTGTCCACTTTATTGAACATCGCTACATCTTGCAGGCTAATATTTCCATCCTTGGCGAGTACCTTGACTTCATTTATTCCCTCTTTCAGGGAAATGTTTTCAAAGACAAAGATTTTATCCTCACTCGTAAGGGTAGTCGTTTCCCCTCCGTTTACAGATAGGTTCACTTCATTACAGTTAGAATAGACTTTGATATCGATCGTATCATCCGTCCGATCGACAAAACGTTTGCCTGTAATATGCACAAATTTTTCATCACTCCAATGTGCCTTATACAGATAAAAAGCATCCTTCTTAATCTTTCTATCATAGGTGATGAGCCCTTTGTTGTTTCTTCCCTGTACACCGCCCTCATCTCTGATGTTCGCACCGAAGTCAAACATGTTCCATGCATACGTTGCCCAAAGGAAGGGACGTTTTTCAAAAATCTTCCACACGGTTTCATGATAAAGCGCATGGTATTCCTCAGAATAGTCTTTTATTTTTGGTTCACTGCTATGGTATTGTAAAATTCCTTCTGCACCATATTCTGAAATCGCCAGTTTTACAGTCGGATTTTTCTTATGGAAACCATCTAACCAGCCCGCAAAGTCCCCTGCTTCACCGTTATACCAACCAAAATATTTATTGTATCCAATCGTATCCGTCACATAATTATAGTCATCTTCATCTTCAACGAACATGACGTTTGCCATTGTAGTCAATCGGGTAGGGTCTTCCTTTTTCGTTAACTCATTCAATTCATTCACGAGTTTCCTTAGCTCAGGTCTTTCCCCACTAATTTGAATTTCATTCTGGATTCCCCAGAACAGGATAGACGGATGATTAAAGTTTTGTCTAATCAGTTCAACCATCTGTTGTTTGGCATTAATGCCTTCTAACTCTGTTTTAGACATCAAAGAGATATTGGATTAATCAGCGATATTGTTGCGAAAAACAACGCACCCATAAGCGAACGAAAATCACTCGAAGAATTTTATCACTCTTTATCCGTTGTCAGCAGAAAAAACGCCCAAAGCATCGGTGAATTACTCGTAAATTTATTTGCACATGCTTATATTGAAACGCAATCGCTAGGGGCAGAACGGGTTGTCTCCACTCTCAATAGAGAAGAATTAAAACTAGCAATAGCTGAGAGTAACGATCAGATAGAGGAGCGTTTTCGATTAGAAAAAGAGATTGTCGATGCTATCGCCCAAGGAAATAAAGATAAAATTACCCGTATTTTAAACGACTCCAACAAAGATATTTTATTGATTTTTTTAAATCGAATACCTGAAAGCCCTATTCGATCTGCAAAAAATATCGTATTGGTTATGAACACAATTTCCAGAACCGCAGCTGAAAGAGGCGGTGTTCATCCTCTTTACATTCATCATATTTCCGAAAAATTTGCGATTTTGATTGAAAGAGCCTCCAGCCTTTCCGTCTTAAAACAGTTGGGGGAAGCGATGGTTTATGAATACTGTGCAGCTGTAAGAGATTTTTCTACCCGTCATTATAGTCTTCTTGTTAAAAAGGCCGTGAATTACATCCATATGCATCTAGAAGAGGATTTATCATTATCTATCATTGCTGATGAACTTTACGTGAATGCCTCACATCTTTCACGTAAATTCAAAGCAGAAACGAGCAAGAGCATCGTTGACTATATTAATCAAAAGAGAATAGAAGAGGCGAAACGCTACTTGGAACGGGGAAATGTATCGATTACAGAGGTTGCGCTCATGGTAGAATTCAATGATCTAAATTATTTTAGTAGGGTATTTAAAAAAACGACTTCGCTTTCTCCTTCGCAATATAGTAAGCACTGTTTTACGGAGACTTAACAAGGCATAAGCGATTTAACCTGGAGACTTTATTTTATATTTGAGTTAATATTTGAACATTTATTGTCGTGTGGGTTATACTTGGATTATCTGAACAACAAGGAGGAATTTGTTTGAAAAAGTTAATCTTTTGCTTCCTCACTACGGCTCTGCTGAGTGGCTGTGGTGCTGCGAGTTCACAGGCGAGCGTGAATAGTGAGGTTGCGGAAAATGAAGAAGCAACTGTCCTGTATACAGGAACGGTTATCGACAGCGGCGAAACGCATGAAGGCGGTTTGTTCGTGTCTGACTTAGTTCCGGTAGAATCTTCGGAGGCTGCTTCTTTCGATGAAGTCATCCTGTTGATGGAAGGTGTTCCCTTGACCGACTTATCCTCCGGTGAAAATATACCTCTGTCAGCATTAGAAAAAGGCGACAGCGTAACAGTCACCTTAGTCGAGCATGCCCCCACCACGATGTCCATCCCTCCGCAGATTCCCGGCATGGGGATCGTAAAAGTAGAAAAATGAAATAATCAATCCAAACACCCGATACGAGCCTAACCAAAATTCGGTTAGGCTCATATCGGGTGTTTTTCCAAGAAGTTTATAAAGAGTCAATAAACGATGCGCTACAATTTATTCAGCAATATTTTCAACAGCATGGAGAGGAATTTATTAAACAGCAGCTGTCTCAATTTTTTATTTGGGACGGCTCTTTATAATTAAGATACGCATCTACGCAATGGATAAGTACCTTTGATAGTTCATGCATTTGCAAATAAATACCCGTTACGCTACTGGTGGTGTTCCTTCGGCGTTTGATACAACTGCATCGATCTGGACTAAAGCATCCATAGGCAGCGCTGAAACTGCGAGCGTTGTCCGTGCAGGAACACCGTTTTGGAAAAAGGTTGTGTAAACTTCATCTACAGCCGCCATATCAGCGCTGTCTTTAAGGAATACAGTGACTGCGACCACATCATCCATAACATGGGCAACACTTTCGACGATTGCTTTCATATTTTTCAGGCATTGTTCCGCCTGCTCTTTCACGCCACCGGCTACCATTTTGCCTGTCTTTGGATCCAGCGGTAACTGAGCGGATAGATGATTGTAATGGGAAAAAGCTACCGATTGTGTAGATAGCGAACTTTTTGGTGCGTTTTCTGTATTTCTTGCTAATACTGTGTTGTAGCCACTCATTATATTTGTATCCCCTTTTAGATAATTTTTTAGCTTACGGCAGCAACCCATTAAAGCGGTGACTATCGCATTTACTATAGCAAGCGGACTGTTTTTTGAGTATGTGTACCTTGCACGTTTTTACACCGACTCTGTGCAATGGGCACAAAAACAAATAATGCTAGCCAACCACAAGTTCGGCTGACCAGCATTATCTGTTTTTGAATTCATTCTGACATCGCACGTCTGGTTGATGTGCAGAACAAACTTACTTTTTCATCGTTTTAAGGATAAGGGAAAGAACGAATATCAAGATGATGGCTCCTATTAGTGCAGGTGCGATATAAAATCCTCCGATTGCAGGTCCCCAAGCTCCGAACAATGTTACACCTAACCAGGAACCAACAAAACCTGCAATGATATTTCCGATAATGCCACCGGGAACATCTTTACCCAGAAAAGCTCCAGCGAGTGCGCCTAAAATACCACCGACAATTAATGACCAAAGAAAGTCCATTTTTTACTCCTCCTTCTTATATAGAAGCCTACAGTAACCATGTGTCCAAACCTTGCTCGTTACACTGCCATTATATAAGGAATAACCTATATTATAAAGTATTTACACTCGAAGCGAGTCGGCTCCCGAAAAGAGAAACTTGGATGTATCAAATAACTTTCTCACAATGATATAAATTTAGTTGGACACAACTGAACCCATAAGAGGAAAATCACTTTCTACAGCAGGCATTATTTACCTGTTCGGCTGTTTTGTTCTTGATTATAACGATCTCCTACAATTTCTAATTGATCCACTGCATGATTGATGTCGTTCAGTTCTTGTTTGCTGAAATGAATAGCCGTTGCACCCGTATTTTCGTCTATTCTACTCAATTTTGTTGTTCCTGGGATGGGTACAATCCAATCTTTTTGTGCCAATAACCAAGCCAGCGATACTTGCGCAATCGTCGCTTCTTTTTCATTGGCAATCTTTTGCAACAGGTCCAGAACTACTTGATTAGCTTTGAAAGCTTCTTCAGTAAAACGTGGAAGTTCTGCACGATTATCGTTTTCGCTAGCTATAGCATCTCTTGTCAATTTTCCGGTAAGAAATCCTCTACCCAAAGGACTGTAGGCAACTAAACCAATTTTCAACTCTTCCAAAGTCGGGATCACTTCTTTTTCCAATTCTCTCCACCAAATAGAATATTCGCTTTGGACAGCTGCTAAAGGTTCGACGTGATGTGCACGACGAATTGTTTCTGCACTCGCCTCAGATAATCCCCACTGCAGTATTTTCCCTTCCTTCTTAAATTCCTGCATAGTCTGGGCCACTTCTTCAATCGGAATATTAGGATCCACTCGATGAATATAGTACAAATCAATATAATCCGTTCCCAAACGTTTTAAAGAGCCTTCTAGAGAATTTCTCAACGTTTCTTTCTTGCTCTCTGGGTAGTAGGAATTTCCATTAATGTTAAAGCCGCCTTTTGTCGCTAATTGAATCTCTTTACGAAATGTTTGAATAGCTTCACCGACTAATTCTTCATTGGTGTAGGGACCATATACTTCTGCGGTGTCAAACATCGTCACGCCGGCATCAAATGCATGCCGCACAACTTTCATCATTTCATTTCGATCTTTCACTGGCCCTCTGTGATGATTCAAACCCATACAACCAAAACCTAATTCCGATGTCACTAATCCTTGACTGCCTAAAGTACGTTTATTCATATCGTTACTCCCCTTCTATTTTTATGGAACAAAAGAATGAAGCTGAATACCATTGTCCTGTTGTTCATTATTAGTTTACTTGTTAAAGTCCACTTC
>CAXYVG010000169.1:0-5269 GCA_964292325.1 uncultured bacterium | reverse complement strand
ATATGAGGCTGATAATGACCAGGGAATAGCGGCCTTGCCCGGACAACATTGTGCCACTCAGTGAATCCCTTGCCCCACCATTGGTTATTTTCAGTGATGGGATGAAACTGGGGTAAATAGAAAGCTATCAGTTTGATATCATGAGGACTTAGATCCATAGATAAATGATCCTGTCAAAGATTCAGCGTACTACGATAAATACAATCCAGTATGTGAGACACTCTATCAAATTGATGACGTCGCGAAAAATGTGCCCAATATCGTTCTGAAGCAGAATCACTCATGCGTTTCCTTAAATCAGGATTTTCATAGAGTAGCGAAATTGCCATACTAAGACCCGCTTTATCATCTTTTGAACAAAGCAAACCAGTTTTACCATCTTGTATCAATTCAGGTATTCCATCCACATCTGAAGCAACAACAGGAATTTTAATGGCCATAGCCTCTAAAATTGTTCTCGGCATCGCCTCTGCACGAGATGGAAATGCTAGGACATCAGAAGCATGTAATAAATCTATAATGCTCGGTTTTGAATAACAATGAATTACAGTACCATTCATCACATGACCGTAGGCACTTCTGAGCAACTCTTCTCCCCATTTGGTAGCTGGATCACCTACAAACAAAACCTTAAGATTAGGAATTTTCGAACAAAGCTCTGGAACAACATCTAGAAGTAAATCCTGTCCCTTGCGATACTCAATTGTGCCTGGACAAAGAACAACAAAATCATCATGAAATCCGAATTGTTCTCGCAAAGAAGAGCGTTCTAAAGCTGTATATTGGAGAATTTCCTCCTCTTCACAGCAATTAGGCAGAACTGAATACGGCTTAATAGCAATTTCCTCATAATGCCGCCATTCATTACATACTCGTTCCGAAACAAAAATTATGTAATCAAAGCTTGAAAATACCTCTAAGAGATTTTGTAGTAATTCATCTCGATCCGGACCGCTAAAATGCCGCGGTGATTCACGAATTATGATAACCTTTGGACACTCAAAGCCGTTTTTTACTATCTGCCAATGTCCACAACTTGCCCAACCATTTACTATTACAAAATCATTCAATTTCATCTTGCGCAAGTCACGAAATGCCTTTTTAGCTTTAACCCATTCCATAACCACAGACGAGTTGATATTCCATGGCATCAACGGGAACTTAATAACTTTTGGCATACACAACCATTCTGGCGTACTAAGTTTTGTGTCGCACATGATAGAAGGAAATTGTTCTCGACATGGACTTACGACATTGACTGAATCATGACATGCAAGTAAAGCACGTAAAAAATCACGAGCTGATTTAGCTGTACCATGAGTTCCACCTAAATATGCTGTAAAAAAAGTAATCATCGATCTAAAACCAAATATCTATAAATTCTTTGTAAAAATTGGAACAGAACTCTGAGACTAGATAAATGTAGAGTGCTTCTCAATATATTTAGATCAAAAGGTGAAATTGCAATTGCACTGTTAGCCATCTTAATAGCAGCTTTATGTGCTTTCTGACTTTCAAGAAATGATGCAAAATATGTGCACTCTCTTGAATAAATCCATCTTTTTATATTAAATTTTGATTCAAATTGGGCTTGAAAAAGTTGGCTAGTTTTACTTATACATTTACTTCTACTTTTAAAGGTGTCTTCAGCAATTAAGTATAACTTCAGTATCTCTTTAGTTGTATACTTCCATTGCAATTTACTAACAATAGTTTCTCTTGCACGAACTCCTAACCGAGTCATAGCATATGAATTACTTATTACATATTTAAGCTTACTTAAAATATCTAATGGATCATTAAAATTGACGAAAAAACCATTTACATAATTATCTATTATCTCAAGTGAAACACCAACTTTAGTTGTAATAACAGGTAAACCGCATGACATCGCTTCAAGCAGCGTAACAGGTCCACCCTCTATTCGAGAGGTAATTACAAAAGCGTCAAGAGCTTGGTATGATTCGGCCAAACTATTATCACTTTCAAGGAAATGACAATAATAGATATCAATTCCTTGCTTCTGAAAATGTTCAATCAAATAGTCCCAACCAGGCCCACGTATAAACCATGTTATATTGGAACCTAGCTCAACAGACGATAATTTTATTATTGATTCTAGAACATCTATACCTTTCCGGTCGCACGAATCACTTGTTTTTTTAGCAGAAAAACCAATAACAAACTTATTTAATGGCAATCCGTATTTTCGTCTTATTTCTAATTTTTCGTCATTAGAAACTGGATGAAATAGGTCTACATCAATTCCATTTTGAATCATCACTAATTTGGATTTAGGAATTCCTGATTGTTCGAGTTCATTGTGCCACTGACGTGATACTGTCATTATTGCATCAGAATATAATGAAGGCTCGACACTCTGAGCGTTTTCAATATGATGAATCGTTGATATAAAAATACACTTATCATAAAAAAAATCTTTAAAGTTTGTTGCAAGATGAGGAGTTAAAAAATGAACAATTTGAATTTGATTAACAAAATCAGGCATTATTGCAAGCAATTTTGAAAGCACAGGACCAGAACAAATTAGCGGGTTAGCACCTTTTTCAATTAAAACATTGCTTATTTCACGGGCTATTCTACCAGTAACCCAAAACAATGAGTCAGGAACAAGCAAAATGTATTTAAGATTAGTTTTTAGATCAATATGCAATAATTGTTGAACTATTTGCACCACCTTCATGTCTATTTCCACGCCTCTAGTCTCATGTCACGCCAAGGATAATGTGTTTCGGTTCGATGTGATACATTAACTTTCTTAAAACCTAGTTTTATGCATACATTGTATAGTTCACGACTTGTCCACAAGTATCTGTGCGTTTCATAGTCAATCCTATCCCATTGGTTTCCATAAAACTGAGTTCGCCCCAAACGTCGCTTTTCACTGGAAGGGTGAAACAACCAAAGTACACACCGCCAAAAATCTGGAGTTTCAATAACCAACTTACCACCTGGTTTAAGAATTCTAAACCAATCCGCTAACATTTCCTCACCTTCCCATCTCGGAAAATGTTCAAAAGTGTGACTAGTAAATATTTCATCAACAGTATCGTTAGCAATCTTGAGATTTCTAATATCAGCAAATGCATCTGCCACGCATCCAGAACGAGATGAATCAATCCTAGAACAATCGCAGGGATACAAGTCCACATTGATGAAATCCTTCCATCTTTCCCCGCCGCAACCAAGATGCAATTTAACAGATTTGTTATATGCAATTAAATATTCATTTAATGTTTTCATATATTATATCTACGCCATATTACTTCTTTGATAAAACTGTTTCGATTCTGGCCTTTTGGAGTATTGATGGTCCATATCCACGACTCCCAATCACTTCAAAACTAGTAGCATTTATCATATGCAATAATATAGTTTTACGATCTTTAGAAAAGACTGAAATACTCGCATAAAACCTACCTGCTACTAACTGATTATTTTGAACAACAATCTTATATATATTTTTGCCACTACAGACTGCAACACTCTCAAATTTTACCTCTGCATGCGAAACAAACATATTGTCATTTGATAAATGAATTAAAAATAGTCCAATATCAAATTCAATATTTGCATTAAACTTTAAAATAAACTCTAAGTTATCTCCCCAAATAATTCTGGAAACAGATGCACTAAATAATGGACTTGTAATACTTGGAACACAAAATACATATGATTCCATAACCGTAAGATTTATATTTCTGTAGAAGCTCAAACCATCACAGGTAGATCCTTGGTATACTACTTTACCTTTTTCAAGTAATAAAACCTTATCACATATTCTAGAAACTTGATTTTGATCATGGCTAACAAATATTACACTAGTGTTGCTGAGTATTTTACCAATACGTTGCAGACACTTTGCTCTAAACATTGTGTCTCCAACAGCTAAGACCTCGTCTAAGAGCAAAATATCTGGAGTTATAGCCGTTGCCACAGCAAATCCTAGCCTTACAGTCATCCCTGAACTGTAGTTCTGCACTGGAGAATCGATAAACTCCCCGATCTCTGCAAAATCAATGATCTCATCAATTTTAGTTTCGATTTCCCGTTTACTCAGTCCCAATATCGACGCATTCACGTAAATGTTTTCACGTCCAGTCAAAATCGGATTGAATCCGGCCCCCAAGGCAATAAGCGCCCCTACTCTGCCGCGCATTTCAATTCGACCCTTATCGGGTTTAATAAGACCATTTAACATACGCAAAAGCGTTGTCTTGCCTGCGCCATTGTGGCCGATAAGCCCCAGACACTCGCCTCGTTTAAGCTCAAAAGAAACGTCATTCACCGCCCAGAACTCATCATTCCGTAAAGCACCGTTGCCGCCATGCCGTCGCCCCAATAATTCATTGCCAAGATCCTGCATGCCATACCACAATGAGCGTTTGAGATCGCGACAAAACTTCTTGGAAACACCTTCAACTTTGATCAGGGTATCACTCATGTTCAAGCACTCATACGTTCTATCAATATCGGCATCGCCAACCGGTAAACTATCCATACTACTATAAGCAATAGCACGGTGACGGCATTTACCAACAGAAAAGGCCAAAGGTACTCAGGAGGAAAACCGGTCAACCAGTCCCGGCTAGTAAGGATAACAGGAGTCAAAGGGTTATATGCAAACAAGGTGGCTGCCACCCCTTCCTTAGGCATAGGAAACACCACAGGTGTAACAAACATTAGGAACTGCATGAGTAGCGGCAAAGCCCGTCCAATATCAGTATAGAGCATGCCAATCGGTGTAATCAGTAATCCCAAAGCTGTACCGACCAGCATCAATGAAAACAATCCTGCTGGGAACAGCAGGATTCCCCAACCGAAGTTTACTTTCATAATAATCAAAACAATAAACAGTAGTAATAGCTTAACAGATGCATTAAAGAGGGTCTGATATATTCCTGAAACTATCAGCGCTTCTCGCGGAAAATTAAGTTTTGCAAGCATGGACTTAGCTGAAATTGACTGTTGTAACGGCGCATTCACCGCATCCATGAAAATTGACCAGAGCATGGTACCGGTAAACACATATACTGGATATGAAATAGATGTGTTTGAAACCATAAAAATCCCAGACTTACTGAGGAATAACCAGACTGCAGTATTAAGAAGAGGAATGATAAAAGCCCACACAATACCCAGCAAAGCCTGACGGTATTGTGCTTTGATATCACGCACGGCAAGACGCCAAGCCAATTCTTTTCCAGCCACCAGATCAAAAATCATATTTTTCAACATTCCTGAAGGA
>CAXYVG010000168.1:0-5349 GCA_964292325.1 uncultured bacterium | reverse complement strand
GCGAATTTGCTGAACTAGCAGGGCTTTTTTATCTTATTTTACTGCAAAACTCAGGTTAACAGTATTTATAGTAACATTATTCTTTTTTTTTGTCAACTTTATCCACATTACTTTTCAATAAACCAGCTGTATCGCATTGATCTTAGTCACTATCAAAGAGCTGGTAAAAGTCATAACCTCAATGGCCCTTGATAATAGTTTTTAGCCAATACAACACCATCCGTATCTCCGCCTTTTAGGCGTAGCAACTAATCAGCCCTTATAAGGCTAATAATAAACCACCACTTGAAGTGGTGGTTTATTATTAGTATCTTTCTATTTCTTTCGCATAGCAAGCATACTCAGGAGTATCTATTTATCTTTTGTTACAGTTTCTCTATTCTTAATTTTTCTTCATATGATGAGCTGGATGTGGGACTTCATTTTGCAATGCATCCCATGATTCGTTTGCCCGATCAACAAAAAGTTTACGGATGGCTTCATTTTCTCCCAATCCATGAATATACGTCGACACATGGAATCCTTCTTTTTCTAATATCGATTTATGAGAGTCTGGTTCATTACCTGCCATATCATTGTTTGCATGATCACCGGCAACCATCATCATCGGAATCAAAGTAACATTTTTTATGCCCTTTTCTTTCAATTGCGACATAATAGTTTCTAAACTCGGCCATCCTTCAACCGTATAGATAATCACATTGTTCATACCAAGTTGATTCAAGCGTGCCTGCATGACGGAATAATATGCATTAGCAGGATGAGGAGTACCATGCTCCATCAATAAAATTGCATCTTTTTTCCCTGTTTTAGGGAACTCAGTGCTTAGCGCTTTTAACGTTTCAGTAACATCATCACGTTGTTTTTCTTGCCCCATCCAGTACACTAGAGAAGTTCCCAGTGTCATTTTTTTAAACTGATTTTTATATAAATCAAAAACAGCACTATCATAAGCATATTCCATACCCGGAATAATATCGAGTGTAGTTAATGCCACGCGGGTATATCCTTCTTCCTTAAGCTTTGCTAAAGCTTCTTCTGGCGTCGGAATGGTAATGCCTTCATTTTTCTGAATACGTTCAACAATAATATGAGAAGTAAACGCCATCACAACCTTAGTATCCGGATGCGCCGCCTGAATATCTGCCACTGTTTTTTCAATCGTTGCTTTACGCGAATCGGCATAGGTTGTTCCAAAACTCATTACAACAATAGCATCCTTATTCGCTAAATCTTTCATTGCGGAATTTTCTGCAACACGTACACCTATTTCTGCGGCTTTTTTTAATGCGGGAGTTGCATGCTTAACCTCTGAATTTAATGCATAACTCGCGTAAGTCGTTGTTGCTCCTACCCCAATAAATGCAGCGCAGGTCATAGAAGCAACAATCATTTTTTTCCAATTCAAGTTCATTTTTTTCCTCCTAAAATAAATTAAAAAATGAGCCTTTCCCACAAGAAGAATAGGCTCATTTGAAAGTTTCAAAATGAACGTAATCTCCTTCCCATCACTCGTGGGTAATAACGGCGATTGTTAAACAGGCAGTTCTCCTGACTCAGGTTCATCATCGCCTCACGCCTTCCCAGAAACATTTCCAGTGACATCATGTGAGGGACTCCCCTTTACAGTGGCGGGACCGTGTTGGAATTGACCAATCTTCCCTATTAAGCCCTTGTGGGCACCTGTTCTATACATATGTGATTGAATGACTCATTTTCTCTGTTTACTATGGTACGCGCATTTTCTGTAACTGTCAAGTTTTTCATTGATAAAAGATATATTACATATAGATATTCATTGATCACTTACACTTCATTTATCCCCTACCACTATGTACTATTCCACAATATAACATATCCCCGCATTTCATTCTTCCAATTGTTTTAACTCTAAACTCGCACTTGCCTCCACCAATATCACATCAGTACCAATTTTTCTAATTTTTTCCCACGGAATCACAACATCTTCACGGCTAAAGATAAATTGAAGTTCCGACACCCCTAAATAAAATATCTTGTGGTTGATGGTAGGTAATCCCCTCCTGAGCCAACTGCAATACCTGCTCTTTATTGGCATCTCCCTTTGATAATAATAGTCGCTCAAATAGCGACGTAGCAATCTGTCTTTTCAATTCTCTAACTGACCACTTTGAGTTTGTGGCTTCTTTTTCATAAAAACTTCGAGCCGAATCATCCGAAATGGATAATAATTCGCAGTAATGCGACCATGATAAATCGCCAGACAGCGTCTGGCTTTTTTGATACTTTATAAACAACGCTCTCATCTTTTTAATATTCGAGCGTGAAAACCCTTTACCCAACTCTTGTGTTAGTCTTTTAGATAAGCCAACAATCAATTTTTCTCCATATTTTGCCTTTACATTACCATTTTGCTCATACTCTACGATTGTTTTACCAATCTGCCAATACGCCAGTAACAACTCATTATTAATATGCCTTGCCACATTTTCACGGGCACTGTTCATGATTTGCTTAATTTCTGAAATGATATTTTTATCTAAGGTTTCGAGCACCATTCTTCCACCTCACTTGATTTGCCTACCGTTACTCATCTTCAATAAGCCTCGCTACGTCTTTGCCGCATTTTTTACATTTCCCTTTGAGGAGGACACCCAACTTTTCATTACTCAGAGTATATTCAACAATAGTTGTCACTCCACAAGCAGAGCAAAAAATATTGTCTATAAGTCGTTCTTGTATTTTTTTAGGAATTTTCGACCATTTCTGAGCTGCTTTAAAATCTATTACTGACATAGTTTGCCCTCCATTATATGTACATTCGCAAATACTATCTTTGAATTTACCCGACAAATATAGTATATCATTCTTTATAGACACAAGGAAATATTCAATATATAATACGCAAAAACCCACCGAGATAATTCTCCGTGGGTCAAAAATTCTTGTGGCAGGAGTAGAAAGACTTGAACTGCCAACACGAGGATTTTCAGTCCTCTGCTCTACCGACTGAGCTATAGATCCTTAAGTCTTTAAAGGCCCAAAATGCCGTCTCTTAATATGTCCAAACCTGCACTCAGCAGGTGGGCATCCTAAGATATGCTTTTGCCCTCCACCCTAAGATGGCTCGACAGCTGCATACCATTGAATTCCCGATATATAAAAGTAGGTTGGACATATCTAAGATAACATTTCATCTCAGGCAAATTTTTGTAAGCATGGTGACCCCGGCAGGATTCGAACCTGCGGCCTTTTGATTCGTAGTCAAACGCTCTATCCAGCTGGGCTACGGAGTCAATTACTATATAAGTTATTTGAGGTCGGATAGATATAGTATTATTTTTCAAACATTATGTCAACTAGTTTGAGAGATAACCGTTAAGACAACGATCCAATGGGTGTCTCCGCTGCCTGTTTACGGTTTTTCTGTTGTAGTTGCAAAGCTATATCCCCAGCCTCTTTTTAAGCAACCATTCGAAGCTCAGGGACGTCAATATGCTCCATCATGTATTTCTCTGCTGCTTCATTTCCGTCCAGGCGTTCTACAATTGCAAGCGTAATCAGCAGTTTCTCCGGATAATCAGTTCCATCATATAATGTGCCCAGTAGCGGGAACACATCAAATATCTTCTTAGCCTGTTTCTTATCGCGTGCAAGGTAGGTGGCCGATTTTAAAAGCCTGTAGCCATTATCGGGCCAATCTTGAAAGGCTTTATTCCTGGCGTTCTTGATAATGGTGCCGAAAAAATATTCGTAATTTACGTCATCAGCAGCTTGACTCAACTTGTCTATCCCCTCAAGACAGCTATGAACCACATCACCAGCAGCACCTGAGGATGTATCGGCATGAGAGATCAGCTTTATCATTTTTAGCAGTAAATATCAAAAGCCTGTCTCTGGTCAGTTTGGGCATCGGCTTCCTTCAGGATGGAAAACAGTTCGGTACATATCCGGAAAATTAAACCGTTATAAATAAGCACATTATCAATGCGGTTACCAATGCGTGGTATTGTATATTCAAATAAAAGATGCCCGCCCTCAAAACCTCTCAGCTCGCGCTTTAAGATACGAATTTCTTCAATCCAAGTATTTCGTTGTAAATTCTCTAACGAAAACTACCGCATTGAATAAAAAAATCGACTAAACCGAAGTCTAGCCGAAAATATAATCCACCTATGGAATTACACCTCATTCACATTTCCATATTAACCAAAACCTGCGACAGCCCGCCATTACTGGCTACTTTCGTTCTATCAACGCGACCGACTCAACATGTGTTGTGATAGAGAAACGATACTGATACGCAGAATAGGCGTTTTATATAAAGGGTTTCATTTATTTTATCCTTTCCCACCAACGTGAAAAGACTTGTTGCTCATTTTCAAGCTCAACTGTTTCCCCGATCATTGGCGTAAGAAGTCTAAAACTCTTATTTTGACTTGCATCAGTTATGCGTTTAAATGGCTCATCCCAAGGATGATTAGCAATTGTGAACTTGCCTGAATGCCCTGGCAGTAATGACTTTGCCTTCAATTCTTCAGCAGCTTGGACCGCTTCTCCCGGCATCATGTGTATATAGGGCCAACTTTTATCATATTGGCCATTATCTAAAATTGCAAGGTCGAAACCGTTGAACATTTCTCCTATCTCTTTAAAGTGCGGACCATATCCACTATCACCACTGAGGAATACCCGACGCTCCGGGGTTATAAAAGCATACCCAACCCACAAAGTCTTATCCTTGCTTAGTAAGCGACCAGAATAATGACGGGCTGGCAATACGTGAATGGTGAAGTCATCCTCCAATTGTAATTTCGTATACCAGTCAGCTTCATGTATAAGTTTTTCTTCAAATCCCCATTTTTCAAAATACGATCCTACACCTAGACCGCAAACCACATTTTTGATTTTTGGTTTCAGGTCCATAATCGTAGGATAATCCAAATGATCCCAATGGTCATGCGAAATAAGCAAATAATCGATTTCCGGCATATCCTCTGCGGTATATGGATTGGTTCCTACAAAGGCTTTATTCACGAACGAAATAGGCGATGCATAAGAACTAAACACCGGATCAATCAAAATCCGTTTACCGCCAAGTTGCATAAAGTACGATGAATGACCAAGCCATATTACTACATCCTTGCTTTTGTCCAAAGTCTTTAAATCAGTTTTTACTGTAGGAATGGAGTCTACTGGCGTTAGCCGTTCTCTTTTAGCAAAAAAAGACTCCCACCATAGTGAAACCGAACTACGTTCTTTGACGACAATCGTGGTGGGAACTAAATTCTGAAATTTCCCGTCAACGTAGTTAGATGAATTATTTTAATCTATTGTACTCATCATCGGCAACAGGTTCCAACCATTCTG
>CAXYVG010000167.1:0-5356 GCA_964292325.1 uncultured bacterium | reverse complement strand
TCGAAAAAAGCAGACCCGCACAACGAGCCCTCGGCGTGGAACCGCCGTCTGTTCTATTTAAGAGGGCAACAAATGCATTTTTAGCACATTAAAAAAGGCCTGCATCTCCGCAAACCCTTGAAATCACTGGCACTGTAATTACTTATTGATGCAATGCACCACCTTGCACCACGCAGCATTATTGCACCACGCAGCATTATTGCACCCCCCCGGATTTTTGACTGCAAACATCCGGGGTTTTCAGCAGCTTCCTAGCGGGTAAGTTTTCTAAACTTCAGTCGATGCGGCTGATCGGCTTCTTTGCCAAGGCGTTTTTTGCGATCGGCTTCGTACTCCGAGTAGTTCCCCTCAAAGAAGGTCACGACGGAATCACCCTCAAAAGCCATGATGTGACTCGCGATGCGATCAAGGAACCAGCGATCATGGCTGATGACCAACACGCAACCGGCAAAGTTCTCCAATGCATCTTCCAGGGCGCGCATGGTGTTCACGTCGAGGTCGTTGGTTGGTTCGTCAAGGAGGATTACGTTGGCCCCGGTTTTCAGCATCTTGGCCAGATGAACGCGGTTGCGTTCACCGCCGGACAGCACATCCACTTTCTTTTGCTGGTCCTGCCCCATGATGTTGAAGCGCGCGCAATAAGCCCGAGAGTTAATCTCGCGGCTGCCCAGCTTGATAACGTCGTTGCCGTCGCTGATAACTTCGTAGACGGTTTTTTCGGGTTCAAGGGAGTCGCGGTTTTGATCCACGTAAGCCAGCTTAACGGTTTCGCCGACTTTCAGGGTACCGCTGTCTGGCTTTTCCTGTCCGGTTACCATCTTGAAAAGCGTGGTTTTACCGGCTCCGTTTGGGCCGATGATACCGACGATGGCTCCAGCGGGAATCATGAAGCTCATGTTTTCCACGAGCACTTTATCGCCCAGAGCTTTGCTGACATTTTCGGCTTCAATGACAATCTTGCCCAAGCGCGGACCCGGTGGAATGTATATTTCCAAATCCTTGCCCAAGCGTTCAGACTCATGTGAAAGCAGGGCTTCATAAGCGTTGATCCTGGCTTTGCTCTTGGCGTGGCGTCCTTTGGGGGCCATGCGGATCCACTCAAGTTCGCGGGCCAAGGTCTTCTGACGTTCGGATTCGCTTTTTTCTTCATTGGCCAGACGTTGTTGCTTTTGTTCCAGCCAGGAAGAGTAATTGCCCTGCCAGGGAATGCCGCGACCGCGATCAAGTTCAAGAATCCAGCCAGCCACGTTGTCAAGGAAGTAACGGTCGTGGGTTACGGCAATTACAGTACCGGGGAAAGTTTTTAAGAAACGTTCCAACCAGGATACCGATTCAGCGTCCAGGTGGTTGGTGGGTTCGTCCAGCAGCAGGATGTCCGGGTTTTTCAGCAGCAGGCGGCACAAGGCCACCCGACGGCGTTCACCGCCCGAAATCACCGAAACCGATGTGTCCGGCGGAGGGCAGCGCAAGGCGTCCATGGCCATTTCAAGCCTGGAGTCGAGTTCCCAGACATCCTTACTGTCCATAAGATCCTGCACTTCACCCTGGCGGGTGATAAGCGCGTCCATTTCATCCGGTTCCATGGGCTCGGAAAATTTGGCGTTGATGGCTTCGTACTCGTCACGAATCTGAACCAGTTCCGCTAAGCCTTCTTCCACCACCTCGCGCACGGTGCGGGTTTCATCCACCAACGGTTCCTGAGGAAGGTAACCGATGGTGTAGCCGGGAGCGAGAACGGTCTTACCTTCAAAGCTCTGATCTTCGCCAGCCAGTATTTTAAGGAGCGAGCTTTTGCCGGATCCGTTCAGACCCAGCACACCAATTTTTGCTCCGTAAAAATAAGAGAGCGAAATATCCTTGAGGACTTCTTTCTGCCCGTGTTTTTTAGATACACGGATCATGGAATAAATAATTTTGTCTATTTCTTGACTCATTTACTCACCTCTTAAGTTTTTTATAAAAACGAGTGCAATTATCTGCATATAATTATAACATACCCCGTCATCGCAACACACGCAACATAGCTCAGGACAACACAATGGTATTCCGGTTTAAGAATGGCGCCTGGTATAGTTCTTTTAGCGTTCGCTTCTGCCTGTGCCATAGCGCTGGTTTGTATCTTTTACCACATGAACAGCAAGGCTTTAAAGTTATTTTTGAGGTGCGAAAGTTGAGTCATTCAGCTACATATTTTTCAAATAAAGACGAGAGACCTCCATAGCAAAGGCCTCTCGTCTTTATTTTACTTCTTCACAGGAAAATATATTTCAGTAATATAATCCTCTGGAGAAATCGTCTTTTCAGGGTCTGTTACATAAATTTCATAGGGTGGAGCGACTAATTTGTATTTATCAGTCTCCATCCACTGCACTATTTTTGCATATGTGGACGGCAACTCTGAATACGGACCTTTATGCACCCCTTTCACACATAATCCGCCCGCTAATTCACGGGTTCCTTTTACTCTTTCAACAATAGGAATGGCAATTTCAGTATCATTATTTGTTGGATCAAATTCCTCATCGTGATAAATAGCGATAGGTGCTCCAATGCATGTCAATTGTTCTTTCGCTACAGCTGCAAACAGTTTGCCGAAATATTTACAGTATTCATCAATACTCATTTTTTGCCGTGAAAACAGAATATTTTTCGGCTCTGTTTCAATCAGTTCCACTTTGATATTATCTAAATATGCCATAAGGTCTATACCCCTTTCCAAGTTTAGAATATCTTCATTGAGTTGATGTAGGACATAATTATAGTTTTCCATTTTTTCCCGAATAAGTTTTTGCTTTTGCCTGATCAGTCGAGATAATTTTTCCTCGCTTTGGTCTCTCAACACTTCCTCTATTTCTTCTAGTGAGAAGCAATACGTTTTCAGTTTGTTGATAAAAAGAATCGTTTTGAGTTGCACAACATCATAGTAGCGGTAGCCGTTATGCTCGTTGACAATAGCCGGCTTAAGCAAACCGATTTCATCATAATATCTTAGTGTTTTGGTTGTAACGTTACATATTTTTGAAAATTCGCCTATAGGCAGCATCAAATTACCCCCAAGACTTATTTTTTCCAAGCAACCTAGGTTAAGATTAGTATACGACCCTTTTTCATAATCTTAATAAGGTACTGTTTATTACTCTGAAAACTAAGTTTTTAATAGACACACAAATAAATCTTTAGTATCACAATGATCATTTTTCTTCCTTATATAACAAGAATCCACATGCCAATTGAGGCCTGTGAATTCTTATGTCATCAACTAAATAATATATCTTTTCATATATAACATATTCGATAGGCATATTGATGCGTTATCGTGCTATAAGTAAAAGAATAACTTTGCTGCGAGTGCGTAAATCGATTAAATGAAAGAGCATCTTCTACAATGACGAATCACTGCAGAAAATGCTCTATCTTGCCCTGATGGATTTACTTAGAAAATGAACGAGCCGCGGACAAATCTTACTGCAGCTATCGTTCAGTTCGTATCTTATTGATTAATTTTATCACCATCATTATTATAACCTTCGAGGTACTATTATCCTTTTCAACACATTCTACTTAAACTTTGAATTTTGATACCATTTCGTTCATTTCTTCCGCCATTTGCGTTAATTGATGCGCTGTAGCCGTAAACTCTTCTATCGAAGCCGTTTGTTCTTCAATTGCCGCTGCAGAATCTTCAGATTGCGCAGCAATCTGACGTGATGCTTGGGCAATTATTTGAGAAGAATCTGCAATTTCTGCAAAATTTCCGGAAACATGTTTATTAAGAAGAGTAATTTCTTCTACAGCTATTTTACTGCTTTCTGAGGACTCCATTATCTCACGCAAGGCGGACTCTAAATCCACAACAGCTTTTTCAATATGCGTCAATTCACCGCCCAGCAAGAAATTGGCATTTTTCACCATCCCAACCTGTTGCTGCATTTGCGTGATTTTTCCGGTCACACTATTCGCCGCTACATTCGTCTGTTCTGCTAATTTACGAACTTCTTCAGCTACTACGGCAAATCCACGTCCTGCCTCACCAGCTCTCGCTGCTTCAATTGCAGCATTCAAAGCCAACAAATTAGTTTGTCCCGATATGGCTTTAATCAAATCAATGATCTGGCTAATATCTTGAGAGTGTTCATCAAGAAGATTAACATTGTTCGTAACCTCGTCGACAGTTTTTTTCAACTGTTCGGTACGTTCATTTACGATGCCAGCATTTTCATCGCCATAAATAGCTTTCTTCTGCGATTCTTCCGATAACAAAGATGCCTCTTGCGCATGCTCTGCCATCTTGTTCATGCCATCTGCAACTTCATTCGTATTACGCGCCAATTGATTCATATTTTCATTTTGGCGATTAGCACCTTCTGAAACATCCTGCACTGCAACCGCCACCTGTTCAACAGCTTTGCTGCTTTCTTCACTGGCTCTTGAGAGCAAATTCGCCAACTGTTTAACTCTTTCAGCAGTATCCTGAGAGACTCCTATTATTCTTTGAACATTGCCAACAAAAATGTTAAAGTATCGAGTCACTTCACCGATTTCATCTTTACGGTCTTCATCCAAACGAACTCTTAGATCACCTTCGCCCGTTGCGACCTGTTCAAATGATACTGCTAATTTTCGAATCGGTCTAATAACCATAGTGATGATGACGAAAAATGCACCTGTAGCTACAAGTACGCCTAAAGTTGCTATTGCTAATTGAAGCTGCTTCGAAGTATCAATTTTTTTCTGTGCGCTTTGGTCTAGTAAATTGACAAGTTTATTTACTTCGGAAACATAGCCAGGAACGGCGTAATTTACTTTTTCAACTTCTTCTATAGTGCTGTTTTTCATTGAATTCAAAACTAATTGACGGTATTTTTTCCATTCTCCGCTGACAAGAAGATATTGTTGTTTAACTTCTGGGTCTTCTATTGGAAGCAAATTCAGTTCAATATCACCTTTTTCAAAACCTGCCACGATCTTATCATATGTCTTAATTTCACTTTCAATTTCTTGCGCAATTGATGCTTTTTTATCGTTAGACGCATATAAGTATTGATCACTTAACAAACCTATTTTATACGCACGAAACCGCATATTACCTGAAAGGTTTATTGATGGCGCATCACCTTTTATTAATGAAAAAGTGTACAAATTGATTCCTAGTAAACCCAATATAAAGACAACCAATAAAACGGTTACTGCTATCAACTTTGTTTTAATCGACAAATTAATCACCTCATTTACTTTTTTTAATTATAACATATATCGTTTAATATTTGCTATAAATTCCGCATTTAAACTGCTTATACTAAGGAGTCTTTTGCATAACTAGTATTTTTAAAAAACAACGCGACATAATACGCCGAAA
>CAXYVG010000166.1:0-5398 GCA_964292325.1 uncultured bacterium | reverse complement strand
CTCCCGACCCTCGCCTTGGCAAGGCGATGCTCTACCGCTGAGCTATTCCCGCATACCAATTAATGATACTCACACATCTGGCTTTTTCAACCTTACTTACATTGTTTAGTTTTCAAAGAACACCATGTCGTTTCTTGCGACGAGTTATAGTGTAACACTTTAACTTCATCATGTCAACATATTTTTTGTTGTCGTTGCTGACAACTCATTTATAATAACATAACTACGGTAATCATGTCAACTTCTTTATAAATATTTTTTTATCCGGGTTGCTCTCTGCATTTTTTGGGTACACTATGCCAAGGAGGTGATACAATGGAAAAACGTACAAGTCATAGCTCCAAAGGAAATTCTCAATCCAACTCTAAATCAAACTCTCAAACTAAACCTCAATCGCAAAAGTCTTCTACCGAATTTGCTAAAGAAATTTGCCCTAAAGACAAGAAATAATCAAAAAGCAAGAGAAAGGGTACTTTCACTCTTTCTCTTGCTTTTTTTTAGAACCTGTTACTATTGATCCATTTCGTATTACTTCAATACTTTTGTCAAAGTTTTAAATAAGTTGCTATTTTCTTTAATTTTCTGTTCGTTACCAAATACACAAAGATAGTTTTGTTTCATTCCCTCATCGATTAGCTCAGAAAGCTTACAAATATCTTGATGCTGTGTAGTTAAAATCTCATCTCGTTCTGTTTGAATCATTTGCTGCGAAATTTTCCGTATATACTGATTGGTTGATTTTTCCCCCTTTTGCGAAGCGGTAAGCGGTGTATCAAGTTGGCTCATTGTACCAATAATATATTTCGTCATTTCGCGCTGATCAATCACACAATTTCGCAAATAATCAGCGGTCTCATCATACACTGCTAACGTTTCTTTTAGATTCGGATCACGATAAGAACCAAAAACCATATTACCATTACGCTCAAATTTGGCAAACCCACCATACGCTCCCCCTTGTACACGCACTCGCGTCCACAAGTAATCATAACGTAAAATCGTTTCGAGTACTTTTAAACTTCCAGAATACTTATATCCTAGCTTACAAAAATTAGCACCCTTTACAACATATTGAACTTTCCCTGATGTCATGAGTCCTTCATTTAGCTGAACAGTATCAAATTTGTAAGGTATGATCGCGTGCTGCTCATCTCCTAAGCACTGATAAAACGCAAAAAGATTTTCTACTACTTTAGGATAATTTTTTTCTTCAACAGTCACACTCACTAGTAAATTATTTTTATTAAAAATTAATTTTGCTATCATTTCGAGATTTTTACAAATTTCTTCTGATTTTGTTGCAAAGTTCTTTTCTAAATCGGCAATGAAATCATAAAAAGCAAGCATTCCCATTTCATTATACTGAGCAATCGGTGAAAAATAGGATAACACTCGATTGGTCACCAACTGCTGCCCACGACGAAATAAATTCATGTCCCAGTTTGATTTCACTTCTTGAACGATTTCCTGTATCCGTTTACAATTGTCAAAATGACTATATGCAATGATTTGCTCAAATAAACTAAATAACTGAGGCAGTTTTTCGACTAGCGCTTTCCCTTTTACTACAAGCTTAGGTAAATATTGCTCGTTATTATGATTCTCATTATAAACAGAAACATCACAACCGATGCCACCCGTATGGATATTTATTTCATTGGACAGCTCTGCATAATGATATTTCTCTGTTGAAATTTTCCCCAGCACCTCTGTTAGCAAATAAATATATGGTAAATATGGCTGTGAAACAACCCGTGTATCAAAGTAAAAATTTGTATACGCAATTTCATTCGTATAGAGAGGATGCAATAATACAGGTACACCTAGTTCTTGCTTTTCTATCAATGGTAACTGTTCTGATTCTTTTTCTAAATCGGCAAGTTTTAATAGTGGAATGGTTGCTAATGCTTCTGGTGAGTCTGCAGTTTGTTGACTGCTTTTCAATTTCGCTGTTTGTTGAATAAGTTGATCAATTTCGCCTGCGGATAGAGATGCCTTATAATCGGCTAATTGCTTACGGACTTCTTGATCCTTTTCTTCCGCTAATCCATGTTTAGGTCGCAGAGTAACCACTGCCTGATGGTTATTATCTAGTAAATAACGTTCAATTAACTGCTCAAAATAAGGAGTGGTAAGTCCACGTTTAATTTTTTTCAGATTTTCACTATAGGTAAGATGAAGTACTGGATTTTTGTCATATAGCCAACTATCCATACATTTAATATTATAAATAAGACCTTTCGGACGGCTACCAAAGTTCGCCTCTCGTAAAGTAAATTCAAAAATATTAATACAAGCCTCAATTAGCTTCTTATCAATCCCCTCCGTGACTAACCGCTTCAGCTCTGTATCGACCACTTGAATAAAGCGATCTTTTTCCTGTTCATTGGTACCAGCAAGAACAATACCAAAGGTAGGTTGTAAAATGCTCTTTACAAAATTCCCCGCTACATCTTTTCCAATCCCTGAGTCGATAATGGCTTTTTTCAGTGGTGCAGCTGGAGTTTCTAACAATAAATACTCTAATATTTGAAAAGCCAAACAAGTTTCAGAACTAACATCTTGTCCTAAGACAACATTCATACTAATAAAAGTTTTATCTTCAATGGTATCATCTGGCGTAATAGGATAATCAAAAACTTTTTCTACCTTATGTACAAAAGATGGTTGCAAAGCAATTTGAGATTGTACTTTAATTTTTTCAAAATGACTCAAATATTCTTCATTCAGAAATTTTAAATTTTCCAAAAGATCTAAATTGCCATATAGAAAAATATAGCTATTGGCAGGATGATAATATTGTTTATGAAAATCAATAAACTGTTCTTGGGTAAGGTTTGGAATATCAGCTGGATCACCACCTGATTCAACACCATAAGCAGTATCCGGAAATAATATTTCAAATGTCTTATTCTCTAATATGGCATCAGGTGAAGAAAAGACGCCTTTCATCTCATTATAAACCACACCTTTATAAGAGATCTCACCTTCTTTATTCTCTAATTCATAGTGCCAACCTTCTTGCATCAATGTTTCTGGATTTTTTGTTATATTAGGATACAAAACAGCATCTAAATATACATCCATTAAATTACGAAAATCTTTTTCATTACGACTCGCTACTGGGTACATCGTTTTATCAGGAAATGTCATTGCATTTAAATAAGTATTTAAAGAACCTTTGACTAATTCAACAAAAGGTTCTTTTAATGGGAATTTTCTTGATCCGCATAATACAGAATGTTCTACGATATGAGCAACTCCTGTACTATCAGCAGGCGGTGTACGAAAGGTAATAGAAAATACTTTATTATCATCATCATTTTTTAGATATAATAAACGAGCACCACTTTTTTCATGATAAAAAATTTGAGCAATGGAATTGATATCATCAATATTTTGCTCTTCTTCAAATCGAAAGCCATTATATATCGTGTCTTTTTTTAATTGCATGCCATTCCCTCTTTTCGAAAGTTCTAACTTATTATTTGTGCTTATGTCACATATTAATAGATATTCGTTATAATGTAAAAACGTCCTGCTATCTACTTTTTATTTAATCTGCGGAGTCTCTATTGCACTCCCACTTATTTATAGTATCCTATTTACTTAATAAACATTCCATAAAATCTGTACATTTTTTTCATTATGTTACCACATTTTAATTTTAAACATTCTATTGCCTGTTGCCGAATGCAACTTATCACCAAATAAATGAGAAATGGTTCCCAAAAACACATATGGTGCTGCGCCATGGATATAAAGAAAAGGAAGAGAAAGTACAATGCAGCCAGCTAGTGTATGGCAAAAACCTCGATGGCTCATCAAACTTACAAAAATATTCATCCTACCCATCATCGACTTTGGATGATCTATATCCGGTAATAAACTGCCAATCATAATAAAACAAATATCGATTGGTTGTGTAGTAAATCCGATACTAAAAAAAAGACCAATAATGATATGTATTGCCCAATTGAAAATAATCACCTGTTTTCATATATATTGTATTACTTATAACATATAACTAGCGCATCTATAGTACGATAGCAAATATTAGTTTGCTTTATTATAGTAAACCAAACTGGTGTTCTTGTAAAGAGAATTTACATTATACAAAACAATGCCGTATCAGTTTTGAACTGATACGGCATTGTTTTTAGCATTTTATACGTCTTGAAAATCACCAATGACAAAAAAAGTACCTCTTGATTTAACAAGCAATGTATTATGACCGTCCCTAATTTCTCCTTCTGCGATCATCGTACTTTTTCCTCTATGTATAATTTTACCTACTGCTTTTAGTTCCGCTTGTGGTACTGCACCCTTAATAAAATTCACATTCATTTCTAAAGTCACTACTTTTTTACCAGTAGTAACACAAGCTATCCCCATAGCAGTATCAGCTAAAGAAGCCAACGCACCACCATGAGCAATATTATATAGATTAGTATGCTTCCCTGCAATGATAGGCATGCTAATCTCAGCTTGTCCATCCTCAAGTTTCGTAATCTGCATATCTAGTAAGTTGATATAAGGATTAGAATCATAAAGATTACTTAATTTTTCAGCCAACCATTCTTTACTTTGTAAAATTTTCAACTACCTCCATTTTCTTTTCATCGTTTCAATAAATCAAATTTTATATAAATAATATTTTATGTTAAAAGGAATTACTAAATAAAAGAAGAATTATATAATATTGTTGAGTTTTATCGAGACATTATACACAAACTAAAGGGGGTTATCGAATGTCTATTGTTGAACAAGCCTTTCTCGTCTCAGAACGTACTAGCATTGTCAAAGCAGAGTATCCCACTAGTTGCCTCTTTCAAGTCTTTGTAAAGGGCCGCCTCCAGTATAGGGATACTTATAGCATAGAAGGAGAAAACATTGATTTTGGATTTGATTGTTTGGTGCCAGGCGACTTAGTGCAAATATTTTTTTTCATCCCATAAAATCTTGCTGACTGACAATCTTCTCTACTATACATTCAAGATGTGTTAAACAAACAGTATGATACTGTATGTGATGTGAAATTATATTCTCATTACATACAGTATTTTTAATATATAAAGCACTAAAAAAATGATAACAGTATCGTTAGTCTGATGTGGCTTAGGGATATACCACAACAATTAGTATTATATAAATTTTATAATATCTATATAATATCTATATAATACTAAAAATAAAGGCACTCATGTACATGAGTGCCTTTATTTAACCAGCAACTATCTATCCTCCCAGGCCGTTTCCAACCAAGTACTTTCGACGTATGTGAGCTTAACTACTGTGTTCGGTATGGGAACAGGTGGAACCCCACAGCTATCGCCACTGGATTAACCGGCAACTACTTATCCTCCCAGGCCGTTTCCAGCCAAGTACTTTCAGCGTA
>CAXYVG010000165.1:0-5439 GCA_964292325.1 uncultured bacterium | reverse complement strand
TTGCTAATTTATATGCTTATTTCCTCTATTTGCTGAGTGCCCGATGATATAGCTGTGGAAATCGTCATTGATTTTTTTCTGCACCGTTTGACCCGATACGCAGAACCGTATCATTTATAATAGCTAAAAAATCGCTGTCAAAATTTGTATGATTTTTACAGGGATTTGACTTTATATAGCTAATTCATTATGAAGATGTATTATGGCTTATTTTCAAACCGACTCGAAAGAATCGTGTCCTTTGAGTGACCTTCTTATGGGGTATAACACAATATTGGAAGTAAAGGAACCGTTTCCTCAATTCCTATGGTTATAGACGGAGCTAGATTGTACAGGGTTATTCATCACTGCAGATAGGCTCTTCCCACCAACCGAAGGCTATTCTGCCAGCAGCTGCTAGCTCTGGCGACTCAGGGTTAGATAAGAAGATAAGAAAAGAACCGCCAGGTGGGAAGATGAATTTACCCTGTTCATCATCGACTATCGTAGTTTCTGGCTGACCGCGCCGAACAAAGGCTTTAATCCCGCCCTCTGGATCACCAGCAACACGTGATGCATACTGAAGACTTACTTTGGGACGAGGAAGGGGACAAAGAGCCAGATTAGAGGGAGTTACCAATGTGGATTTTTGGGGTTTTCCGGGCGGATCGGTATTAAACCAGATTTGGGCTCGATATGTGGAGTCAGATACATCGCTTACAGTCCAGACGGTCACGTGCAAAAGCACTCCGGAATTGCATGGATTGTATAGCCTGGCCCACGCACTGGTACCGCGCCCGAAGGTTAGATTATCAGCGTAGCCTACAAAATATTTCCCTTCCAGAGATTTGGCTAGGTTAATCGGTATAGCAACCATATAGTTCAATGATGGTATATAAGTGGACGGGCAAGGACAATCTGGATCAAGATATTTAGTCATAGAATAATTACCTCCTTAATAAACTCTATTTTATTCTATGTAAAGTAAAATAGAAGGTGAAAAAGAAGAAAGGGGACATGGAAGGGGGGCATACACCTGTCCCCTTTGTCCTGCTTTTTGTGGAATGGTGTTAAATTGTAATCGAATTATTGAACAAACAGAATCAACTGTAACTGATACTATAAAAAATCATGTTGATATTGTGGAAAAAGTGTACAATGGCAATGCATACAGAATCGAGGGGACGGTTCCACTGAGTTGCAATGAATCAATGAGATTAGGATTAGATGACCTATTAAACTTAAAATAAATTTCGTCGTTTAACCTGTTACGCAGAAGAACGAAATCGCTATGCGATGGCTTATCGGCAGTTCAATTGACCTTGACATCTTTTCTCTTAATCAAATATCTTCTTGTATGTAGATATATCAAAGACTCAACTTGCAGATTCCACTGCTTGTTGAGTCTTCTGTCTAAGTGGATTTTTAATGTGACTATATTTTTTCTGAAAAAGTAAAAAGTATGCCCTTTTTATGGTATTGTTTAATCGCGAAACAAAACAAACCAAAGGAACATACTTTTTACTTTTATGATTATAACATACGTCGCAAACCCAATACATAGTATTGGTAAAATAATTCGTGTGCCTCCTACTAACTGTGATAAATAAGTCAAGTTATTTTTCACGCTAAGGCCGCCTTAAAAATGTCCTCATTTTCAAGGCGAAGCCTTCGATTTTTATTTATTTGTCAAGTGTTTTTTTACAATTGATAAATTTTATATGCCTACTTGTATGTATAAGAAAAACACAACCCTCCAGATTAAGATGGTTGTGTTTTTCAGGCCTTAACTTAATGACATTGACCACAAGGGGAGCATATCATAGCAGCCTCAGGGCTTTGTTATTGTAAACTTAAAATAGCTTTTTGTTCAGGGAAATGCACCTTTGATTGCCCAATTTATGTGTTAAACTCCCATCATTTTGATTGGTTACATGATAGCCCCTACTTAAAGCTTTTAATTCCTCCGTTTAAAATAATAATGATAAAACTACTTCTATCATTACTATCAGTTTCTAAGTAAACCTACATACCTAAGCTGTATTTCATTAATTATCAGAGTCGCCATGTTTTTTCGAAGACTTATAAGCATCAAATATTATGTCGGCGTGTGACAACATAACCGAATAAGCACCGTCTGAATCTCCAGCGCATATAGCTTCCAATAAATTTTGATGTAATTTAAGAATCTCCAATTTGCTGGCAGGATTATCTGTCAGGTGTATTTCCGGACGATCATAAAATCCCGTTTCTCTAAGATTATTAAACGTAGATTCGATAAGAACTCGATGAAACTCATTGTCAAGAAAATAAAAATCTCCGAAAGAAATGTGTTCTAAATCTGAGTCACGCATTTTTTCGAATAGATCCTTTAGTTGAACAATATGACTACAGGAACCTTCCATCTTGGACTTTTTGGCCAAACAAGAGGCACAGTAGCCTTCGATTGCTCTACTGTAATGGTACATTTGCTCGATCTCATCTTCCGTAATGTAATGCAATCGGAACCCTCGGCTCGGCAGAATATCAATCCTATTTTCATCGCTAAGCATATGAATCGCATCTCTAACGGGGGTCCGAGACATATTAAGCTTGGCGGCAATATCATTAATAAAATATATTTCTCCATATTTTATCTTGCCTGCATAAATCATCTTGGTGATATATGTATAGGCTTCGCACTTCAATAGATTAATGGAAATCACCTACTTTCAAACCAGAAAAAGTATCTTCTGTATAAAAAGATTACAAATGACCATGAAGTTAATTATACACTATCAAATATAAAAAATCGAGAATAGATTTTTATATAAGTAATTGACGTATTTTCTGATTATTATATATTTACAACATGCACACACAGCTGGCTGCATCCGTTACAGACCATACGGCGGGCTAAACCGGTTCACGCAGAGTTCTTCCTCAAATTCCGGCAGAAGTCGTTACAACAGCTGCGGTGACTGCATGTATTTGACGTCGGCCTGCACAATTCAGGGAAGATAATTCAAGACAATCATCCGGCTAAATATGCAGATGAAATACAAGGTTTTTTTGAAAAACAAAAATCTCCGTACTAAAACACAGTTCAGCGAGTCGACACGAACGGCACTGGTACGGAGACTATAGATTTTCATTTTTCAATTGAGGCTGGAATCTTTGTGCTATCCATATGGCGCATATGAAGCGATGATAAATCAGTCAAATGTGATGTTCGAAGCAATAAGTGAGAATAACAGCATTAAAGTACGGAACAGTTCAGAATAAAGACTGTCCCGTACTTTGGGTTGGGGGTATGTTCCTTAAGGACCTTTTGGCTGAGATCTTTATATTTGGGTTATATTCCTGAATTACTCTCTTTCGCCAGCGCACCGGCTATCCTGACCATTATCGGCAGTGAAATGAAGATTGCCACAGTTCCAACACCCAGCAGTATCGGGAACTTACTCGGCCAAAATTGTATAACATTGGCATTAACCATGCACCAGACGCTGTTGAAAAGAATTTCGATAAAAGAGAAAATCAATATCCTTACGATATACTCGATGGTCTTATTTTTTATGTTCTTCGTGATAGGTATGACCCAGTTCATAACGGGGCAGTAATAGTTTATCGCCACGGCTATCGCAAAAGCGCCCGCCCAGCCGAACATGATGTTTTTGAATGTCATCGGCGCGCCGAGGAGAATCATCGCTGAGCTGTTAAGAGTAAAGGACATTACTAGACCCATGCCAGTCTCAAGTATCCTGCCGAATTTAACTTCATTCATAAATATAGCCATTCCTTTCGCTTCGCTCAAGGCACAAAACGGTATGAAACCGTTACCTTGAGCTTATTTGGGTTAAAATCGTATTATTGAGAATGCAGCCAACTACAAAGCACGTGGGGGTGAGTGTGCTGCTCTTTTGAGAGTTGACCGCATAAATATCTGTGTAGATTGTTCTTTCAAGCACAAATAAGTGTGACTTTTAGCACGTAGACTTATCTTTGTATAAACAATACTCGTTTAGCGCTGAACAATCAGTTAATGTCTGTTATTCTCAATAATTTTTCTTAAGAAGGGATATTATGCTCCGAATTGTTTACCCCATCTGTTGTGGAATTGATGTTCACAAAAAGTTTATTGTTGCCTGTATTGCTTCTACTAATGACAAAGGTGTTACCAATTACAAATCCAGTCGCTTCTCGACCTTTACAAAAGGACTACGAGAGCTGTCGGAGTGGCTACACTCCAATTCCTGTAAAGATATCTGCATGGAATCAACTGGAAAGTATTGGATACCTGTGTTTAATATTTTAGAAGCAACTTGCAAGATAACGCTTGCCCATCCAAAGTACGTCAAGGCGATTCGCGGTAAGAAAACTGACAAGAAAGATGCTAAATGGATTGCTGACCTCTTCAAGCACGATCTTGTGAATGGTAGTTTTATGCCACCTCTTGTAATTCGTCAACTGCGTGATTTAATGCGCTACCGTGTAAAGCTTACCAATTTTAAATCCAGTGAAAAGAATCGAACTCAAAACTGCCTTACTGTATCAAATATTCAGCTTGCCAATGTGATATCAGACACTTTTGGCAAAAGTTCAATGGCTATTATTGAACGAATACTTGAAAATCCAATGGATACAGATTTTGATGTTACACCTTTGATTCACGGATCAATGCACACTAAAGTATCCGATTTACAACTTGCCATCGACGGTATGATCACACCTGAGCAAGCACTAAAACTTACAATTATTAGGCAACACTATGACAACCTTGAACTCTGCAAACTTAACCTTGAACAAGTTATACTTGCCCTTACTGAACCATTTCAAAAAGAACTTAACCTTGTTGCTACCGTACCAGGTATCAAAGTATTTTCTGCTATCGCTATAATTTCAGAAATAGGTGTTGATATGTCTGTGTTCCCTACGGCTAAGCATTTATGTTCTTGGGCTGGATTAACACCTCAAAATAATGAAAGTGCTGGTAAAAAGAAAAGTGTGCGCATTAGTCGGGCTGGCGTTTACATCAAACCCTTACTAGTGCAATGTGCTAACGCTGTTGTTACCAGTGAAAAGCATCCTGAAATTCGCAATCGGTATTTAGCGATTAGACGTCGCCGGGGGCATAAACGCGCAATTATAGCTATTGCACGAATGATGCTGACTGCTATTTATCAAATCCTTAAAAAAAGTGAACCTTACAATGCTGAGCTTTACAAAAAAGCTGATGTTCTTCCTCTACATCGTGAAGTTACAGTAGAACAAGCTGTTTTTATTCTTCAGCGCCAAGGTTATACAATTTCTAAGGAAGATAACAGCGCTTAATTTGACCCTTATTTTAAAAAAGTCATCAACTGGATGGCTTGTTTGCCATGCGCTTTTTTACTTTATTGAGACGTTGCGGAGTGTTTCAGACTTATACCTCTCAAGTTTTTTCTATTACATAAGGTTATCTTCGATCTCTTTGAGGAT
>CAXYVG010000164.1:0-5719 GCA_964292325.1 uncultured bacterium | reverse complement strand
GAATAAATAGTCACACTTTTCGTAGAACTACATATATTGTAATATTCGATTTCTATATTTTTGACGAGGTGAAAAATGGAACTATTACAATATGTCAGTAAACAGTGTGCAAACGGTATAGCAAGCCGGGTTTCCGTTGTGATTCCTACTTATAATCGGGCAGATACCATTGAAGCAAGTATTAAAAGTGCACTATATCAAACTCATCCTACTTGGGAAGTATTAGTCTGTGATGATGGTTCTACCGATAATACAGAGTCCATTGTGAAATCAATTGACGATGCGCGTGTAAAATGGATACCCGGTGAGCACATCGGCAGGCCAGCTACCCCAAGAAATCGTGGCGTGAGAGCTTCAACAGGAGAGTGGTTGGCATTTTTGGACAGCGATGATGAATGGGCTACTAATAAAATTAAAACCCAACTAGACTACGCCCAAGAGCAAGGTACCCTTGCCGTATCTTCAAACGCCTACCGCTTTTTACCTCAACAAGGAATTGTTGGTTCTTTACTAGAGTACCCGAAAGAATTTCTGACCTTCGATGACTTACTGATCGTCAACAATGTAGTTTGTAGCTCAGCGATGATACATTCTTCTTTAGTCCCCCTTGTCCTAGGTTTTCCAGAAGAGAGTTATTGCCGAGGCGTGGAAGACTATGCCTTATGGCTACGGGTGGCATCTCAGACCAATTTTTCCTTTGTCAATGAGCCTCTTGTGACCTACCGTGATACTCCAAGTACTAGCATCAGGGCCCTTGATGAAAATGTTTGGGTACAGCGTCGTCATACTTTTCATAATTTTCTACAATGGGCTAATCCTTCATTCGTAGGTAGAGAGTATGTAGATCATGCCGTGCAAATGTATGATCAAGCTTTAAAAATGGTATTTTTGAAGTAATACGATATCATTCCATTCTAAGAGGATTTAACCATTATTGAGGAGGGTTTTGATATGAAACTGCATTTAGGATGTGGTCAAAGCTATTTGCAAGGGTATGTAAATATCGATTTCCCCCTAGAAGCCCATTCCGTTCAATCTAAAAGTGTTGCTGATATCCATGCCAATATACTGGATATCAGCTATCCAGTATATTCGATTAACGAGATTCGCTTGCATCATGTGTTTGAACACTTCACTCGCCCTGTGGCGTTAGCACTTCTTGCTAGCTGGTCTTCCTGGTTAACTACTGGGGGAATACTCCATATTGAAGTTCCAAATTTTCATCGTCAAACACTAACATTCTTACATCCGATGACTTCATTTTCTAAGCACGCACTTGGCATTCGGCATTTATTTGGATCTCATGAAGCAAGCTGGGCTGTTCATTGCGAAGGTTATTCACCCCAGACCTTACAATATATTCTTGAACAATATGGATATATGGTGACAGAAATACGTGAAAATGAATGGAGAGGAACATATAATTTTGAGATCATTGCCTGCAAAAAAGCGGAAAGTACAACTAAGGATGAATACTTCGAAATAACCCGTGGTATTTTATCAAATTATTTATTAGATTCCACCGAACATGCTTTGCTAACGGTTTGGCTGAAAATATATAAAACCCAGGTGGAAAGTTCTTGGGCTTTAACACAATAATAATGAACAATGAGGTCAATCCTTTGGTAAATGGAAAGAACCACTCTCACTTATTTGTGAGAAGTGGTTCTTCTGTATTAGCTTCCATTACGTAACGCTTGATGCCCACCATATTTTCGTTTATCCTTAATCATGATCTTCACTTGATGATTCGGTGGAAACTCTTCTGGCCAACCATAAAGAGGAGAAAGAACACGCACGGATCGATGCAAAAGATATTTGTTTAAATGAGATTCATCATGCCAGAGAGCTACTATATTATTTTCTTTATCTCGCTCGATATTGTCGGCTAATTGATGAATAAGTTGCAAATATGCTGCTCTTGTACCACCATTAAGCCCTCCTGCATAATACCGTGTACCATCACCCATCGGAACATATGCCAAGGAGTTTTGATTTCGTTCATATGTGTATTTTTGATTATCTATTTCGTTATAAAAACAAGGATGCCACAAAGCGCAGAGGCCATCCTCACCATTATTGGGTAATATCTCCTCACCTACCGGGGCTACGATAAGAAGATTGGCATTAAAGAAAAGAATATAATCAAATTTTTCTAATTCATATTCTATCTTACGAAACATATGAAAACGCATGAGCGTATCATCCGGCCACCCTAATTTTTCTTGGGCAATCACTTGTACATTGGACTGATCGCTAAAGGGTAATTCTTGATAGTCGGTAAACACAAAATATGTTTTTTCATGATCTGTGAGTAAATTCTTTTCTGCACTTTTATAAAAGTCTTCCCAAAACACATGATATTTCCCTGTGCAAATATACAAAATAGCGATCTTATGTTTTATATTGATCGCACTGTCTAATGGCATCTTGACCCACTCCTCTGGAACTAAATCTTTTGTATCAAACGGTGCATCAGCAAACCAGCGCTCTGGAGCGATGACTTTCTGATCAGGATGTTCACCTAGCCATGCCCCCCACCAACTATAAGTACTGTTTGCTATGATATTGTGTTTACACTGACTCATTAGCCATAAATCTTCGTGAACCTCTATCTGGGCATGATGTTCTACTATACTTACATTGGGCTGATTGCCAAATGCTCTTTTGCACCACTCTATATCATCGGAAAAAACATAATACTGAGCATCTTGATATGTTACATCAAAATACTCCATCGCCCTTTTATAATAAGTAAGCGGTAATACACCGTGCTTTTCTGCATTTCCTGACGCAGTATAATCCCCTCGCCGGATATGTAGAGCGATGGATGTATTTTCCCTCATTTTTTGCGTTATACCTAGCCCTTCCTCGGAGATGCTCCCCACAGAAGGTGTAAAGTCCTGGTGAATATGACCTACCATATCGCTAAAATATTTTTCACTCTGCCAAAATCCATTTGCTAACATAACCGAATCTTGTATAGAAACAATCTGCGGATCGAAGTGAAACCCTGTTTCGCTTTTCACTACTATGCTAGCGATTCCAAGATCTTGCGCAATCAATGTCAACTCTTCTATAGACTGCACAGTTTGCGCCTGTATCGTAAAGTGATGTAGCGCATAGGGGCGTAGGTCAGTGCATCTGCTTGTATCTAAGATCAGTTTTTTCCCCGTGCGTAGGGCCAGTGCCCGCCCACAGGCATACTGAAACATCTGATTTCCAAGACCACCCAGTAATTGTACAACGATCATAATGGATCATCATTCCTTTCCCTATGCACAAGGCATAATGACTATGTATTGTTCGTTATCCTACGTGCTTTTTCAACATCGTTAGAAAATATATTGTCTAAAAAAGATAGGATGGCATCCTCTTCTAAAGATTCAAGAATCTTAGGAGAAAATATAGGCGCGTTAAGCATTTTTAAATATAAATCATCGTCGCTATCTACCTTTTTAATGTACTCTATCACTTGATCAAATTTTTCAAAATCATGACAGTTGATAAATGAGTCTGAATTAAATTCCTTTACAACCTCTGGATTTCCCCAATAAATTGGAACCGTATTTGCAATATATGCATCCGTAATTTTTTCAGTGGTATAACCTGGGTGTGATGTATTTTCAAAAGCGATAGTAAACTTATAATCACTTTGGAAAGCTAATTTGTCGCCAACGTAATACCCTAGATTATTTAAATGCCTACCACCAGAATCAACTTTTTTATATTCATTCAGTAGAGAAAAAAACTCTTCTCTATGCTGATCTGCATTGGCGTTTGAATATATATAATTACAAAATTTGTTTTTAGTTGTGGGAATCTGCTTGATTTCCAGTCTGTTAAAAAGCATAGGATAATGATTATCAAGACGATACAAAGGTAATCTATAATATCGATCACCAAGTGAAACCCAATCAAAGCCCAATATATAATCATAAAGAGTAAAATTAGGCCTACTATTTTCACCAATGAAACAAATTTTTATAGCATTATAGTTCAAATAATCTGTACCAAACAGTGAAACAAAAATATAGTTAGGATGATCGCTAATACAAACATTATAATTTTTTCTTAAAAGAGTTGTGAAAAAATTATTTTCTTTGTTAAAACCAGGCCAAAAATCAATAAAATCAATTTCAATCGTCTTTTTCATACGATTCCTCCATTTGAAAGTGAATCGAATCATTATACAAAATTCCGTCATTCTTGATTAAGATTTTATTTCATTAAACAAATTCTCAAAATATGCTCGGTTGTATAAAATTCCAGAATGATCCGGTGCATAAGTAGCCGCTATTTCGTTATGCTCGCATGCGAGCTCATGTTTTCCTAACTTGTCATAACATACGCAGAGCTGAAGATGAGGGAGCCAGGTCCAGCACGCACCCAGCATCCCTGAACCATCTGTGGGTTTTTCCAGTTTCGTAGCTGCTTTATACCAAAAAGTAGCTTGTTTGAGCTCATTTGCTTGTAAATGATGAAAGCCTAACAGACAACAAAATTCAGCGCGGGGCGTATCATAAGTGAATGATTTGTAAATATATTCTAGATGTTTTTCTGGATTGTTTAAGGCGAGAAAACAGTCGGCCACTTTATCACAGGCGGTGATATTTTCTTCTATCCCCCCCTGCTTTGTTACTAAAAATTTTTCGTAAAACTCAATAGCCGCTTCATGTCTACCTTGATCATGCAATTCATTGGCATAATCATAAAGATCACGGGGAGAAAAAGTTTCTCCTGCAGCTAGGCGCTCTTCGTAGGTATGAGGAGTTACGTTAGAATCATGGCTATTGGGTCGGTCAATCTTATCCATAAAATGATCCATCATACCCTGTACAAAAAAATATCCATCACCAAATTGTTGTTCAAATACCTTGGACAATAACTTTACTCTTTCCTCAGCATTGAGCTGTTGATACACATTTTTCATTCTGCGTATTATCGTATGAATCAGGCTAGAGTAGATCTTAGCAATCGCTTCATCACTAATGAGAGGCGCCAATTTATTTATTTTTTTCACAAATCGATTAAATAGTTTAAACAGTTCTATATAAGAATAAATGTGTTTTTCCGTCGGTTTGCTCCTGATAATTGAGTGGGAACTTTGATAGTAATAATACAGCTGATCAGGCATGGATACATATAAATTGCAATGATAGAGTGCTTCAATGGCGAAATTAAAATCTTCATGATAAATAGGCGCAAATCGTAATTGATGTGAAACGATCAGTTCCCTTTTATAAAGTTTATTCCAGGCTACATCCGGAATCACATATCTAGCCAATAATTCCAAGGCCACCGCGCCGCCGACAGTGATAATTGGATTGGCATGAAACGTTTCCTGTCTACCATCCTCATAAGCATAACAAATACCACAAGCCGCTATATCAGCATGATGCATTTGTGCAAGAGCATAGAGATCCTGGAGCGTAGTCGGAGCAATCCAGTCATCACTGTCGACAAAAAAAATATATTCCCCTTTGGCATGATCGATACCAGTATTCCTGGCAGGTCCAAGCCCCTTATTTTCCTCATGATGAATCATTTTAATCCGTATATTTTCGCTATAATATTTTTGTAATACTTCAGCAGTACAGTCTGTAGAACAATCATTAACAATGATAATTTCATACTCTTTAAACGTCTGTAATACTATGCTATCAATACACCTTTGGATATATTTTTCAACATTATACGCTGGGACAATAACGGATAT
>CAXYVG010000163.1:0-5777 GCA_964292325.1 uncultured bacterium | reverse complement strand
CCCTCTGGAATCCATGCATCTATTATACCAAAAAACAGCTAAAAACGCTGTTGCGCTAAGGTTTGTTAATTATTCAGTAGACATAAATTAAACTATGATTAAAAACATCCAACCTCAAACTATTTTCAAATTTGACTACGCAATCTTCACCGAATGATAAATCAGAATTTTCCATGCCTACATTCATTCCTCTTATCGCAAGGATTTTCCCTTTCTTCATTTACACTACATTTCTTTTAAAAGAGGTGTTCATTCCAATCACAGAATTTTACAATATAGTTTTAGCCACAATTTATTAGCTAAATATTTCTAATAAAAGTTAGATTTCCTTCACCATAAAGCTTATAATGGAATTATAATATTTTTTATTTTATTGCCACAAAAAATGCTTTTCCAGGAACACAATTCGATATTTGGAGGCGTAAAGGTATGGCTAAAAAAGATTTGAATTTTAAGAATGTTGAATCACTGCAGTCAGTAGCAAATGTCATTAATGAGGCTTCAGAAGCTTTGAATGACAGTAAACGAACTATCATAGATAGTCCAATTTCTGATGCATTGGCTGGGGCAGCAGGGGCTACTATCGGAGGTGTGGGATCCTTTGCTGCTTTATATGCATTAGGCAATGGTGCAGCTGCGATGTCGCTGAGTGCGGCAGGAATTACCAGCGGTTTAGCAGTGGCGGGGTCCCTGGTCGGTGGTGGAATGGTTGCCGGCGTATTCGTACTGGCTGCGCCAATAGCGGTTTTGGCAGCCGGAGGAGTAGCACTTTCAAGTAATCACAAGAGAAATAAACTGAAAAATGAAAAAGAACGTTTATACAAAGAAGCTTTAAGAAAACATGAAGCTATCATCAAAACTAAAAACAATGAAATTCATACAAGTAAAGAACGCTCTGATTACCTGAATAGCTTGAACATCTTGCTACAGCAAGCCATTAAGGATCTGAAGGCAGATTTGACTATTTAATAGATCATTTCACACTAGCCGTATAAATCAGCGATAGGATGACCCATATGAAACAATATCAATATTCAGATTCGGAAGCAGAATTTAATAGGGTCTTAAAACATCAAAACGATTTATTGATAAATATGCCATCTCTAAGTGAATCGATTGAAACAACCTGCGATAACATCAACGATAGTGAAGCCTTATTAAAATCACTAGGGTATCAAATAAATATACCCATTAAGGAAGTAATTCCGGAAGAAAAACCAACTATCCCTCTGCCGGCCTGGGAAGATATTCTGCTTGATGCGGAGCAGGACGGGATTGGCACCTTTGACCTACAATCGCTATTTACAGAAGAAGAACTTAAAGCCAATGAAGACTATATTGAAAAACTATATTTGGATTTTAATGAGTTGCATAAATTAGATGCAATAGATTATTCCATCTGTGCCCTTGCGGGTATCATAGCGGCAACAGTCGATATCCTCCTTGTTGGTATTCCTCACAAAACAAAAGACGGCCTTAAGTCGGGACCATTATCCGACTACATAAGAAATAGTTTCGATAAAAAATTTCCTGAGGAGGAAATGAACAAGTTAGCCAACTCAAAACTAAGCAAAGTTCCTTATGATGCGCAAGACAACAGAAACACGGTGGAATATGTGGAGGGAATGTCCGCATATTACCACCGGCTCCTTTCGCTTGGACATGATCCTATCCTTGGCTTTATAGTTGGTGTTTTTGACATAATGACCGGTAAAATGACGACTATCGATAAATCCGGTAAAATTGTGAGCCAGGTTATTGAAAGTTATTCCGATCGAAAAGAAAGCGATCTCTTTGCAGCTTTATTGAAGCAACTCATTCATTTCAAATCCGACATAACGACATCAATGGGATTACCGGCGCCCATGATGGCGGTATTTAATCTTTTTCAATTCGGAAATATTGGGGATGAACATCAGACGATTGCAGAAATTGTTCAAGGTATGTACTACGAAGGTTATGATTTCATACATTTTTGTTCCACGTCGACCTCGGCCATGCTGATTGAAGTCATTGTCCGATCATCGTATTGCATTAAGCGCGTCAATGAAGGCAACACGATTCGGGAATCCATTCCCTTCTCAACCAATAGGGAAAAAAATCCTAAATTGGCTACCATGCTTTTTGTAGCTCACTCAATAGCAACAGGATGCAACACTGGAAAAGTTTATTTCACAAAAAATCCAATGGCAATCAACTACACCCAATGGATCGTTTTTTCTAAATATTTCATTTCCCAGTTGAATTGGGTAATGTATAAAAAGCCCACTTTACGAGAAAAATATGTTTCAATTTTATTGAATAACGAGTTTGACACGGTATTTGATGAAGTTGAGACATCGTGGCAGTCATTCAGTAGTGAATACACCATCACAATGAATTAAACAACAAAATCAGATTAAAAAGACTCATAAGGAGGACTACAAATTGAAATTTTGTGAAGAATGTGGCAGTCCATTGAAACCGGATTCAAAGTTCTGTGAAAACTGCGGTATGAAAATCGATGAATTACATCCCGAACCACCAATTGATAGTAAGACAGAACCTGCTATCATAGAGGAACCCTTTTATAGTAAGACAGAAACTTCTATCAAAGCAGAACCCATAGTTCAACCGAAACAACCCATTTCGGAAAGTACACTGCGTTCAACTTTAAGAGAAGAACACACCCCTGATAGCCAGAAAATTGGCGTACCTGTTTTGAACAGAAAAAAAAATACTTGGTTATATTTCATTGCATTGGTGATGATCATTGCGGGGGCGGTATATTTCTTTAATAGGAATTCAGCAGATGCTTTCAATACAGCAGCAACAGAATCTTCTTCCATCAGTTCGATCGCAGATTCAGATGAATCTTCAAGTACAGCAACCAGTACTTCTGAATCAGAATCTTCTTCCGAACAGGCTGATTCAGAGGAAGAAGTAAAAAATGAGGATGTTATCACTGCTTTCGATTCCAACCAGGTAAGATCCATAATAGAAAATGCATATTCACCAATAATGGGAACTTTTTCTGCTTAAGTATCGCGAATCGGTAATGAAAATGAAGTTGTAGTCAACGAACAACCTCAACGAGCTGCCAGTACAATTAAACTTTTCATCATGTTAACAACCTATTCTAAAGCGAACGCGAACGAACTCGACTTAGACAGCATACACAGACTTTACGAAGATGAAAAGGTAGGCGGAACAGGAATTATTCAAGATATGCCTGGCGGTTCAGAATTAACCATCAGGGAACTTATCCGACTGATGATCGTTGAGAGTGACAACACTGCTGCGAATATCATGATCGATGAGTTGGGTGGATTTGAATCGATCAATCAAATGATCAGTAAAATGGGATGTTATAATACTGCTTTGAACCGTAAAATGATGGATACAAACGCCTTGGAATCCGGCATTGACAACTACACATCTGCCAAAGACCTAGGCGTCATCATGAAAAAGTTATACATGAACACTTTGATTTCTGAAGAATATGATAATGAAATGCTCAGCATTCTATCCCACAACACAGACCATTCAAAATTACCTTATCATTTACCATATGGAGCGACTGTGTTCAACAAAACAGGTACATACAGTACCTATGGTGTTGAAAATGATGTCGCAATCATCGCAAATGAGAACGGTGCGTTTGTAGTTTCTGTAATGACACAAGATGGCTCTGCTGTTGAACAAATTGATGCCATGAAGTCGTTGGGACTCAACCTGTATGAAAATATTTTGAATTAGTAAATAGGAGATGAATATAAAATGAAATTTTGCCATCATTGCGGAAATCAGTTGAGTGAGCACGCTAAATTTTGTGGAAGTTGTGGCAATGCCCTAGTCTTGCCTACTCAAGGAAATACTGAAAATATCCATCAGCCTGAAGTTGCCTACTCTTCCATATCCAAATCTGTTTTTCAGACTGCTACTGAAAAAATAAACAAATACACGGGCGAAACCGGCAGTGTTGATATCCAATTTAAAGATCTCTTTTCAGAAGTCAGTAAGCCCCATTCGAATGAAGAAGCTGAAGAAATATTTAGTATAGGAACCCGGGCAACGACCCCAAAATTGGAGGATGTCTCAGATAGCTGGGCTAAACCGTGGCTCTTTTCAAGAATATTCATGATGTTTGCTATCGGATTCGCTGGTCTCTATTATGCCGTGGTAGATCTTGAAAGTGGGTACGCGATACCGGGATTAATCTTTTTTGGAGCATTTGCAGTTCCGTTTTCTACTCTCATATTCTTTTTTGAATCCAATATGTACCAAAATATCAGTATCTACGAAACGATAAAAATTTTCTTTATTGGTGGCGTATTTTCGATTGTTATTACTTTACTACTCTATGAAATGTTCCCATTAAGTTTGGATTCTTACTACTACGGAGTGCTAACAACCTCCGATGCAATCCTCATTGGTCTAGTAGAAGAAGCCGGTAAGTTACTGCTTTTGATCTACTTTGTAAAAAAATACAATACAAAGTACATTTTGAATGGATTATTGATTGGCGCTGCAATTGGAGCTGGCTTTGCTGCTTTTGAGACTTCAGGTTATATTCTTGAAAATATGATGTACGGGGAATTCCTAGCCGTCACTTTTTTAAGGGGTATTTCTTCTATTGGCTCTCATTTGGCTTGGACCGCTATTGTTGGTGGGGCACTGGTTATGGTCAAATCGGGTGGTGATTTTACGTTCAGTCATTTGGCAAATCAGCGATTCTTATTTTTCTTTGGTTCTAGTATCGCTTTACACGCAGTATGGGATATGGAAGTACCCTTCGTATCTAATGTGTATATTAAACTAGCGATTCTAATTACGCTTGCATGGCTAGAAATTCTGACGTTAATGAACGCTGGATTAAGGGAAATCACAACCATTAAGACTACTAAGCTAAATGTTTAGTTCGTGACAAACCACCTGAAATACGCATAAACAAAAAGCACTTCCCGATTCGCTTAGCATATTGGGAAGTGCTTTTTGTTTTCTTCATTGATGGTAATTCTCTGGTATACGGTGTGCTCATCAAAGTTGGATGGTTCCTCCGGGCAGGAAACCTTCTGCCGGAGTATGAGATTCCAAAAAATCATCACCTCCGACCACTGCGGCTTCGCCGGAGTACAGTCTCCCGCAATGCGGCCTCTTCCTACCAACATTCGCTCACCGGAGGTGAGTAATGATTGGGAGCCTGTCCTCCGGCGAGCACCCGCCTCGTCGGAGGACAGCAAAACCCCAGCGAGCCTCGCTGGGGTTTACACATGTATTTTAAAACGCAACAGACTTATCAATAAACCGTTGGCTCACAAGTGTGGAAAGCACCATCACCGCGCCAGTCAGCGCGAGGACCAAGCCTGTTATTTGCAGCGAATTGAAGGCTTCCGCGCTAGCAATAAAGCTGGAATCCATCATTCCCTCGAGTACGCCCGTCTTCTGGATCAGGATCCCGACCAGGGCGAATACGCCCATGATCGCGAGCAGCAGCATGCGGGCTTTTTCGGTTCCGTATCTCAGATATAAAGGGGTGATGATGGCACCGTAGAGGCAACCGAGAAAGAATCCGACCAATGCGGTGTACAGCAATTCTTGCGCGCTCGCCCGCAACTCGGGATCGAATTGCATCATCAGGAAGATCAAGACGATGGACAGCACCACGGCAACCAGCGAAGACGCCAATATCAACAGTTGTTTTTGGATCACGTAATCCTTCTTCCGCGTCGGCAAGGTGAACAGATAGAGGAAGCCGTGGTTTTCCTGGTCATAGAAAATCGTCGAAGAGGTCGTCG
>CAXYVG010000162.1:0-5831 GCA_964292325.1 uncultured bacterium | reverse complement strand
CAGCAATGAAATGAATATTTCTATCGTTACTGGAAATTAGATGCGAAACCTCTGTCGTTTTATTCCTCATTTTGACTATCCAGAAGGAATGACGTATAATGAAATATATTAATTTAATTGGAGAGATAATAACTGTGAAGTTTGTGCGAAATTTGGAGAATATGTTTGAAAAATATATTGAGGGATTTTTTAATAAGAAATTTTCAAGTGGTTTGCAGCCGGTGGAGATTGCGAAACAGTTAGTTAGGCAAATGGATGATGAACGGACAGTTGGTATTTCAAAAATTTATGTACCAAACTCTTATATCGTGACGTTAAATAAGATGGATTATGAACGTATAGGGTCATACAGGCAGTCTATTTGCAGCGAATTATCGCTTTATTTAATAGAACAAGCAAAACAGAGACAATATACCATTAGTGGTATACCAGTGGTTGAAATCATTAGTGATGATAGTGTTATGAAAGGAATTTTCCATATTGTTAGTTCTTTTAGTGAACCTCTACCTGAAGAAAATCAAGTAATCCAGCCAGAGAGCGGTTGCTTGAATTCGGATACGCGTATATTTGATAAAGTAGAATGTGATATGATTAAAAAACCATCAATAGTGGGAATATTGAAGGTATTAGAGGGACCTGATGCGGGCGCTCAGATGGATGTAGGTGTGAATCGCATTAATATTGGCCGGCGTGCTAGTAACGAATTACCATTAACAGATATGAATACCTCTCGTTTACAAGCGTATGTTGTATATGAAGACGATCGGCATATTATATATGATGCAAAAAGCTTAAATGGTACCTATGTCAATCAACATCGTATTATGCGCAAAGAGCTAGAGGTAGGAGATCGTATTAAAATCGGTAATACCGTTATTTTATATGAGGTGAAGTAAATTGCCTACGAAAGCATTGGTCTTTAATGTGATTGGTATTGTATTGCAATACAGTTTTTTGATCATGATCTATTATTTTTTGTTTAGGGTTATCAAAATGGTGGTTGTCGATTTGAAAATGCCGAAACAAAGTATGATGGTGGGAAAAAATAATAATCACATAGAGCCTTATGATCAAGCGAAACTTGTAGTAATTGATAAAGGTCATGTGCATTTAGCACAGACTAGCTTTATATTAGCAGAGACTACCTCCATTGGCCGAAATGAACATAATGACATTATTATTGAAGATGCTTTTGTATCATATGAACATGCTACGATTAATAAATACAAACAGGGATATTGGTTGGCTGACTTACATAGTACAAATAAAACATATCGTAATAGTCAGCCTGTAATAGAGGATGTTTTACTACAAAATGGTGATGTCATTAAAATTGGAGCAGTAACATTTAGTTTTGAGGGGTGAGAAGTATTGCTGGTACATGTAATGTCTGATATTGGACTGGTCAGAGAAACGAATGAAGATAGTTATGTTTGTGAACCGCCGCATTTATTTGCAGTGGCTGATGGAATGGGAGGTCATGTAGCGGGGGAGATTGCTAGTAAGCTCGCAGCGACCACGCTCCGTAACTATATAAAAGAAAATGGTAAAGAATACCAACATGAAGAGTTGCTGAAACAGGCAATCAATCAAGCTAATACATCGATTTATCAATTAGCACAATCAAAAGAAGAATACAATGGCATGGGAACTACGGTAACAGCAGTATATGTAGATGGAAATACTCTTTCATGGGGACATGTTGGTGATAGTCGTCTTTATTTATTGCGTAATGGTGAATTCAGTCAGATCACGAATGATCACTCATTGGTTTGGGAATTAGTACAAAGTGGTAATATCACTAAAGAAGAAGCGTTAACGCATCCAAAACGAAATATGTTAACTCGTGCTGTCGGTACGAGTTGTCTGGTTAAAATCGATACAGGTGTCATTGAATGGGAGCCAGGCGATATTCTTTTACTCTGTACTGATGGTTTGACGAATATGGTCAGTGAACAAGATATCTGTCAACTGATTAAAAATGAAGAAGATTCTATTTCATCGATTGTTGAAAAGTTAGTTTCTCAGGCTAAACATGCGGGTGGTTTTGACAATATTACGACGATCTTACTGAAAAATGGGGATGCATAAGATATGACTAACATACGACACCATGAGCGTCTATTGCTTTTTATCACTGGTGTAATTATGTTAAATGGTATTTTAGCGGTTAGCTTGACCCGTGGTTCTGTTGATTATAGTGTGTTGGGTGTCACTTGTGGGTTAATGGTTGCTTTTATGATGGTAAATATAGTGCTACAAAAAAGTGGACACACTGGTGATCCGTTATTTTTGCCGGTGGCTGCATTACTGGTTAGTATTGGTCTAACAACCATTCTCAGACTGAAGCCAAATTTGTTTTTAGCACAATCCATGTGGATTGGAATTGGGTTGATCGTCTTCTTATTCGCCGTATTTATTTCTAGGCGACTGGAAGAAGTGGCTCATTATAAATATGTGTGTGGTTTTATTGGTGTTAGTTTATTGTTAATTGCTATTTTGTTTGGGGTAGATATTGGTGGTCATAAAAGTTGGGTTATTATTGGCCCGATGAGATTTCAACCATCTGAGTTTGCAAAGGTATTTATTGTATTATTTCTAGCAGCTTATCTAAGTGAAAGACGAGAGCTACTTACCTTAGCGACTAGGCATTATGGACCATTTGTATTGCCACATCCGCGCTTTATTGCGCCATTGATTGCAGTATGGAGTATGGCGATGATGATGTTTATCTTACAACGTGATATGGGAGCTGCCTTATTATACTTTGGCATTGCTATGGTTATGACGTATATGGTAAGTGGACGATTTAGTTATGTAATGATTGGCTTGATTTTATTTTTAATCGGTTCCATGATTTGTTATAAATTATATGGTCATATTCAAACCCGTGTAGATATCTGGCTAAATCCGTGGGGTGATCCAAGTGGTAAGGCTTATCAAATCGTACAATCATTATTTGCTTTGGGTTCGGGAGGAATTATGGGGAGCGGTCTTACTTACGGCTTTCCGAGTATGATTCCTGAAGTACATACAGACTTTATTTTTGCCGCGATAGGCGAAGAAATGGGGTTTGTCGGAGCAGGCGCAGTGATCATCATATATCTGATAATGGTGTATCGCGCTTTTCGCAGTGCTTTATTAGCAACTAAGCCATTTAGTATGTTAGTGGCTGGTGGGTTAGCGCTTTCTCTGGCACTGCAAATTTTTCTTATCATTGGTGGGGTTACTAAATTTTTCCCATTAACAGGTATAACCTTGCCATTTATTAGTTATGGTGGTAGTTCAATCGTTGCAAATTTTATTTTATTAGGTATGTTATTTACCATATCGGAAGTGAGAATCTATGATGGGAAATGACATGAAGGTGATTGCTAGTAACATCCGAAAAGTAGCATCTTGCCTACTCAGTTTACTGGTTATTTTATTTATTTATTTGTCATATATACAAGTTGTAGAAAGCAATTTCTTAGCAACTCACCCTCTAAATCGTCGCAATGCTGATGCAATACATCAAATTGAGTATGGTATGGTAGTAGATAAAAATGGCCAAAAATTAGCTTATAGCGAAAGGGATGGCGATGGATTTAAACGTCAATATCCGTATGGTGCGATAACGGCTCATGTGGTAGGTTATGATAGCGAAACCTATGGAAAAGCAGGTATTGAAAGTACATGTAATACGTATTTGACAGGCAAGAATAATCAGCTACAACATTTAGGTGCCATTAGTCATTTGTGGACAAATCGGGTTGGCAATAATGTAGTACTGACATTAGATGCCAAATTGCAGGAAGTCGCTTATAAGGCGCTTGGTGATCATCGTGGTGCTGTTATCGTCATGTCGCCACGTACGGGTGCTATTTTAGCTATGGTAAGCAAGCCTAGTTTTAATCCAAATGCCTTAAATGAACAATGGAATCATATTTCAACTGCGACAGATAGCCCGTTATTGAATCGGTCGGTTCAAGGATTATATCCACCAGGATCCATTATAAAAGTGATGATTGCTGATGGTGCATTGACAGAACAAGTCATAGATCAGAAGCGAACGATCAATAGTGAAGGATTTTTGAAAGTTCCTCCTGATTATGTTCTAGAAGAGGTCAATCGAAAAGCCTATGGCAAGATCAATATAAAAGAAGCATTAACTGTGTCTTCGAATGTGTTTTTTGGCACATTAGGCTTGGAACTAGGTGGTAAGCGGCTGACGAAAACGTTTGAACGATATGGTTTTAAGCGTCCCGTTGGATCAGAATTGCAAGAGGCTATGTCTAGGTTACCGGATTTTAATGCATTAGGAAATGGTGATTTGGCACAAGTCGGGATTGGTCAAAGTAGTTTACTGGTAACTCCTTTGCGCATGGCAATGCTTGCAAGTTCTTTTGCAAATAAGGGAAAAATAATGAAACCCTATATTGTGAGTACAATTACAGATGATAAGGGGAGTAAAGTGCAAGAGTTTGCGCCTGAAGAGTGGCTTACCGTAACGACACCTCAATTAGCTGATACAATAAAGGAAATGATGGTGGAAGTTGTGAGTCATGGTACAGGCAATGCTGCTTCTTTGCGAGGAGTGCAAGTGGCAGGCAAAACGGGTACTGCGGAAAATCCTCATGGAGATTCTCATGCATGGTTTATTGGATTTGCACCAGCAGATAATCCAGAGGTTGCAATTGCAGTGATTGTTGAAAATGCTGGTGGTGGTGGTAGTATAGCAGCACCAATCGCAAGGAAAATTTTAGAAAAGGCATTACATTAAGGGGGTGATCGTTGATATGATTAATCGGACTCTTGATAAGAGATACACTATTTTAGAACATATTGGCGGCGGCGGTATGGCTGATGTTTATCGGGCACATGACAAGCTGCTAGATCGCTTCGTGGCAGTAAAAGTATTACGTGCACAGTTTGCAAATGATGAACAATTTGTAACACGCTTTCGACGGGAAGCGCAGGCTGCAGCCCGTTTATCGCACCATAATATTGTGAATATGTATGATGTAGGGAAAGACGAAGATGTACATTATATTGTTATGGAGTATATATCAGGTGAAACGCTGAAAGAATATATTCTGCGCGAACCACTACCAATTGAAGTAGCCGTCCGTATTGCGACAGATATTGCGGAAGCGTTAGAACATGCTCATCAAAATGATTTGGTACACTGTGATATAAAACCTCATAATATTCTTATGACTGCTGCCGGTCGTATCAAAGTGACTGACTTTGGGATTGCTAGAGCGGTGAGCTCGGCCACTATGCAACATACGGGAACGATTATTGGTTCGGTTCATTATTTTTCTCCAGAACAAGCCAAAGGGAATGCAATTGGCGCTAAGTCTGATATTTATTCTCTAGGTGTTGTATTATATGAAATGCTAACGGGTACATTGCCTTTTGATGGTGAAACACCTATTAGTATTGCGTTGCAACATTTACAAGATGAACCACGTCCAATACGTGAAATTAAGCCTGAAGTTCCGCCATTATTGGAAGCGATTGTTATGAAAGCTATGTCAAAAGATTTAGATCATCGCTTTGATACGATTAGTGAAATGATTGTTGACTTAAAGTCCGTAAAAAATTATCTTCGCGATGATAATACCAGGCAATTAGCAAGGGGTGATTTCCCTACGCAAATATTACCGCGTATCGATGAAGCGATTGTGAAAAAACCAGCGAAAACAAATGTTGCCGAATTGGATGATAATCAAGTATTGCGAAGGAAAAAAACGAAAACTTGGATATGGGGACTATTGGCGCTTTTAGTAGTCAGTTTTATGGTAAGTGCATTTTTTTCATTTGGTAAGTTTTGGAGTAACAGTGAA
>CAXYVG010000161.1:0-5963 GCA_964292325.1 uncultured bacterium | reverse complement strand
ACATGAAATTGGATAAAATCGTGTATCAAGAACCCTATCCCTATAAGGTTCTTTTTTTCTACTCCCCCTAAACACACGATTTCGTGTTATAATGACTATAATCATGTATTCGAACAGACTAAAAAGGATGGCTTGTCATGGGCTATAATGTTCAGCCACTACGGTCGCAACAGGAGATTAATGATTTTTTATTTTGCCTGCGACGGAATAAAAATGCGGAACGTGACGTTTTCTTGTTTCTAATCGGAATTAACAGCGGTCTGCGCATGTCCGACATCGTCAAACTCAAGAAAAAAGGCGTGATTACCTCAAAAAACCCGCGCATCGTGGAGCAAAAGACAGGGAAAACACGCATTTTATACTTAAGCAGCTTACAGGACTTGATTCACGGCTATACCGCACCCTTAGATCCGGAGGCTTACTTGTTTCCCAGTACTAAGGGCGGCCATTTAGAAGTCAATACGGTCTACCAGATGTTTCAAAAGGTCGCGAAGCTGTTAGGAAGGGACGATATCGGCACCCACACCCTACGAAAAACCTTTGGTTACCACTATTACAAGAAAACCAGAGACGTGGCTACCTTAATGGAAATCTTTGGTCACAGCAGCGAGAAGATTACCAAACGCTACATCGGGATTAATGAAGACGAGATTAGTGAAACGTTATTAACCTTTCGATTAGGCTTTTAATCATTCCCATCCTCATATAAACGTAGGAATGAGGGTGGGAGATCATGCGTAAACTAACGTAGTGTTACTCAATCTGTGAAACTGTACGCTTGCCAAGTCTACAGCGTCTAAGAAATGATTAAAATAACCGGTATTAGCAGAGTCATCCTCTATCGCTATTATATAGAGGTAAAATAACGCATTTTAAGGCTGTTTCAGATTCATAGATGGGTAATTAACCATGAAGAAGCTTAAAATGCGTTTTAATTTGATGGGTACTATGTCTTTTTGTAAAAATCATCTTACTTATAAACATAAGATATAGATATGAAAAAAGCCATTGAATATCATGTACTATCAACATAATCATTAGTCTTGAGTTATGGCTATGAAATATAAGATTCGGAGCTAGAGAATGCTACGAAGAATAAAAATGAAGGAAAGTTAGATAGAACGTGACTCATAAAGTTGACTCTTAAGAAGAGATAAGGCCGCTTTTTTCTTTTGAAAAGCGGCCTTCCTTATTTGTCTTGTAATCGATTATTTTGGAGATTACATTTCCTAGATATTAAATTCTTTGCTTGACTACGTACCGTGGTACATGGTTTATAATATAGAAAAGGATGTGATTGCATGGCTTATCGTATTAGTTCTTTTGCTGAAAAATGCGGTGTGAATAAGGAAACGATTCGGTATTACGAGAGAAAAAAATTACTACCAGAACCTGATCGAACCAATACCAGGTATCGATCCTATTCAGAAAAGGACATAAAACGGGTAAAATTTATTAAACATCTCCAAGAACTTGGCTTTTCTTTAAGTGAAATTTATAAATTGCTTGGTGTGGTGGATAAAGACAACGTTCGTTGTGAGGGTATGTTTGAATTTGTCTCAAAAAAAGAAAGAGAAGTTCAAAAACAAATAGAAAATTTGAAAAAGACGGAACACATGCTCAAAAATTTACGACGAAGATGTCCTGAGGAAAAGGAACTGTATGCGTGTCCTATCATAGATGAGCTAATAGAAAATTAAGGGGGAAACAAGAAAATGAATCAATTTAAAATGGGCATTCACGGTATGACTTGTACAGGGTGCGAAGAGCACATAGAAAAAGCGCTTGAAAGTATAGGAGCGACCAACATTATAGCTAATTTCCGTAGGAGCGAAGCGGTATTCCAATTGCCTGACGACTGTGCGGTAGAAAACGCGATTAAAGCAGTGAAAGAAGTAAATTATCAGCCCGGAGAAACAGTGATCTTATCTGCTGGAGAGCATGCGGCGTCAGTTAATAAAGAGGAGTATGATTTACTCATTATCGGTTCTGGCGGAGCTGCTTTTTCAGCAGCTATCAAAGCAGTCGGGTATGGAGCAAAGGTGGGCATGATTGAACGAGGAACGGTAGGCGGCACCTGTGTGAATACGGGGTGTGTTCCCTCAAAAACGCTTCTTAGAGCTGGAGAAATCAATCGATCCGCACACACGAATCCTTTTGAAGGATTACACACTTCTGCGGGAGAAGTAGAATTAGGTCGCTTAGGGAATCAAAAAAATGAACTGGTCAGTGATTTACGGAACCAAAAATACATTGATTTAATTGATGAGTATGGATTTGATTTAATTAAGGGAGAAGCACGCTTTATCAATGAAAGTACTATTGAAGTGAACGGACAAGCATTTTCTGCCCACCGCTTTTTAATCGCAACCGGGGCTTCTCCCCTCATACCCGATACTCCAGGACTTGAACAAGTAGATTATCTGACTAGCACAACTCTTCTTGAACTTAAAAAAGTCCCAAAACGCTTAACCGTTATTGGATCGGGTTATATCGGAAGAGAACTCGGACAGCTCTTCCATAATCTGGGTTCAGAAGTTACCCTAATTCAAAGAAGCAAGCAATTCTTAAAAGAGTATGACCCTGAGATTTCTGAAGCAATGGAGAAATCTCTCATCGAACAAGGAATAAAACTCATTTCTGGAGCAGCTTATGAGCGAGTGGAGCAAGACGGAGAGATTAAAAAAGTCCATATTATTGTAAACGACAAGAAAAAGATTATTGAGTCAGACCAACTACTAATCAGCACAGGAAGAACGCCCAATACTGAAGCATTGAACTTAAGTGCAGCAGGAGTTAAAGTTGGAGCCCACAACGAAATCAAAATAAATGATTTTGGTGAGACAAGCAATGAAAAGATCTATGCAGCGGGAGATGTCACATTAGGGCCTCAATTCGTCTACGTGGCTGCCTATGAAGGAGGAATTGTTGCAGACAATACGATTGGTGGGTTAAATAAAAAAATCGATTTAACAGTGGTCCCTGGTGTTACGTTTACAAGTCCCGGATTCGCAACCGTTGGTTTAACAGAAAAGAAAGCGAAAGAAAAAGGATATGAAATTAAAACGTCTGTGTTGCCGTTAAAAAATGTTGCTAGAGCGATTGTAAATCATGACACAGCAGGTGTGATTAAACTTGTAGTTGATGGAAAAACGCGAAAAATTCTGGGAGTGCATGTGGTCGCTGACAATGCAGGGGAAGTTATTTACGCAGCCACTTTAGCCGTTAAATTCGGATTGACCGTAGACGACTTAAAAGAAACGCTTGCACCTTACTTAACAATGGCAGAAGGCTTAAAATTGGCAGCCTTAGCGTTTGACAAAGACGTATCAAAATTATCCTGCTGTGCAGGCTGAAATTGTTTGTTTAACAGGTATCTTACACGAAAAGCTGATGGAAAATATTCATTTTTCCGTTTCGAAGCTGTTGAGTTATGGCGATGGCTTACTAAAATAATTTTGAAAACCATCAGTAATAACGCAATCTTCTGTTCAAAACAGTATTTTTAGTGAGAACCAACAAAATATATTTGTCCGATAAGAAAAAATAAGAATCATAAGCCAATAACGTCAAAATGCATCTGAAAGATCAAATGCATTTTGACGTTATTGGCTAATTTTATTGTTTCCTGATCGAATCGTGGAAATCTATTTCTTTAAAATCCGCATAGCATTGAGAACGGCTATTACCGTCACGCCGACATCTGCAAAAACCGCTTCCCACATGGTGGCAACCCCGAAAGCTCCCAGAAGGAGGAACAGTCCCTTCACTCCGAGGGCAAAGAAGATATTCTGCCATACAATGCGACGGGTATCCTTGGCCACCAGCATGGCGACCCCAATCTTGGAAGGCTTATCGTCCATAATTACCACGTCAGCCGCCTCAATGGCTGCATCTGACCCCAATCCCCCCATGGCAATCCCAATATCCGAACGGGCTAGAACGGGGGTGTCATTGATTCCATCCCCCACGAAGGCGACTTTCTCATTTTTCTTTTTACGTGAGAGGATTTCTTCGAACTTTGTCACCTTATCTTGCGGCAACAACTCGCTGTAGACCTCTGTAATCCCCAGCTTCTGGGCGATTGCGTCCCCTACTGCTTTCGAGTCGCCAGTCAGCATAATGATATGCTTGATTCCAAGCTCCTTCATAGTTGCGATAGCGGCTGCGGCGTCCTCCTTAATGGCATCCGCAATCAAGAGATACCCAGCATATTTCCCTTCCATCGCAAGGTAAATAATTATCCCGCATTTGGTTACTTCTTGCTAATTCACAGAGAAGTTTTCTATTATAAGAGCATTTCCCGCCATTATTATTTTCCCACTGTTGGTGGTCCCGATTCCGTGTCCGGGAATTTCGTTGTAAGTAGTAATTCTTTCTTCCTGGATCTCTTTTTCATATTTTTCTTTAATGGAATCCGCGATTGGGTGGGTGGAATGGGCTTCAGCATACGCTGCCATTTCCAGTAAGGCTTCCGTACTGATTTCTTTCTCGGGTTCAATCGCTGTTATCTCGAACTTTCCTTTCGTCAAAGTGCCGGTCTTATCCATCACTACGTACTTTAGGTCATTTAGAGCTTCCAGGTAATTACTTCCTTTCACTAATATGCCCTTCCGTGAAGAGGCTCCGATTCCGCCGAAAAAGCCAATAGGAATGGAGACAACCAATGCACACGGACAAGAAATAACTAAGAAAATAGCTGCCCGGTAAATCCATTCATCGAAAGTAGCTCCCGGGAACACCAACGGCGGCACAATGGCCAATAGGAACGCGGATACTACGACAACCGGCGTATAGTAGCGAGCAAATTTGGTGATAAACTGCTCGGTCGGTGCCTTTCTCCCACTTGCATTCTCAACCAGATCCAAGATTTTTTTCACGGTTGATTCCGAAAAAGGCTTCTCCACCGCTACTTTAAGCACCCCGTTCCGATTGATAAAACCGCTCAGCACCGAATCCGTAGGGCCTACGCTACGCGGTACGGATTCCCCAGTCAAGGCAGATGTATCCATAGCGGAAGTCCCTTCCACTACCTTCCCGTCCAATGGCACTTTTTCGCCAGGCCGGACAAGTATGAGAACACCCACTTTAATGGCTTCCGGAGCAACCTTTTGGGTACCATTTTCGGTTACCAAATTTGCATAATCAGGGCGGATATCCATCAACTCAGCGATTGAGCGACGGGACTTCGAAAGGGCGATATCTTGGAACAGTTCCCCTACCTGATAGAACAACATGACCGCAACGGCCTCTGGATATTCTTGAACATAGAAAGCAGCCAGCGTTGCAATCGTCATCAGAAAGTTTTCATCAAAAACCTGCCCGCGGAGCATGTTGCGGACGGCCCGCCAGACGATATCATAGCCGGCAATCAGGTAGGCAATTACAAACAGGGCAACAGAAATGCCTCCTGGAAGTGGCAGGAAGATACCGGATAGCATGAGGGAGAATCCAAGTACCAATCGAATGATGGTCGTTCGTGATTCATTTTCTTTCCCACCTTCTTCTTCCAGTTCCCCTTGTTCTAGTGTTTCTGCAGCCAGATTCATCGCCGTTGGATGGTTTCCGACTGTGAGCAAACGACCGTCGGCCTTATTCTTCAGGATTACAGCGGGCTCCAATTTATTCACTGTCTGTTTCACTTGGGAGAGGATTTGATCTTCCAGTTCCCCCGTCACCTCGAAACTCAAGGTTTGGGTCATGTAGTTCACGTTGCTGTTGGACACACCCGCCACCTTGGCGACGCCTCGCTCGACCTTGTTGGCACAATTGGCGCAGTCGATCCCATCAAGGATCCATTCGTAGTATTTTTTTCTTTCTTCTGGTTGGATATTCTTACTCTTGAGGGTGTCAAAATTGAGCAAGCGACCGTCGGCCTTGTTCTTCAAGACCACAGCGGGCTCCAATTTATTCACTTTCTGTTTCACTTGGGAGAGGATTTGATCTTCCTGTTCCCCCGTCAC
>CAXYVG010000160.1:0-6047 GCA_964292325.1 uncultured bacterium | reverse complement strand
ATAACAGTTCATTGCACTAGATTAACCAATCTCACCTCAGTGAGCCACTACCAAATATTTGGATTGATAAGATTAAAAACCAGGGCCTAAAGCGATACGAATATGATCCAGAATATGTAGATGACATGCTCCATAAGCTTAGAATTCTGTTGACTGAGAACCTGCTAAATGCTGTCGAGCATGCCCACCATGAACAACAGTCTACGATACCTCAATATTTTGCAGTTTATGCGCGTGTTCGACAAGAGGCGTCACTAGGGGACGTCAGTCGCCTGACAAAGGCCATTGAGCGTGAGAATTCGAGATGTCCTGCCCTAAGCAGTTTTATACGAGATTGTGACTGCTCTTGGATCGAGGTATTTTGCTACGATGACGGACGAGGATTGCTCGCCGACATTAAAAAATGGAAGGAAAACGCGGGAGAGAGGCTTAGAAAAAAGCTAGAAAAAATTAAAGAAACTACGAACGTACTCCACTCCGTCAGTCGCTTTATCTTTAAAGAGGCCCTATCTAAAAATAGCCGCGGAGAAAAAAGCATTCTTACTGGCCTGCAACATGTAGGATTAGTGCTCACTGATGGTAATGATTATGCACGAGTTTATTCCCAAGGGGAATGGGTAGGAGCAACTTACCCATGGGCAGACAACGTACACGGAGCAAGCCAAAATTTAAACAAGAGAAAAGAATATATTCAAAAATCATTCAGTCGTGGAACTGCCTGGCACTACTGCATTCGACTCAATTCCCGCCAAGATCATCTTAGAACATGGCCTGGTGATCGTATTCTTGCCTGTGATGTTGAGGCTGAGGCTTCCCCACTACAACTAGCGAAAATTACCGACTGGGATATATTTGATGAACGCGATCTTGGTCATGGTATTAACTACTCCAACTGGAAAGATGCATGTTCTAACAAACTCCATTGCCTTTGGTTACCAGGTGCGATAACGAAGCAACGAGTTTATCAATACTTAACTGCATTAATAAACACCCAGCAAACTGCTCCAGTTTTTTGGTTAATAGCTGACATCTCAAAGGAGCAGGCACGGACCATAAATTCTATACTTAAAAGTCAAAGATCACAGAAATCATTTCCACAGGTGCACATTCTTATTGTTACCAGCGATTGGTACCTCCTTTACCTTAAAAATAACGAATCGAGAACCAGTCTCAAAGAAGGATCCGAGGTATCCTGTCGACAAATGGCGATGCGGTGGGGACGAACTATCTTTGAGCTTCTCAGAAATCACGACACTCACCTGTTCTGGTCCGAAATCCCAAAATCCAAGGACAGGACAGCTGACAGTACAGCTGCTGCTATGGAATCGCCATTTATTACCGAACTAATCATTTGGGACCGCGATGATGAAGGTAAGCATCGCGTGGTCCTTGAGGGCTATTTAGATTTGACACAGGCTTTGGTTGATACTAAGCGAATGTCAGTTGCCGCTCGATCGTTACGGCGTCTTTGGTATTTATTTGCACGGGATGCGAAGTGTGTAGCATCAGATGAACTGCTAACCAGTTTACTTCCACAAGAGGCAAAGCAATCTCCAGTCGTCACGCCGAGTAATTCAGAAAAAGATTCTACAAAGGGTGTTGTTGTTAACAGCATTCTTGTAATGGGTAGTACTTTTTTAGGTCGATACGCTAAAGAAGGCCATAAAGCTATTCATTTACTACGTCACTCACGGCTTTCATCTGGTCATGATTATATCCCAGACTTTGTAAAAGAAACAAATAGTTTCGCCTTGAACTGGATTGACAAGCCAATAGATCTCTCTGAACCGCCGCCGGGACATCTAGAATATGAGAGAATACCTGGTACCCCATACATTGGCAGAGGCGGTTCAAAAGCAATTCCGGTACGTCGATTCGAGCGAAAAAGTAATACAATAAAATTTTTTGAGAAATCTATATATGCACAGAATCCGAACGACACCTATGAGCATTTCCTGCGTCTTGGCCTGTTGAAACTTGGACATTGGGTTTATGGAGCACACCATGATTTGATAACGCTTAACTTAGGGCTTGCAATAGATAGGGAGAGCCTAAATCACGGACCAATTATTAAATGGCTTTGTTCTGAGCTGGCTTATCAGAAGACACTCGGAGCTAATTTAGTTGTTTATCCTTCACACCCTGTGACTGAGAAGCTTGTTCAAGCCATTAAGAAGAATTTAAGCTGTGCAGACGGCTACGATTGTCAAGATCATTTTATCCCCTTACATTTCTTGGGTAGCCATACACAAACAAGTATTCGTATTCCTTCTTTAACCTATGATCGGATCAAATATTTTCTCACAAAAAATCCAGACAATCGGTGTCATATTAATACTCAGCGAGTAATTCTCTTGGACGACGGCGCGCTGACTGGAAAAGTTCAGAGAGAACTCGAACAGTTGCTCCGTAATGCTGGTGCTAAAAGTGTTATTCACGTTGGAATTGTCACTAGAATGGGTTTACCCCTGTATCGGCAGTATCTAGTTAGTGATTATAAAGATGGACATCGGTTCTATTGGCGATGGGACGTACCTCCACTTGGAAGTGCCAGAACATGTCCACTTTGCAGGGCAATCCAACAAGCTCAGGAGATTGCGGGAACGTTATGGAGTAAGAACGCCTGCGCTGAAGTTCGCAAGTGGGCAAATACATGGGTTGAGCAGCCCGTGGCCACAGCACGGTGGTGGAGTAGTGGCCTAATCCCCGCGCAGCTTCCTGAAAATCGACCGCTAACTTTCGGAAAAGAATGGGATAAGTCTAATGGGAAAGTTACTAACTATTCCATTATTCATACAACTACAACTGGTTTGGCATCAGCAATTATCGAGCTAATCCGAACCACATCTTACAAAGATGTAGGTGTCAAGCTGGCTCACTATCCTTGGCCAAAAGATTGGTCCGGAGATAAGTCACTCTGGCGTCGCGCCCGTCTTGAAATATTAATATCCCAAACCCTGCTTTTTTTCGATGATTTCAATCATGATGAGATTGTTACCAGATTAAAACAGATATTAGAAGTGTTAGGCTCACCAAGCAATGATGCGGGAAACTCCGTCCTTAATTCAATAGATTCATTGGCGTGTCTTACACTGATACTTGCAACAGACAGGCAAGCGCACGATGTCGTACTTAAAATAGCTCCACATCTTTCTGCGCTAATCGATGCCCCCCAATGCTTCTATATCGCGTTTGGCTTATTAATCCGCCGAGGTAACCTGAGTGATGAGCAGATTTTTCATGCTACTGAACGAAGGGGAAAGCTTAGTGATGGTAATAATTCGGCCCTTCAAAGCCTCTTAGTATCGGTACGCACGTTGGTACACGGGCGAGAGCTTATAGGCACTATGCATGGTTTACGGATGCTGACAATGCTTCTTGGCGAGTCTAGTGCAAGTATGCACACAGGATTTCTTAGCAAACGCCTTGCTGGCGAGATTGGGGGTGGACGAGACGGCTTAATGCGAGATTTGAACATGATATATCAAGCTTTTGATGAGATCGATCCGCTGGTATGTGACGCTAGTCTTCCCCAATGGAATAAAAAATGGTTTCTTGAAAAAACAGGTAACCTTATTCAAACAGTTGAACATGAAAACACGTCTTCGCCTAATATAAGTGACTTTAAACGAAATGAGTTAAGTGATGAAATAACAACTCTTGCTCGTGCTTTCAGAGATACGTTCCTGACATCTGCAATAGAGATTGAAAGCACTCTTAGATCAGCGGTAACACATCTATTATTCTCAGAGACATTGCAAGCGCGTGACGAAACTATTAAAAAACGATGGGGGTTTAGGATGGACGGTGAACACCGGCCCACGTTTAGATTACCTATGATTAAAACTAACCTGAAGGAATGTCTGTTGAACGATAAAAACCGTGTTGTTTATCCGCCTGTTGGGCGTCAAATGATCCTTGACAGCCTACTTGATGTCATCCACTCAAAGAGTAAATATCCAGATGAAAGCGATATGCACTGTGATTTGTCAATTCATGATAACAAGCTGGCTATTAAAATTTGCAACTTAGCAACTGAAGAAGATCGCATTGCTACAATCAAAGTAAGTGAGGTAATCTATCAGCAGTATATTTCTCAGTCTCCAATACGGAGGAAATTTGATACTGAAAAAAATGAAATGATCGTAGAGATTGAATTGCCACTTATAACCTCACTAGAATAGAACGCAAACATGAATGACTGGAATATTCTAATTATTGATGATGAGGCTATTGTAGGCGATGACGATAGGAGCCGGTTTGTTCTATACAAGAAGCTTGAAAATCAGAAACACTCAGGTAAAAACTTCGTACTTACTTTTGCTGAGAGCGTTGAGCATGCCCGTCAATTGCTTACGTGTGCTAAGCACGACCTTGTATTACTTGATGTAAGGCTACCGGGTTGGGGCGATAACAATAGCGGTCATCTTTTTAATGAGTTGTTCAAATCGGCTGCCAAACGCCATACTGTTGGGTTAGTTAGCAACCAGTGGAATGAGGATGGAATGGAAATCGTCAGGCAATTTCTCTTAGACAATTCTGAAATTTCCATGCCTCTTTTTTTTACTCTTAGGGATTTTGAAAATAATGCATTTGCGGTCATTGCATCACAGATCGTTACTCATGTAATGCGTCAAAGAAATCAATACGAGTTAAAGATAGGCCCTAATACCGAACTTCGACTGTTGCATATTTCTGATCTCCACTTCGGCTCAGATAAGGTTAACGAAACGCTCGCGGGGCCAGCGAATACCCTCCATCTGTGCGATTCCATAAAGCAATGTTGGGCTGGCCGAGATGCGGGACCTGAGGGCCCTGACCTTGTAGTAGTGACTGGAGACATAGGAAATACTGGTCATCCCAATGACTATACGGAGGCAGAGGAGTGGTTCAAGAATTTTGCAAGGGCATTTGGGTGGTCACTACCAACTCCAAAGTTTCTAATTGTCCCTGGTAATCATGACTTTTCTGTTCCACTCTGTTCAGCACATCGTATTCAGCTGGGAGCTGACAAAAATCCTGTTCTCACTAACAAGTGTGAAGAAATTCAAGAACAACTTGCTAACTATGCAATGCTGCCGTTTTCCCAATTTGCCACACGGGTTTGTGGAAATCGCCATCTCCAGGTCGGCTATCCGTTAGGGACATGGGTTGAGTCCGGATTTGCTGGGTACGGCGTTGTATTCTCTGGATTCAATACCTCGCGGTACCCCGATTACAATTCGTGGCCGTTACGAAAGGTGCACCGGGACGATATAGCAGGCTTAAATAATTACTTAAGAGCCGAGATATCTGTCTCAGATTTTATACATATTGTATTATCACACCACAGCTTGGTCAGATACGGAGGTGCAAGAGAGGAAATATCAAACTCCAGAGAGTGCTCTGAGCATCTTCTAAGGAAACCTAGGTCTCCTCAGTTACTGCTACATGGTCACGAACACAGACGTTGGGGAGCTTTGCCAGACGGAATGGATTTTCTTGTAGTAGCGGCTCCAGCTCCGACTGGGAATCATGCATCGAGCGAGTACACAACCGCGTGTGGGCTTAACTTGCTGGAATTGTCGCGTTCCGGGTCAGTAGTATCAAGAATCTATGCCAGCTCACTAGTAAAGCTGGAGGGAGGGTGGCAAAAGATTGAGCTTCCTGGAAGATCTACTTGGACGCCCTTGCCTAAAAGGTCTCCATGATATGGATGCAGGGTACCACGACGGCAGGATAGGGTCGATGTAAGCAAATTCCAACCTTGAGCAGAGGTGAAGTTCTGAAAGTACCGAGCAGTATTCATACGTGCCACATCAGTACTAATCTGGGCTCAAAAATGCTGGCGATCTATTCCGATTGCTGCAAGATTGAGGTGCCTTGCGGGTGTCGCAGCTAGCAAAAACGTCTCATAAGAGGCCAGCCTCAGCGTTGCTCTCGCTGGCCGGTTTGGGCGTCCGGCCGGAACGAGGGGTCTGCTCACGAAACGGACGAAATTGTACGCTAAGGACTTGCAGCCCTTTTCAAACAAAGGTTTCCAAGCGTTGCCTGTTCCGGTGTCAGGT
>CAXYVG010000159.1:0-6216 GCA_964292325.1 uncultured bacterium | reverse complement strand
CATTTAGAGAATAATGATAAACTTTCTGTCTCCATTATCAAAGAAATCCACGCCGATTTAACCGATAGGCTTCAATATGATAAAGGCCAATTCAAAAAAAACGACAATCTGATTATAGGTGCAGAATTCCAAACAGCTACACCAGGGGAAACGCCATTTCTTATTCAACAGTTGGTGGATAACCTAGAATACCGGCTGGAGAATGCAGCTACTGAAGAAGAAAAATTAGAGAGCATTTTAGATGCACATATTCAATTTGAACGGATCCATCCGTTTTCCGATGGAAATGGACGGACAGGGCGTATGCTAATGAACTATTCATTGCTGCAAGAGGGATTTCCACCATTGATTATCGAGAAGGAAACTAAAGCAACATATATAGAGTTACTAGCAAAACAAGATTTAAAAGGCTTTATGTTTTTTGCCAACGAAATTTTAGCAAAAGAGCAATCGCGTATGCAGGTATTCCAAAATATAAATAAAGAACAAATAAAATATGAATAAATCTTTACAAAGGAGAAAATTAATAAATGATTAAGAATATTATTGCTGATAATGAAACCGCAATTCCCAATGACCATGAAATCTCTGTTTTAAAAGAACACTTCCCTTCTTGTTTCCTGGAAGATGGAAGCTTTGACATAGAACGTTTCAAGGAGTATTTGAGTGACAAAATTAACTTCACAGGTGAAGGATATGAGTTAAAGTTTTTAGGGAAAAGTTATGCACGGCTATTAGCTTCTCTAGACACTACAACAGTTATTGTTCCGGATGAAGAACATAACAACAAGTATGAGAACATAGATAGTAAGAATATTTACATTAGTGGAGACAATTTGGATGGTTTGAAACATCTTCTAAAATCTTACTCAAGAAATGTAAAATGTGTATATATAGATCCTCCTTATAACACAGGAACAGATGGTTTTGTATATAACGATAATTTTAACTTTAGTGTCGAAGAATTAACAGAGAAACTCAGTATCGATGAGGGACAGGCGCAACGCATACTAGATTTAACTAGTCGAGGGTCTTCTTCTCATTCTGCATGGTTAATGTTTATGTATCCCAGACTATTACTTGCTAGAGATATTTTAAGCAAGGAAGGAACGATTTTTATTTCTATTGACGATAATGAACAAGCCAACCTAAAATTAATTTGTGATGATATTTTTGGACCTGATAATTTTGTTACTCAAATTATTGTTCAGTCTAATAAACGGGGACAGACCTACAAACAAATTGCTAAAACACACGAATATGTCCTTGTCTACACTAAAAATATCGATGGAAAAATAAATGAATTATTAAAAGAGATTGGTTCATTTACTATGTCAGATGAAGTTGGAGAATTCTCAGAACGAGAACTTCGGAATAGGAATCCGAAATTTGGAAGATTCAATAGGCCTAATCTTTTTTATCCAGTTTATGTAAATGCGTCTATTATTGATAAAAATGGACATTGTCCCATATCCTTAGTCAAGGAGGCGGATTATACTGTTGAAGTATATCCTTATAATAGCATAGGGGAAGAGAGTTGCTGGCGTTGGGGTACAAAGAAATTAGAGAATAATAACAACGAAAATACGCTTTTAAGTAATATTGTAGCACGTAAAAAAAACACTGGTGAATTTGGAATTTATGAGAAGTATCGTAAAACAACATACAAAGCAAAATCTATATGGTTCAATGAAGCTATAATAGATGACTTAATTGATGAAGATGATGATATTTGGGATGAGAATGGTGTAATTTCTGAGCAAGGATCAGTGGAATTGGGAAGATATGGGATGGGAGACGCCTTTGATTTCCCAAAACCCCGCCATTTAGTGGAAAAGGTTCTAACTTTGGGTTCAGATAATAATGATTTATGTGTAGATTTTTTCTCTGGATCTGCAACTACGGCAGAGGCAGTTATGAACTTAAACGCAACTCTAATGGACAAAGGAAAAAGGAATTATATAGCTATTCAATTACCTGAAAACTTAGATAATAAGTTAGATATTGCGCCTGTTTCTGATAAACCAAAAATACAAAAGGCTATAGACTTTTTAGATTCTGTAAATCGTCCTCATACACTTGACCAAGTTGGTATGGAGCGTATTGTACGAGCAGCTAAAAATATAAAGGAAGAATATCCAGACACTGAAGCTGATTTAGGGTTTAAACATTTTACTTTAGTGGAGCCTGGAAATAGTACCTTAGACAAAGTTGAAGTATTCGATCCTGAAGAAAATAAACTATTTGTTGATAGAACTATGTTAGATGATTTTGGATTACCTACTATTCTAAACACATGGTTAGTTAGAGATGGATACGGCTTTACTGAGACAGTACAGAAGTTGAATTTCTCGGGTTATATATCTTATTACATTAAGAATCATATATATTTCATTGAGCCTCAATTGAGTGAGGAAGCAATTAAAGAGGTTATTATGAAATATGAAACAGACGGATCTTTTAATCCTCAAAATTTAGTTCTTTTTGGATATAGTTTTACTTGGAGTGAGTTGGAAGGATTACGCACGAATTTGAAAAAACTAAAAGATACGGAGAAAAATCTCCGCATCAATTTTGAAGTTCGATATTGATAGGAGATTAGACATTTATGGAATTAATTCTTCAACGAGAATTACCACACCAACAAAAAGCAATAGATTCTATTTGCTCTGTATTTGATGGAGTAAATATTACTAAACCAGTGCAACTATTTGAAAATCCTTTAATTGACTTAAAAGATCCTCAAATAATATCGAATATAAATTCTGTACAAAAAAATATCCCCTTAGAAAATCGTAATAATAGAATTGATGACTATTTAAACTTGGATATCAAAATGGAAACCGGTACAGGTAAGACTTATGTCTATACAAAGACAATGTTTGAACTTCACAAAAGGTATGGACTAAATAAGTTTATCATTGCAGTTCCGTCGCTTGCCATAAAATCAGGAACAGGGCAATTTTTACAAGATGATTATGTCAGAAGGCATTTTTCGGACAGTTGTGGGTATGGAACTGACATAGAAGTAGGAATTCTTGCATCAGTAAAGAAAAAGAAAACAGGACACTTGCATTTTCCGAGTGTAGTCAGAGAATTCGTTATGGGGTCACACCATAATAAGAATAAAATATATGTTTTAGTTGTAAATATGCAGCTTTTATCAGCGTCGAAAATGCTTACACGTGATGATTATGATTATAGTGTAGAAGGTTTCTATAGACCTTTCAACGCTATAAGCGCAACTAAACCTATAATGATTATTGATGAACCTCATCGTTTTTCACGTAATCAAAAAGCCTTTAAAGTTATTACGGAAGAAATAAAGCCACAAAGCATTATCCGTTTCGGAGCAACTTTTCCAGAAGTAACTACTGGTACTGGAAAGAACAAAACTATAGTAAAAGACTATGAGAATTTACTTTACGACTTAAATGCGTGTGAATCTTTCAATCATAATTTAATCAAAGGTGTGGCCAAGGAGCATTTTGAACCCCTATCCCAACAAAATGAAAAAGTTAAAATAACATCTATTCAAAATAAAGATTCTGTTACATTTCAGTATAAGAAACGGGATAAGAGTACAAAAACATATACTTTTGGAATAGGTGATTCGTTATCTCTCATCACGGAAGCTTTTGAGGGCGTGAATATATCTAATATTGGGAAGTCAGATGTGGAATTCTCAAATGGAGTAATAAAAAATGTAGGTGAAGAGTTAGCAGTAGATATTTACATGACTTCCTATCAGGAACAAATGCTACGATTGGCATTAGAACGTCATTTTGATACTGAAAGAGAAAATTTCTCCAATCGTACATTTAAAATAAAGACACTTGCATTATTCTTTATAGACGATATTACTTCTTATAGACCGGATACAGATGGTAAGTCACCATATTTACTCTTAGCATTTGAAAGACTGTTAAAAGAAACCATTCAAACTGTTCTTAATTCACTTAATGAGCATGAAGAAGAGTATCATAAATACCTGGAAGCAAGTCTAGATAATATTTCAGCTTGCCATGCAGGTTATTTCTCTAAGGATAACAATGATTCAGATGAGTCTATTGCACAAGAAGTTGATGTAATACTGAATGGTAAAAAACAGCTTCTTTCTTTCAAAAATGAGAATGGAAATTATAATACTCTCCGTTTCCTTTTTTCTAAATGGACACTTAAAGAGGGGTGGGACAATCCAAATGTTTTTACTATAGCTAAGCTTCGCTCCAGTGGTAGTGAAAATAGCAAACTTCAAGAAGTAGGACGCGGTCTGCGCCTCCCGGTAGATGAGAACGGAAATCGTATTTCAAATGAAGAGTTTCTTCTTAATTACATAGTAGACTTTACTGAAGCTGATTTCGCAGATCGCTTAATTGAGGAAATAAACGGGGAAGTCCCACAAGCGAATGTAATTAGTGAACAAAAATTGCAAGAAGTTGCTAATAAAAAGAATATGTCTTCGGACGAACTATTTGATCTTTTGTATAGTAAAAATTATATTGATCGTAAAATAAATATAAGGCCAGAAAATAGAGAAGCCTTTTTTGCTGAGTTCCCTGATTTCTCTCAAGGAATATCTTCAAATAAGGTAGAAAACCGAAATGAAAAGAAGCGCCTACCTATTAAGATTAGAAAAGATGCATATCTTAAAATCAAAGATTTTTGGGAAACTATTAACCAGCCATGCTTGTTGTTTTATGATAAGAATTTAGATACTGAGATAGGTGATGTTGTACTAGAGTTGCTAGAAAAAATAAATATCTCAGATGTTATTATGACAAGTAGTCGAGATATCATCCGGAGTAATGGTTCACAGGTTACTGCAGAAAAAGGTACAGGAGTTCAATATAGAATTTCTCAACCTATTTCTTATAATGCTTTTCTAAAGCGTATTATGCGTGTGACTAATATTCCTATTACCACAATGCATCAAGCGTTATCTTTATATGCACAGAAATACGGGACTTTGGATTTAAAATATTTTAATGAGAATACTGTAAGTATTTTTTGTTCTGAGTTCTATAATTGGAAGAGTGAAAATTTACAGGGCCGCTTCAAATATATTAAAACAGGAGTAACTAATAATTTAACGGCTTTGACATATAAAGATGGCACCCCTCGTGAGGATATTGCACAAGGGCGTATCGGAACGAAAATAGTACCAGGTAGTCCTAGTGATAAATATCTTTATGATTCCTATGTATATGACTCCCCTCTTGAAAAGGAAAATATTACGAGTGATATAGAAGAAGTAATTGTGTATGGTAAAATACCAAGAAATAGTATTGCTATACCAACAATCACAGGAGGTACATATAGTCCTGATTTTTTATATGTTGTTAAAAAATCATCGGGTGAGAGTGAAATAAATATAATAGTTGAAACAAAAGATGTTGAGAACAAGACTGACTTGAGGGGAATAGAGAAAACAAAAATAGATTGTGCGCGAATATTCTTCGATACTTTGACCAAAGAAGGCTATACTGTGCATTTTCGTGATCAACTCAATAACAAGCAAATGGCTCAACTCATTGATGAAGTGTTAGAAAATTAATTTGTCAAAAATGATTAAAAATGTTCTATTTCACCGATTGATTGAGTTGAATTGAATCAACTGGTGCTGCTTTACCATATAACCTGTAACTGTTTATCCTATAAAATTTATGGGATGAATTTATTTTGAAGGAACTTTCGTAAGCCCGAAATATAAAAAATAGCGCACCTTTTAGGGGCACCATGAATAGCCGGATACTATGCGATTGTTTCGCGAGTATCCGGCTATTTCTTTATTTGTGCCCATATGTCGCTTGGATATTTTTTGATCACGGCATATACTTTTCCAGCACATCGTTACATTTGATGGAAGTAACAGATTCGGTAAATCCATAAATAGCTTTATGATATATTCATAAAAATCGATCCCAGTAATTTTGGCTAGCAGATATCAGAGATGTCAGCTTCTTGAAATCTGAATTCCCCCCAACAAATAACTATATAAGCGGGTTTGTTGGCAATACATAGTGTTTCTTTTTATCTCTAAGAGATGTTTTAAAATGGTTGTTCGTGTCAAATTTTGGGTATTATGAATAAATCAGATGCTTATTTAATAAAAAAAGTTATATCAAATTTATCTTTATCTATGGTACTTGAATCAACTGCAGCAATAATCTTTGGAATCATATTGAAAACTACTTCTTTTGCATTTACAGCATG
>CAXYVG010000158.1:0-6280 GCA_964292325.1 uncultured bacterium | reverse complement strand
GGGTACTTCACTACTAAATATCGAATCTCTGCCCCAAGCCGTTGATTAAAAAGGTTATGGTTCATAAGAAAAGCAGGGCTCTCCATCGAAAGCATGGGAGCCCTGTTTTTATCGAAAATTTATCGATCTATGATTTTCCTTATACAGCATACTGGCTGGTCTGACCCGATTCTGGAAGGGGGTCAAACCAGCCAGTGCTTTTTTCGTTCCTGCTTCGTTTTATTTAGGGTCTAATTTCAAAAGCATGGCATTGATCGCAACAATAACGGTCGATAAGGACATGAGGACGGCGCCGAAGGCCGGACCCAAGGTAATGCCGATAGGAGCAAGGAGGCCAGCAGCAATTGGAATCGCGATAAAATTGTAGCCTGCTCCCCATACCAAGTTTTGTTTCATTTTACGTGTCGTCTTGTTTGCTAACTCGATAAAGGATTCAATATCCCCTGGATCAGACTGAGTAAGGATAATATCCGCAGAATCCAAAGCTACTTGCGTTCCAGCTCCGATTGCAATACCTACGTCTGCCAAGGCAAGGGAAGGTGCGTCATTGACCCCGTCTCCCACCATGATAACCGTCTTGTTTTGGTTTTTCATGGACTCGACCAGCTTGTACTTATCTTCCGGAGATTGATTGGCTTGGTATTGAATACCTAGAACTTCTGCAACTCCTTGTGCAGCTTCCTCGTTATCACCAGTAGCCATGAGTGGTTCAATTCCGTATTTTTTCAGCACCTCGATCAAGTTTCTGCTGGTTTCTTTCAGTTCATCTCCCAATGCGACAGCGCCGATTGCTTCATTATTTTCTACAAGGATACTTAAAGTAGCGCCTTTCGGAATATCCATACGCAATGCTTTTCCGTATGCCTTTTGGCTGATTAATTGATAGTGGTGGCCGTTCGCCTCCCCTTCTATTCCTGCTCCCGAAACGATTTCAATGGAGTCAAAGGAAACTGACTTAATGCCTTTCGCTTCAGCGTGGTTCACAATCGATTGGGCAATCGGGTGACTGGAGCCCGCCTCTATACCCGCCAACAAGCCTGTAATTTCTTCTTCAGAATATTTATCACTCAAAACAGTGACGTCCAACACTTTAAATTCACCAGTTGTTAAAGTACCTGTTTTATCCAATACCATAACATCCGCTTTAGTAGTTAATTCCAAAGCTTCTCTATTTTTAACCAGTAATCCTCGGCTTGCACCCAAACTAGTACTACGTGATACTACCAAGGGAATAGCAAGACCCAAAGCATGTGGGCAGGCAATAACTAACGTAGTCACAGTAAAGATAACGGCTGTGGGTAGGTCCGCAATGATCGTCCAGATTAGTAGGGCGATTAAAGCTACTACAACGGCAATGTAGAACAACAAGCCAGCTACTTTGTGAGCCACATTCTCTGCTCGAGATGGTTGGCTTTGTGCTTGGCTAATTAATGTTTGTACTTGTGAGATAAAGGACTTATCCCCTGTTTCTGTTACTTCTACATATAGGACACCACTACCATTTGTTGATCCACCAATGACTTGATCTTTAACATTCTTTTCGATTGGCTTAGATTCACCTGTTAAGAGGGCCTCGTTTACACGGGATTCTCCGCGAATAATGATACCATCAGCTGGAACATTTTCTCCTGCTTGAACACGGATAACATCTCCAACCTGAAGTTCAGACACAGGACGAGTCTCAATCGAATCGTCTTCTAAAACAACATGAGCGTCTTTTGGCACTAATTCTGCTAGAGCTTTTTGCGCGTCCCCTGCTTCACCCAATGCCTTCATTTCAATCCAGTGTCCTAATAACATGATTAAGAGTAACGTTGCAAACTCAAAGAAGAAGTCCATAACATGTTCTCCGGTCACATATCGAGCGGCCACTGCGTAAACACTATAGGCATAAGAAACCGTTATTCCCAAAGTAATCAAGGACATCATGCCTGGAGCTTTTGAATTAAACTCATCTTTCGCACCCATGTAGAATGGTTTTCCGCCATAAATGTATAGAATTGTTGCCAATACAGCTGCTACAACGTCTGCATAAGGAAAGATAATTTGGAAAGGCAACTGAATATCCATCAAAGGAGTAATGAGTAAGATTGCAATTCCTAATGGGAGTGACTTCAAGAAAATATCCTTAAAGCTACCGTGATGGTGGTGGGCATGCCCTCCCATTGCGCCATGATCCATTTGACTGTGATCCATCTTGCTGTGATCCATCTTGCTGTGATCCATCTTGCTGTGATCCATCTTGCTGTGGTCCGTTGGTTTATTCGAACCGTTCTGTTGCTTGTTGTTCATAAACTTATCCTCCTCTTACCTCGATTAAAGAATGAGCCTCAGCTGTTCTCCCTGTTTCTTCATGAAGGATAAAAACTGAGGCTCCCCGAATAGAATCTGAATACAAAAAATTACCTAACTTACAAAATTTTAAACTACCTTACTCCACTACTGAATACTTTGTGTCCTCTAAAACTGCGACAAATGTTGCTTTATCAATAACAGATCGTGTATTTATAGTAGCTTTTTTGCCTTTCAAATCAACAGACACTGATTCTACTCCCTTTATGGATTCGAATTTTTCTTTTACTCCCTTGGCGCAACCTTCACATTTCATGCCTTCTACGAATACTTCTTGTTTCATAAATTTTTCCTCATTTCTTTTTTTTATTATTAAATTTCTCTTTATCCTTTTTTGAAAGAAATGTTTCAACCGTCAGTCAACTATTAATGAAAACTAAAATGGGGTTGTGTGCAACAGTCGCAATTCTCCGCTTCATTGATCTCCCTTAAAAGATAGGGAATATCGGATAATGCTCCCAGAAACTCATCTTGCTTCGTTTTATTACCTTGAACGAGTGCAATTTTCTTGCTTTCATCAATAGACACGCTCTCCACTGCAGGGAATTTTTTTGTCTTTTCCGCTATTATGTTTAAGCATTTGAAACAAGATAAACTTATAGTTAACTCCATCCTCATTCTACCATCCCCAGTTTTTATTTCATAACAGAAGGTTGAAATCCTTTTAAACGTAATGCATTCAACAAAACAGAAATGGAACTGAAACTCATTGCTGCTGCTGCAATGACCGGGCTGAGCAGAGGACCGCCAAATGCATAAACAACACCCATCGCAAAGGGGATACCAAGTATGTTGTACGCGAATGCCCAAAACAGGTTTTCTTTAATGTTTCGGATGGTGGATTTACTCAATTCAACAGCAGTAGGTACGTCCATGAGATCACTCCGCATTAAGACGACATCTGCTGATTCTATGGCTACATCCGTACCCGAACCGATTGCAATCCCTACATCTGCCTGGGCAAGAGCTGGAGCGTCATTGATTCCGTCGCCAACCATCCCTACCTTTTTGCCTTCATCCTGCAACTTCTTCACTTCATTAGCTTTATCTTCTGGTAAGACTTCGCTCAACACCCGATCGATGCCCACTTGCTTGGCGATGGCCTCAGCGGTCCGTTTGTTGTCTCCGGTGATCATGGCTACTTCGATTCCCATCTTATGCAGCTTCTTGATGGCACGTAAGCTGCTCTCTTTTACAGTATCCGCTACCGCAATGATTCCAGCGATTTTACCATCCTTTGCAATGTACATAGGCGTCTTACCTTGGCTTGCTAATGCATCGGAGGCAGATGCCAAATTTCCCAGACCAATATGCCTTTCGTCCATCAGCTTCTTGTTTCCGAGCAAGAGGTGTTGGCCATTGATTGTCACTTCAATCCCATGTCCTGGAATAGCATTAAACGTTTCTGTTTTCAAGAATGCTAGGCCCTTCTCTTCTGCGCTATTCACGATTGCCTCACCAAGTGGGTGCTCCGAGCCTTTTTCGGCGGAAGCAGAAAGAGTCAGTAATTCCGTTTCGGAAATCCCTTCAGCGGTGATAATATCCGTTACTTTTGGCTTCCCTTCTGTTATCGTACCCGTTTTGTCGAACACAATGGTGTTCAGCTTATGGGTCGTCTCCAACGCTGTCCCGCTCTTGAATAGCACGCCATGCTCTGCACCTTTTCCTGTCCCGATCATAATCGCTGTGGGAGTAGCCAGACCAAGCGCGCATGGGCACGCAATCACCAGTACCGAAATGGCTATAGTCAAGGCGAATACACCTGTTTGACCAGCAAAGTACCACGCTATCGCGGAAAGAATTGCAATCGCAATGACAATCGGAACAAAATACCCGGAAATGATATCAGCCATCTTAGCAATAGGGGCTTTGGATCCTTGGGCATCTTCCACTAGCTTGATAATTTGGGACAGCGCAGTGTCTTTTCCCACTTTTGTCGCCTTGTACCGAATCGTCCCATTTTTGTTGATACTCGCACCAATAATAGCATCTCCCACAGATTTTTCCACGGGGATACTTTCACCTGTGAGCATGGATTCATCTACCGACGTCAATCCTTCGATAACCACGCCATCTACCGGCATTTTCCCACCTGGCCTCACAACGATAATGTCGCCAACCACCACTTCATCAATGGAAATCTCTGACTCTTTTCCGTTTCGTACCACCAGTGCGGTTTTAGGTGCCAATCCCATAAGTTTTTTAATGGCTTCAGAAGTTTTTCCTTTTGTTAAGGTCTCGAGATATTTCCCTAGGACAATTAAAGCTAAAATAACAGCTGCCGTTTCATAGTACAGTTCATTGGCATAGGCTACTTCTCCACGGAAAATCATCACTGTTGCAAATACCCCGTAAAGGAAAGCTGCACTAGTTCCTAGAGAAATCAGCGAATCCATATTAGGGTGCCCTTTAGACAATGCCTTGAACCCATTGCGATATATTTTACTGTTTACCGCAACCACAGGGAGTGTCAAAACGAGTTGAACGATAGCAAAGGCTTCCGGGTTCATCATCGGGTTAATGAAATCAGGAAGGGGCGCATTTACCAAATGCCCCATTGCGATATAGAGTAACGGAGCTGTAAATAGCGCGGATATTAGAAACCTGTTCCAGAGACTCTTGATTTCTTTCTGTTTCTTTTCTTTATCCTGGTCTACCGTATCAGCAGTTGCTACTTCTTCATGTGCCTCATAACCTGAATCCATAACCGCCTTTATGATATCGGTAAGGTTCACCATACCCGGATCATACTCCACTACCAGTTTCTCCGTGGTCAGATTTACGGAGGAAAGATTTACTCCTCGTAGTTTCTGAGTTGCCTTTTCAATCGTCTGGGCGCATGAAGCACATGTCATACCCTCAATATTGAATGTTTTCTTAACCGTATTTGAAATGGCTGTGTATCCTGCATCTGCCACTGCTTTTTGAATGTCCGCTTCCGTCAATGCTGAACTGTCAAACTGGATATTCATTTTTTCGGTTGCGAGATTGACGTTCGCAGTCTTTACTCCTGGTAATTTCTGAGCAGCTTTCTCTACAGTTTGTGCACAGGACGCACAGGTCATGCCGTCTATACTGAATACTTTATTCTCCATTTTTGCTTTTCCTCCCTATTTTCCATGTTGGTGTAGGTTGCACTGACATTGCCTAGGTAGACATCGGCAGCTAACCTCTTCCACAGCGGAAGTTCTTTTCTTTTCCAAAATCTCTTCCAAGTAGCGGATATCATTAAAGCTCAATACGTTGTCCTTGATTATTTCCCCAATCACATGTCCTATATCTTTGTTGCAAATACGGCTGAAAATATTGCCTGTGTAGTTTCGGACAGTAACTTCCTCAGCAACACGTGCCGTGTAGATAAACTTTTTCCCATCTTGCTCAGTCGATAACGCGCCCTTTTCAACCAAACGACCCAACAGAGTTTTGATGGTGGTTGCCTTCCAGTTCATCTTATCTTCCAGGATCGAAATAACTTCCTTACTCGTGACATGATGGTTTGCCCAAACAACACGCATGACTTCCCATTCGGCATCAGTTATATGGGGAGTTAACGTTCCTGTCTTCATTTTTACCCCTTCTTCCCTGTTATTCGTTTACAAACGTAAACGTTTCTATGCTTATAATTTACACTTGTAAACATTATTTGTCAACTACTTTTTTCTGAATTTACAAAAAGATATACCGAGTCGATAGCGACGCGGTATCAAGGAAGTATGCTAATCTAACAATGCACTGAAATACGAGATTCTAACCTTCATTTGTAAATATTTAGCGTGTTCGCTTTACACGAACAAACGTACGTTCGTATAATAGGGTATAGAACTTGCAGGAAGTCCTTATTCGTAACACGAACAGAATGGTGGAAGGTGAAAATATGATAAAGGAAACCAGAAAGCGAACAGAGAAAGTATTTGAAGAGTACAACGAC
>CAXYVG010000157.1:0-6297 GCA_964292325.1 uncultured bacterium | reverse complement strand
AGTTTAGCAAAGCGATATCCTAGCGTTCCAACTATAATCGGACATCTTGGAGGGGTGAACTGGCTAAACACGTTGAAGGCCATGCGGGATATACCAAATGTGTATTTGGATTTATCGGCAACTTTTACTACGATTGCTCCTGCTTTTGCGATAAAAGAATTTCCTGAACGGACATTTTTTAGTTCGGATGCTCCCTATTGTTTGCCAATAACAGCAAGAACAATCATAGAACAGATAGTAACAGACCAGCATATTTTAAAGCAGGTATTAGGTGGGAATATAGCTAGAATTTTAAATATTTAAAAATACAACGCCGGGACAGATGTAGTGCTTCAACACACTACACCTGTCCCGGCATTTTCTGAAGAACGGGAAATTTAATTGTCTAAGTTCCCCTTTTGCTAAAAAATCTCTCTTCCTTAGCTAAATGTAAAAAAGCAACGTTCTTAAAGTCTTCCGAATGTGAATAAAAATCGTCAAAAACCTACAATTATCGTCAACTGAATAGAGGATAATTGTAAGCGAGAAAGAATTAATAAATAAGAAAAACTATAGATCAAAACATAGATGGAATCTATAACTAGTTTGGTGATATTACACCTTTAATAGATCGTTGATTGATGACACTAAGTTTTTATGTGAGAATGATTGATACATTATAATAATATAGCAAATTAATGAAAGGGTGATACAATTGTTTCCAAAATCATGTCGAGGTAAGCTGTTATTATTGGTAGTATTAGTGGGCATTATGGTAGTGGTTAACTCTCTCCTTATATTTCGGGTAATCGTATTGAATAGACAAGTTAGTGCCGTCACATATCCAGTGCTATCGTTAGCTAATGAAATGGAATTATCGATGACACAAGTGCAACAGTACTTAAGTGATATTAGTGCAACAAGAGCCCAAGATGGTAAAGATGATGGGTTTAAAAATGCTGAAGAAAATGCTAAGGTTTTTAAAGAAGCGCATAAGAAGTTTGCGTTACTTAGACCCGACAAAGCTGATTTTCTAAAAGAGTATGAGAAAGCTTTTGATGATTACTATACGTTGGGAAAGAAGATGGCTCAAGCATATATAAGTTATGGTCCCTCAGAAGGGAATAAGTTAATGCCAGAATTTGACGTAAGGGCCGAACGCTTAGCACAATATACGGATCAGATTCGCGAGGAAAGCGAAACAGAAATGACATTGAATTTAGAAAAAATTGATTCTGAAATAAAAATAGTACTTGCTATTATGATAGTCAGTGGTTTATTCACTATTGCATTAAGTTTAGCCATTGCTAGATTGATTGCAAATGCGTTTGATACCATGATAAAAAGTATTCAGAAAGATAAGAATGGGTACATAACGATTAAAGAAATACCGATAGACTCGAAAGATGAATTTGGAGAACTCGCTCATGCTCTCAACACAGTATTATCGCAGATCCAGAAATTTATTAAACAGGTCTCGGTGTCTGCAGAAGAATTGACTGCATCCTCTGAAGAACTAAATGCCAGTGCGGAGCAATCAGCTCAGGCAACAAATCAAGTGGTTGTTTCAATCGGTGAGGTATCGAAAGGTACAGAGGAGGAGGTCAATGCAGTCAATGAAGCTTCAGTAATAATCGAACAGATATTAACGGGAATTGAGCAAGCTGCTGAAAATTCATATGTTGTTGTGGCAACATCTGATAAGATGGCTAGCGCTGCTCAAGCTAGCGCTGACTCTGTTGAAATAGCTGTTAATCAAATGGAAAATATAGAGAAAACAGTCAGCAGTTCTGCAAATATGGTTGAGAAACTTGGTGAGCGCTCAAAAGAAATCGGCCAAATTGTTGATGCGATTTCAGGTATTGCTGGGCAGACCAATCTTTTGGCTCTAAATGCTGCAATCGAAGCTGCTCGTGCCGGCGAGCAGGGCAGAGGCTTTGCAGTTGTAGCTGAAGAAGTCCGTAAGCTAGCAGAACAGTCACGAGAAGCAACCAAGCAAATTGCCAATCTAATTAGTGAAATTCAGCAAGATACTGATAAAGCAGTCAGCGCGATGAATGACGGTACCCGGGAAGTTAAATTGGGAGCGCAGGTCGTTAATACGGCAGGAATGGGCTTTAAAGAAATAGTATCTCTAGTCAATGAAATGTCAGATCAAGTGAAGGGGATAGCAAGTGCAATCCAACAGATGGCCAGTAGTAGCCAGCAGATTGTTTCTTCTATAAGAACAGTTGAACAAATAAGCCAGGATATCGCAGGAGAAACGGAGACGGTTTCAGCTGCCACTGAAGAACAGTCCGCTTCGATGGATGAAATTACCTCCTCTAGCCAGAGTTTGGCTCGTATGGCTCAGGATTTACAGGTTGCGATAAAAAGTTTTCGAATTTAGTAACCTTCTGGGATCTTCTTCTGTACAGAGATGGCCGTAGAAACAAGGGAATAGGAAGCGATTATGCATAAAAGGAATTTTCTTAGGACCTAGATGACCCGGCAATCCTCTTTATGGTTTCAAGATCATGAATTTTTATGGATGCACGATAAAATTCAATAAGACCTTCATCTCTCATACGCCCCATTTCTCTTGATAAGCCTGTCCTAGAGACGTTTAGAAAATTTGCTAGATCATTACGACTGAGCGGTAGAGTAAAAACTTTTTTTCCTGCTAATTTGCACTGCTCAAGAAGATATGTACTTATCTTTTCACGCATACTGCTGATTGTAAGGTATTCGACTTTTTGATTCAGCAAAAGAGCTTTCTCAGATAATATGGATAACATATTTTTTATAAGTTGCGTGTGGCTGGCGCATGCATTGGCACAGTTGCCTGCAATTTTATCAGGTGGCAAAAATATAACAGAACAAGGGGTCTTGGCAAATACGCTGGCAGGCCAATCGTGTCTTTTAGAAAAGGCAATCATTTCACCAAAAATATTGCCAGACTTTAGTACTGTCATAACATTTTGGCTGCCAGCTATGTTTTCTTTTATGACAGCGGCTTCCCCAGTAAGTAAAATGCCTAATCCAGTGAAAGGATCACCACCAATCACAATATAGCTATTCTTTTTATAAGTGCATACTTTAGGCTTTAGACAAGTAATCATACTTTCCAATTCATTAGCTGAAATACCGTCAAATAACGGTGATCCCATCAGGAGCTTAGATAGATTATTACACAAATTGATCTCCACCTTATTTTTGGTAGCCAAGGCTACCATCTTTTTAATTATATTGTAGTACAATGAGATAGAAATACAATATATATCGAATTGGAGGAATTATTATGTTACGAGATATTGTGAAAATAGATGAAGAAAAATGTGTAGGTTGTGGACTTTGTACCTCAGCTTGCCAAGAGGGAGCACTGCAGCTCATTGATGGAAAAGCAAAGTTGCTATCGGATTCATACTGTGATGGTCTTGGTATTTGCTTGCCGAACTGTCCTGTAGGGGCTATTACAATTGAAAAGCGTACCGCTGTTGCTTTTGATAAAGAAGTTACACCGAAGCATCTTGCGGGAAAAACTGAATTATCGAAGACAGTTAACTCAGGAGGCGGTTGTCCAGGCAGTCGCGCAGCGGTGATTGAAAGAAGAAAAGTAAGTAGCCAGGTACAGGAAAGTAACCAAACTGTTCAATCCCAATTAGGACAATGGCCATGCCAAATCAAACTGGTCCCTGTAGACGCTCCTTATTTTGACAATGCTCATTTATTGATAGCAGCTGATTGTACGGCTTTTGCCTACGCGAATATTCACAATGATTTTATGCGTAATAAAATTACTATTATTGGTTGCCCTAAATTAGATAGCGTCAACTATGCTGAGAAGTTGACTGAAATACTAAAAGCTCATCAGCTTAAAAGTATTACTGTACTACGAATGGAAAAACCTTGTTGCGGTGGTATCGTTAATGCTGTCAAAGAAGCTTTAGTAAACAGTAGGAATATGATTCCCTGGCATGCTGTAATCATTGGTACCGACGGAAGCATTATAGAGGATTAATTCTGTATTTGAGAGTCGACGCGATGTTGCTATTTAGTTTACCACCAATCATGATATTCCAGGTGGTTTAAGCAAGTCAATACATTCAACTTCATAAAGGGGCAGATTGAATTTCTTCAATCTGCCCCTTTTTTTGTACCAAGCAAACTAGTTAGCTGCTTTCGGTCCTAATATAGCTGCTAAGTCCTTATCTGCCGTAGATATAAGTTTAAGCTTATATGTATCTTGTAGTACTTGTAATACATTTGGCGAAAAGAATGCTGGCAGGGTCGGTCCTATATAGATGTTCCTAATATCAAGGGATAGCAGTGTGAGCAAAATGGCAACAGCTTTTTGCTCATACCATGATATTATCAGAGATAGTGGTAGTTCGTTGACTCCGCATTTAAACGCATCAGCAAGAGCAAGGGCAATTCTGATAGCCGAATAAGAGTCATTACACTGTCCAACATCGAGCAGGCGAGGCAACCCCGCAACAGTACCAAAATCTTTAAAATTAAACCGATATTTACCGCAAGCCAAGGTCAGGATAATAGTATCTTGGGGAGTTTTATCGGCAAATTCAGTGTAATAATTACGGCCAGCACGAGCACCGTCGCAACCACCAATCAGGAAGAAATGTTTGATTTGGCCTGCTTTGACAGCATCAATGATTGTACCCGCATGACTCAGCACTGCATTGTGCCCAAACCCTACGAGTATCTTTCTTTCTGGTTCAGACTCTTTATAGCCGCCGAGCTCCAAGGCCTTATTGATAAGAGGAGTATAGTCTTTTTTACCATTACGCTCTTCGATATAACCAATATCAGCATGACCGACAATACTTGTGGCAAAAATCCGGTCTTTATAACTGTCACGTGGAATCATCATACAGTTAGTATTCATAAGAATACTGCCTGGGAGATTATCAAATTCTTTTTGCTGGTTCTGCCACGCCGTGCCAAAATTACCAACAAGATGTTTATGTTTTTTGAGTCCAGGATAGCCATGAGCTGGAATCATTTCTCCATGAGTGTAGATATTGATACCTTTGCCCTCGGTTTGTTCAAGCAGGTTGCTCAATTCTTTCATATCATGGCCTGAAATGACAATGAAGGGACCAGCTATTTTATTGATGCGTACCTCTGTTGGCTCTGGGTCACCAAACGCTCCAGTATTAGCCCCATCTAAAAGTTCCATACAAAGCAAATTAGTTTTACCAAGTTCCAAACATAGAGCTAATAGTTCTCGAACACCTAGAGCTTTATCTAGTGTAGCTGACAGTCCTTTGAAAAAGAAATTAGTGACTTCTTCGCCCTGCTTGCCGAGGACCATTGCATGATGACCATAAGCCCCCATGCCTTTAAAACCATAAATAAGGGTTTCGCGCAAGGAGCGTATATCAGCATCTAAAGTTTGATCAACCATGATGCCTACTTTTTTAGCATCTTCAAGCATTTTTTCCTTGGTGTCAGGTGCTTGGTAATCTGCTCCTAACGGTACGTTGGCTGGCGTTTTCCCCAGTTTATGTTTTAGCTGGGCTTTAATCTCATTGGCTTGTTTGATATAACTTACAAATCTCTCTGGGTCGAAGTTTACGTTAGTCAAAGTGGAAAACATGCCATCCATAACGAACTTCCGAATTGCTTCGTCAATCTTATTGCCAGCCTGGACATTTTGCAAGGCGTAATAGCCGATACCTTTCAACATATGGATTAATAAATCTTGTAGACCGGCTACTTCAGGGGTTTTGCCACAAACACCCATTTTGACGCAACCTTTGCCACCTGCAGTTTGCTCACATTGATAACAAAACATTTCATTTTCGATAATGTCAATCCACTCCCTTTAGCGATATAGTACCCTATATATTATTGCTCAACTGCCAAGATAAATATACAAGCGCAACACACAAACTGAATAAGGAAAGCCCTGCCCTCCAATTTTATATAAAGGCATTTAAAAATTAATACATTAAGATACAGTAAAAATTTAAATATTAATGAAAAGGTTATGTTAGAAGAGCTCAATCAGGACGATACTATGATGGCAAAGCAGAAAAATGGCCTTACCCCATGGGGTGAGGCCATTCATCGTAAAAAGGATCTATTGTATTCGCAAGGGACGTACTTACGAAGAATAGGACGAGAGAGTCTAGAACATTTATATATTCATAATTATCAAACTATTCAAAAAAATAGTGCAAAGCAGTAATAATGTGACTGATATCACATTATTGTAAGCTGTTATCTGTTATAATGAAAAAAATGTCAATTGCGATCATAAAATAGGGGAGGAATAATGAAATGGGAATGTTTTGTTATCAATGTCAAGAAACT
>CAXYVG010000156.1:0-6317 GCA_964292325.1 uncultured bacterium | reverse complement strand
TAATATCGTACAGAGATTGGGAAGTCCATCATATCCAAGTTCAATTTATAAAGGTTGTAAGGAAACGGTCAGGTTAGCAAATAATTCTAGTATATTTTTCAATGTCTTTTTTTTCTTTATCCGTTATTTTTTCGTCTGTAATCAAGGCTGTTATTTCATCGAGATTGTAAAAATTATAAAAATCCTCTTTGTCTATTTTGCTTGAGTCGGCGACAATATATTTTTCCCTGGCATTGTTCAACACAATTTCTTGAGTAGTGCCTTCTTCTTCATTTGCAGTATATATTTCATTCCTGCTTATTCCGTTTGTTCCGATAAAAGCTTTTGAAATTCTCATCTTAGACAGCGCTTGATTGGCGATACTCCCAACAAAAGCTCCTGTTCGGTATCTATAGCTACCGCCTATTAGAATCAAATCATATTTGTTGGAGTTGTTAAATTTATTAAAGACATGGATTGAATTAGTAATGATCCTTGTTGGAAAGTCTTCCATGTAATCGTACACATTCTCGATTGTTGTACTGGGACCTAAAAATATTGTGTCGCCACTTTTAATTAAATTTGCAATTTTTTTTGAAATATATTTTTTTTCTTCTATCATGATTTCTTGCTTCTCAATATGAGACAGTTCTTTGTTGAATGAATTGTCCACAGGTTTTGCTCCACCGTGGATCCGTAGAAGTTTGCCTGCATCCTCCAAAGTTTTTAAATCTCGTCTTACTGTCATTTCTGTAACATTTAGGATGTTTGTTAAATCAGACACCTGAACAATTTTCCTCTGTGATATTAAGTCTTGAATAATATTTAAACGTTGTTGTTTTAACATGTGATTATCTCCCCCGCACTCTATTGTCCTAAATTGTTTAAAAATGTTTCTTTAGTAGTGCTAATAACAATTTATCACCATTGTAAGCGTATGTCAAATAGATAAAATCTAAAAGCTGCACATAAAAATTTGAACAGCTGATATAGTAACGTTGAATAAACGAACGAATAGTTATGCTCAGGAGTTTAGAAGTATTTTATGAATACTCAAATTCAATTAGAGAAACTTAAATCAATCCTGAATTATTCATACCACCTCCAAATTTGACATGAAAAACCTATTTTTGTTGAGCTATTGGGAGTTTGTCCCACCCGCGGTATAAATTCCGGAATTCAGGATGAAAAGCACCTCCTTAATTTGGTACGATTATCGTATCAAATTAAGGAGGTGATTTTCATTTATATGCATCTTTTAAATACGGGTTTACGCTATATCAATAGAATCAACTACTACTTTTGCAGCTTCTTCTGCGTTCTTATACGCTAGATTTCGTTGTTTCATTTTATGTGCATACCATACGAATAATAGAGAATAAACAGCAAGCGCACCTACTGCTAAAAGAATTGTTTGAACTTGTGGATTAGATATAGCTTTACCAATCCATACAGCTAGCATACTTTCAATTGGACCTTCTTTTGTTGAGTGGGAAATTAATTGAGTTGAAGCTAAGTTAGCGGGGAATGCACCAACGTTTTGTGCTGTTTGGGTTATCATTGGAGCAATCATTGTTCCTGACCATAAGAAGATCGGTAACATAAATACTCCAATTGTAATCATTCTTAACATCTTACCACGACAAACGACTAATAATGCAGGAGTTAAACCAATTGCAATAATACCAGCAAGTGGAAGGATACTATTTCCGGGTAAGAACATGGCCATTATCAACAAGATAGGGGCTAATACATTAGCTGCAGCCCACATTTCTGCACGAGCACCAAGGAATGGCCAATCTATACCAATGTAGAATTGACGGCCTGGAAAACGTTTTGCCATGAAAGTAGTTAGACCTTGAGACAAAGGTTCTACTGCGGCGATAAACCAAGATCCGATAAGAGAGAATAGTTCAAGAGATACAGCACCTGTGAAAGCGAGAGAGAAAATTTGTGAAACAGATTGTTGTCCTAACAAACCTACAAATAGACCTAAATAAGAGCCAATGGCAAATTTTGATCCCCAAAAACCAATTTTTTTGTTTAAATCAGCTGCGTTAAAATCGTATTTATCAAGTTTATAAAAGAATTTTTCAAAAATAGTATCGAATAGCATGATAACTGGGTTTAACATAAAGTTTAAATGGGTTGTGGTGGTCGGATTTGAATCAGGCATGCTCAATAAATCATTGAAAGTCGGTTTCATTAAATCAGAGTTAATAAATTTAAGAACACCGATAAATACTACGAATAAGGTAGCGACGAATAGATTTTTAGAATAATAGAGGATAATAATACCTAATAGGGCTGGGTGCCAGAAGTTAAAGATATCCACGTCTAGCGTGTTCGTTTTATTAATTGCTAACATAACCATATTGATAATAACTAATACAAGTAAGAAAAATAAGGTGTAAGGAGATCCCCATGTAATGGTTGCTAATGGTGCCCAACCAACGTCGGTAACGGAAAGTTGGATGCCTGTATTTTCAACAAAAGCTTGTAAAGCTTCCGAAAATGCGCTTGTTAAGATACCAATGACAATTCCCATACCGGTTAATGCAATGGCTAGTTTTAAACCACCTTCTAAAGCTTTTGAAAATTTGACTCCCATTAACATAGCAAATATGGTCAAGAGAATCATCATCATTGGTGCAGAACCAAGATTGATTAGGGGCTGGAAAATTAAGTTTGCAAACTTTATGATTACGTCGATCATTGTAAACTCCTCCTCATTGTGTAGTACTTCCTGGATTCCCGAATTGTTATAACGAGGTATTGAAAAATCCTGTATCTAAATCTTTTTTTCATAATTCACGTCATAATTCTAGAGGGAATGCAGGGTACTTATTATCTTGTAAACTTTTACCTGAATTATTCATACCATTTCAAGCAGTTACGACTAGCCTTGCTACAATAGCATTTTTCACGTCTTTGTTGAACACCCAAAAGGTGCGGAATGTAGGCATGAGAAGCATTAGAAGCAGTCCAATAAAAAGTATGAATAATTTAGGCTTTAGACTAATTTATTTTTTTTAATAACTTTTTCTAATTCATCAAAAACAGGTACGGCCAAAGCTGGAATCCGGTAAAGAATAGGGCCAGCTTCTACAATCGGAATAGAAATTTTAAAACCTAAATTTGGAACGGAGATGGGAGTGAAGATGTCATAATGCTTAAACATATCTTCACTAATATCTTTGATGACTACGGCATCTACATGGACTTTGTATCCTCTATCTGTTAATTCTCTTTCGATAGCATCTTTAATTTGATGACTAGAATTAACTCCTGCTCCACATGCGGCTAAAATTTTAATCATTAATAATTCCTCCATTATAGGTTATTTTGATTGGATTAAAAATTTTCATTTAAAAAATTGAGAATACTTTCTTCACAGGTATAGTTGAAGAAATCTTTCAATTCTTTAGGTTTAACTTTGGATAAGAAACCCATTATTTCTGATAATACATTTGCTTGACCAACAGGATCGTTATTTAAAATCATGAATAAAAAATTAACTTCTACTTGTTTAGTAGGGTCTATCATATTATTGAATGTTACCGGGTACATTAATTTAATTGGTACAACACGTCGAGTATTTACAAATTCTCCCTCGGTATGTGGAATAGCAATATTAGGTAAAGAAGAATCGATAACAGATAAATCTAAACCAGTAGGGAAATTTTTTTCTCGAATTAATAAATTCTCAAAAAAGTTATCCTTCACTAATTTTTTTGCTACTAACTGAGTACTTATTTCTTTGAAAATCTCTTCCACAGATTTTTTTTGAGTGATAAAGATTGAGTCTTTAAAGAACAAATGTTCAGTTTCTATTTCAGTTCCCATTTCCGTCAGCCACCTTTTTGTTTGTTTTTATTTGTTTTTGTTTTACATTTTTGATTATATACGCTTATACAGGGGATGTCAACGTTTTCAATTACTGAAAAATTTTTATTTTGTATAAATATGATAAAGGCATTGTGAATATTAAGTTCAGTTTATATAGAGGGATTGGATTATGAACATCCTAATTGCCCGTATGATGGCTTATTAAAGAGCTGGACGTATTGAATCAAGACAAAATCTTTTGTGAAGTGAAAAAATGTTCGTAAATTTTTGACACTGTTCGATTTTGACACTGTTCGATAAAGGTGGTAAATTAATGTGTGTAAAGAATAAATATACTAATTGTCAGTTATCGATTAGATCATGGAGGGGAAGAAAAATGAGTATTGTATTAGGTGCAGATAAAGCAGGTTTTGAATTAAAAGAATTGTTAAAGAAAGTTATTAAAGAAGAGGGCTTTGAAGTGATTGATTTGTCTGAAACCCCCGCTGCAGATTTTGTTGAGGCCGCTCTTGCAGTTTCAGCAGCAGTCTTAAAGGATGAAGATAGCACAGGTATTATAATTGATCAATTTGGCGTTGGTTCTTACATGGCAGCAAATAAAATAAAAGGAATGATTGCCGCAAACGTTACGGATGAAAATTCGTCAAAAATGACACGCGAACACAATGGTGCAAAAGCGATTACTATTGGTTCAGGTGTGGTGGGCAAAGATTTAGCTGTTAATTTAGTTAAATATTATATTCATGCTGATTATGCAGCTGGTAGACATCAAGTCCGAGTTGATATGTTAAATAAGATGCTGTAATAACAAAATAAACAACATGGAAAATGGAGGAAAGAAAAATGATTATTTCATTAGGATGTGACCACATTGTCACAGATGTTAAGATTGCGGTATCGGATTACTTGAAACAACAAGGGCACGAAGTAATTGATGTTGGAACATATGATTTTACCCGTACACATTATCCAATTTTTGGAAAAAAAGTGGCAGAAGCCGTAGTATCAAAAAAAGCAGAATTGGGAATCACACTTTGTGGCACAGGGGTTGGGATCACAACTGCAGCAGATAAAGTACCTGGTGCTAGAGCTGCCTTAGTAAGAGATGTTACAAGTGCGGTTTATGCAAAAAAAGAATTGAATGCAAATGTAATTGGTTTTGGAGGCATGATTGTTGGGAAGAACTTGATTTTTGAAATTATAAACGCTTTTATTAATACCGAGTATGTAGAAACACCTGAAAATAAAAAATTAATTGAAAAAATTAATGCTATTGCACCTGAAAAAGAAACAAATACTGAAATAAACGAACATTTATTCGATGAAGAAATGAAGAAATGGTCTGAAGGATTCTATCACGATTGATCAGTTATTTTGACGTTTTTCCGAAAGAAGTCTCCCATTTCCAGAAATTTCGGTGGCTAGCACCAGTGTTCGGTCAGGAGATAGTTCGAATCGTATACCGCTCCTTTTTTTCAAGATATGAATAGTATGCAATAGGTGAGAATAATATTATTGGAGGGGACATAATGGTCCTATTAGAAAATGAATACCTTTTAGTAGAGATAGCTACAAAAGGAGCAGAACTTCAAAAAATATACAATAAAAAAGAAGGCTTTGATTATCTGTGGGGTGGAGATCCTAATGTTTGGTCTAGCCATGCACCAAATTTATTTCCCATCATCGGTCGTTTGAACGAACATAAACACATAAAAAATAGTAAAACATATGAATTACCACAACATGGTTTTGTAAAGATATCAGAATTAGAAGTGACGGAAAAAACGGATACAAAAGCAACCTTCACTTTAAGAGCAAACAAAGAAACGAAGGCGATTTATCCATATGAGTTTGTATACTCGGTTACTTACACATTAACGGACAATAAATTGGAAACAGCATATAAGGTGGAAAATCATTCTGAAGAAATGATGCCGTTCTCAGTAGGGGGCCATCCAGGCTTTAACGTGCCGATGAATGGTGAAGGGACGTATGAAGACTACACAATCACAATAAATCCCCAAAAAAATGTGGAATTTTTCGAAATTGGTCCAGCGCCATTCCGAAAGGGTGGCAAAAAACCATTCGCAGCAATGAAAAATGGGGCATTACCAATGAGCCATGAAGTATTTCGTGAGGGTCTTATCATCATTGATGAAGCAGACATTGAGACCGTCACATTGACGTCATCAAAAGGCAAGCATGGCGTTAGCGTGCATATGACTGATTTCCCCTACCTATGCCTATGGACAAAAGAAACAATAGATGCTCCGTTTGTTTGTATCGAGCCATTCTACGGATTACCTGATATTGCGGGTGAAATCGGATCACTAGAAGAGAAAGATGGCATGATTTGTTTGCAAAAAAGCAGGGAAAAAATCCTGAAATTTACAATTGAAATGTTTTGATGCGAAACACTAATAAAAACAGCTTTTTTATCATGCCGGCAAACAAAAAGGAACGAATAGAGAATCAAAAAGAAAAATAAA
>CAXYVG010000155.1:0-6329 GCA_964292325.1 uncultured bacterium | reverse complement strand
TTGGTGTCATATCCAGTTGTGTTTTTTTAGATGAAAGTTTTAAATTAGTTACAGTAATCGGTATTATACTTGTACTTGTAGGAGTCTGGATTGTGAATAGTAAAGGTACTTGATGACTCATAGGTTAGATTTTGAATTTATTTACAGCATTATTCAAACCCTCAGCCATGTTAGCTAAGCTTTGACTAGAAGAAGCAATTTCTTCCATTGAGGCTGCTTGTTCCTCCGTTGCTGCTGACACAGACTGGGTCTGGCCAGCTGTATTTTTAGCAATCTGGTTAATATTATGCATTGTTGCTATCACTTGATCACTACCACGGGCCATTTGTTGTATCGATACACCAATTTCTTGTACCTGAGCTGAAAATTGATTAACAAGTTTTGCAATATGGTCAAAGGCTTTCCCTGCTAGAGTAACAACTTCAGTTCCGATCTCAACTTCATGAGTTCCCTTTCCCATAGCGATAACAGCTTTCTGCGTCTCGCCTTGAATGTCTCCTATTAATAAGGTAATCTCTTTTGTTGCATTTTGAGATTGTTCAGCAAGCTTGCGAACTTCTTCGGCAACAACGGCAAAGCCACGACCTTGCTCGCCAGCACGCGCAGCCTCAATTGCCGCATTTAGTGCGAGCAGATTTGTTTGTCCTGCAATTCCAGAAATAGTCTCTACAATAATTCCTATTTCTATTGAACGTTCACCTAGTTTTTTAACAACTTGTGCCGAATGATTTACTTCATCGCTAATAGATACCATCTGGGCAACAGCCTTTGCTACAGCATGGCTGCCATCTTGGGCAGCAGCTTGTGTTTGATGGCTAATAGTGGACATTGTATTGGTTTTTTCAGTTACTTGTTGAATTTCTTCAGTCATCTGCTGAATAATAGTATTAGCCTCATTCACTGCTACAACTTGCACCTCAGATCCTGCAGCTACCTTAGTAATGATTTCAGCAACCTGTTCTGTGACTTGAGCTGACTGTTCTGAACTTGCAGTCAGTTCCTCTGCTGCAGCGGCTACCTGTTCAGAAGTTTGAGAAATTTGCTTGATAAGTTGCCGCATGTTATCAAGCATAGAATTAACGACAGTCGCTAATACACCGATTTCGTCATTGCTTTCAATCTGAATTTTTTGGGTCAAATCACCACCACTACTTGCCATTTCTTTGAGCCTAGATATAATGTTTTCAAGGGGCTGTACAATTTTTTTTCGTGAAAACCAATAAGTAAAAAACAATGTTATCAATATGAGTGTAATATTCAGTACGATAATTGCTGTAATCTCTTTTTGTACAATTTTTTCTACATCATCTGTATATATACCAGTACAAAGAATCCAACCCCAGGGCTCAAAAAATTTAGCATAACCCCTTTTCAAAGAAGAGTCAGTTTCATTTGGTTTCGGAAAGGAAAAATTACTGTAGAAACCTTCGGATTTGTTTTGCACCGCTCCTGTTACGTAATCTTGGATAAACAATACATCTCTACTATCTTTAGCTGTGGCTCTATTTTTCCCTACAGTTTCAGGTTTGGCGGCATGCATGAGATTGACGCAATTCACATCATCAATCCAATAGTAGCCATCTTGGCCGTAACGCATCTTACTTGTTACTTCTTTTGCTCGTGCTTGAGCTTCATCGACTGTCAAGGTACCAGCTTGGGAAAGAGAATAATAGTAAGCAACTACTGAGTAAGCTATTTCCACATTTGTCTTTATTTGAAGATCTTTCTCCTTATAAATATTACTCTTGGTTTCAGGAATAAGATAAAAACAACTAATCAATGTAAATAGAATTGTTGGGATAATACCTAAAATAATTAACTTCTTGCTCAACTTCAAAATAGGTCACCGTCCTTATATGGTCGTATATATTCAATTTCTATCTGAAAAATAAAGCCATTTTGTATAGATACTTACGCAGTGTATCTATACATTCTATCAATGCTTTAGATGTAATAAGGCAAAAATCGCACATAAAAGACAATCGATCAAAAATCTAGAATAAGCACCAGGATTTTGATCATGGGCCAATAGTCCTATATTCGCTATTTTCCTGGAACTCCCTTCTTGCTAGATAGTCAAAAGTTTTATAACTTTAACAAACCTGGCGAACTTCGTCAAATTCAAGGTCTCCCTGCTTAGATTTAATTATTCGTGTTATGGTTAAATGCTTATTTTCCGCCATACTGCGAAAAATAAATTTCCTTAAATAGCAGGCTACTGTGGCCTCTGACATTGTTTCTTTAGAAATAGTCCTTAGGTATCTAAATGAAATAGGATTTACCTCCTTAGAGAAATGCATTGCAAGTATTTGTAATAGACCAAGTGCAATGCAGCTACACATCACATAGCCTTCTATCGCTTGTATTGTTTTTACAATACGTTCTTGCTCTTTAGGCTCAGTAATCTGAGTCAGTGGATGTGGTGTCTCTTTCTTCTGATAACGATTCAGCTTAGGCATCGATTTAGACCAAAATTGATAGCTAAATCCACCAATTACTTGCTTTAGTTCTCTAAAGGTACATTCGATTTTGAAACGATAGCTGTATAAACGAATGATAGCTTCAGGATCTTGCTCTAAAGCTGTGCTCACCAAGATACACTGTTTGCCTTGATAAATCACAAGTACAAATCGTAATTCTTGATAAAGCCTTTGTCCCCAGAGAAGGTTAATGCTATAGTAACTTATCGTTTCTTTTTTTCCGTACATTAAAACTTGTGTAGTGATGAAATCAGCCTTTTTTGTATCAAACAGAGTATGAAGTTTTACAGAGTTACCTTTCTTAGATGGTCTGCCTCTTCCAGCTTTTTTAGCAGGGGGATGTTCATACGCTATACAAGATCTTTTTGCTTTAGTTACGATATGCATTCGATGTTCCAGTTTGGCATTTAGCTCGTTTAGTTTTTCTAAAGCATTAACAGAGAGGAAGTATCTATCAAGTAATAAGATAGCCTTTCCTAGTGATTGAGTTACCTTAGAAGCATTTTCTACCGTTTGAACAACATGCGATTCTTGCCTCGTAGGTGATTCATGATCATCTGTTTTCCATTTGAAAATAGTTTTTACACCATCTTGTAAAGTAATTATAAGAGGGATACAGAACAACTTAGCTGTGGTGCCACTTAATACACCGATTCCACCAAACATATGCCCGAAAATAAATTCAGCCTTAGAACAATTCTCTGATTCCTGATGAAGTTTTTTTACACCAGGCATTTTACGTGCTTCTTTAGCTTGTTTGACACCATCGCCAATGAGAACAACGCAGTCTCCTTCATAATAAAGTGGTGCAAATTTCTTAACCAATTTAAACCATTTAGTAGAAATGGATTCAAGGTTCCAAGATGAGGTATGGAAAAAATGAAGCATAGACTCATAGTGTTTAGAAGATAATCCTAAATCACGAATGATAGAAGTTAGACCCAGGGTATCTGATCGAAGCATAAGCCCCACAATAACGATGACAAACCAGTTAAAAGAGGCTTGCCTAGAAAAACAGTTTCTGAAGTTATTTAAAATTTTATCAAGTAATTTAATCATGTCACTAGTCTCAGTTGAAAGAGTGTGGTAAACTAGTCGAGTAACTCTTTCAATAGATTTATCTCCTTTTTGTGTCGAAACTTAAGGATAACATAAATCTGTTTGAAAGGGTTATTTTTTTAGAGAACTTTTGACTGTCTAGTATAGTTATAACATTAATAATCGTAAGCGTCAATTAAACCGTCACCTTGAAAACTGTCACTTGGTAATCATCAAAACAAAAAGCCGTCACCCTGACGAAACGTCATTTGGTAACGGCCTTGGATCTACAATAATCAGGAACAAAGTTTGGCATTAATCTTTGTAGTGCGTTGGCATCATTTCGGATATCCCAATTTGGCGCATTTTTGAAAATGTAAGTCAAATATGCATATGGATTTAAACCGTTTTCTTTTGCGGTTTCGACGATGCTGAAGACCACTGCACTTGCATTGGCTCCTCGGGGAGTGTTGGCAAAAAGGAAGTTCTTGCGATCAATAACAAAAGGCTTAATGCTTCGTTCAGCTCGATTGTTGCTGATATCCAGTCGTCCATCTAGTAGATTGCGTTCGAGATATTTCCATTGCCCAATTGTGTAATGTACGGCTCTACCAAATCCACTCTTTGTTGATGCTGTCGTTGTATGAAGGTATGCCAAAAACTCGTCAAGTACTGGTTTGGCCAGTTCCTGCCGCTTTTCATAGCATTCTTCTATTGTACAATCAGATAGCTGCCGCTCAATCGCAAACAGCTTGTCGCAATAGCGCTTGCAACGCTGCGCGCCAGAGCCTTCACGATCTTTTTCGGGCAGGCATTTTAGCGCCTCGTCGAATTTTCTTCTGGCATGTGCCCAACAGCCAACAACGACGATTTCCTCCGGCAGGCTGTGATATCCAGCATAACCGTCAGTATGCAAATATCCCTTGAACTCTTTTAAGAATTCCATTGGACGTTTTGCTTTACGATCCGGCTGGTATTCAAACAGTACTATCGGTAGCCCTGGATCTCTGCCGGTCCGATACAGCCACATATAGCTTTTACTTTGCGCTGATTTTCCAGGTTCATTAAGTACTTGCAAGACTGTTTCGTCTGCGTGAAGTACAGTCTGTATGCAAAGCAATTCCCGCAAAGCATTGTAGAGTGGCTCCAGCCAATCCTCCGCACAACGAATAAACCAATTGGACATAGTTTGCCTTGAAAGGTTGATGCCCATACGCTTAAAGTCCTGCTCCTGACGATATAGTGGTAAACCGTTTGCAAATTTTTGCGTCATAATATGCGCAACTGCTTCGGGCGAAGCAAAGCTTCCTTTAATCACAGGTTGATCCATCGGTGCTTTGATAATTGGCACATTGCATTCATTGCGTTCGCAGTCACGACAGGCATATACATAATCAATATGTTCTACAATAACCGCCTTTGCCGGAATAATCTTAAGCTCGCGTCGGATTTCTTTGCCCATAATATGCATTTCATACCCACATTCCGGGCAATCTTGCTCATCTTCTGGCAAAAAATGCTCTACGATTTCTATTGGTAAGTCAGCAAGCAAGTTATCATTGCTTGCCCGCTCCTTTTTTCGATAATACTTCTGAATTTCACTCAACTCAGGCTCAGAGGCCCTTTTATCTACAGTTGCTTCCGCTTCATTGAACAGATTAAACTCATCATATTTGCTTTTCTCACTTGAAGAGCCGAATTGCTTTTGTTTTGAGAGGCGCATCTGTTCCATCAGCCATTGTACCTGCTGAGCCAGTTCCTTGTTTTGCGCTTTTAAAGCTTCATATTCAGCACGCGAGACAGAAATTGTTTCTTCAATTGTTGTAGTATTAGTTTCCGTAATCTTTTTCATAAACTAATTATACTCTATTTTGCTGTGCCAAAAAATACTTAATTTTATTAAATGATCTGAATTTCGTTAACTTTTTTATGCGCTTTTGGTTGGTCTATGCTTAAGCCTTCCATAAGCCACCGCAGTTGTTGTGGCGTAATATCCCGGATATCCTCTTCACTTTTAGGCCATTGAAAGTTTCCTCTTTCAAGGCGCTTGTACAAAAGAATAAAGCCGTCTTCTTCCCATAGAAGAGCTTTAATCCTATCGCGTCGGCGACCACAGAAAAGAAACAGACTGTTGGAGAAAGGATTAAGCTGAAAACTTTGCTGTACGCAAGCCACAAGGCCATCGATTGATTTGCGCATATCTGTATGGCCGCAGGCTACGTAGATGTGATCGGTGTGAGAAATATCTCCAATCATAATTTTCGTAGCGCCGCAAATACACTTTCTATTGTTGATGTATCTGCGCCAGAGTACACATTTATATACATGTTATCACGTTGGACGCTGACTGCTATTGTACCTACATTGTTTCTCGGGATGTTGAGTTCAGCAAATACGGTTTTCTCTTTGCTAGGTAACACTTTAGTCATAGCTTTTTGAACCGTTTCAATATCACGGCAAGTTTCTAGGCATACTTTTTTCTGCCAGTAATAGTAGGTCTTAACGTTGACGCCATTCTCATCACACCATACCGTGATTTTTTTGCCGCTACTGCGGCAAGCTTTTACGATGCCAATCCATTTTTGCATCCGGACTTCACGTGTTACTACCTGTACATCCATGAATTAGACTCCCTTCAAGTTCTTGAGATATCTAAATTAATCTAAAAAGCTCTAATTTAGATTAATTTAGATATCATGGATGTATTTTCTCACGAAGGAAATTGATTGTACAGGTGACGGCTTAATTGACGCTTACGAAAGATGATCGAAATATAGAGCCAAGGGTAGAAAAAGAATTCAATTACTCAGA
>CAXYVG010000154.1:0-6411 GCA_964292325.1 uncultured bacterium | reverse complement strand
TAATTAATAACATGATTGACAATTTAAATATGCTGGTTATGGGGGTTTCACAAAGTGCGGGACAAGTAGCTTTAGCATCTAAAAATCTGACGACAAGTGCCAGTGGATCCGCAGATATATCGAGTGGATTGGCGGCAGCCACTCAGCAAGTTGCTGGAGGGTTGCAAAGTGTTTCAGCCTCTATAGAAGAGATTACAGCATCTGCTGAGAATATGGAAGCAAACATAGGGCATATTGCACTTGAGGCAAACCATGGTAACGAAGTGGCGAAGACGGTTGAGCGGCAAGCCGTTGCCTTGCAAAAAAATGCGCAAGGAACACGTCAGTCTGCTGTGCAATTATATGACGATATCGAGCAACGCATGGCAAAAGCTATTGAAGAGGCGAAAATCGTTGACGAAATTTCCAGTATGGCCTCTTCTATTGCGACGATAGCAGGGCAGACCAATTTATTAGCGTTGAATGCGGCAATTGAAGCGGCAAGAGCGGGAGAAATGGGCAGGGGGTTCGCTGTAGTAGCGGAAGAAGTAAGAAAGCTAGCCGAAGAATCAGCGCGGGCAGTAGCTGGAATTCAAGACTTGACAAAAAAAGTACAAGGTTCTATTTGTGTCCTTGTGGAAAATAGCAATGAACTTCTAACATTTATTTCTGGTACAGTTCATAAAGATTATGATGCTTTTGTTAATATTGGTGAGCAATATAAGAAAGATGCGGATGCATTTTTAAATATCACTAGCGATATTGGAAATAAATTAGCACAAGTATCCACCGAAATGACAGAAGTGAATAGAGCAATTGAATCAGTGGCTTCTACTATTGTGGAAAGTTCTGCAGGTACAACTGAAATCGCACAGGGCGCCAATAATGTTAGTCAACAATTAGATGAAATGAATTGTTCGGCTACCGCTTTAGCGGAGACAGCCTCTGTCTTAAATGAAATGGTTTTGAAATTTAAGGTATAGCTACAAATAGAAAATATAGATAGGCAGAGTTCTGTGTGTCGTATTATTTCTAACTTAATGGTCACATTATAGCCTATAAGCGAAGAAAAACATGGGGACAGGGATGGTGTTTCAAAACAGCATCCCTGTCCCCATGTTTTCGTTGATAAGAAATACTGGAAATCTTTAATTGTATACAGACATTGTTATTGCCGCATAATAATAGCGTAGTAGTCTCTGAAAAATTTGCAAGGAGATGCTTTTATATGGAATGTATACCTACGTCTACCATTGTTATTGATAATGATACTGGAGTAACGTTACTTAATGACGAGGATATGTCGCTATCTTTACCTGACCATGACGAAATTCAAGCCCTTGAGGGTTCTGCGATTTCAATTGCCAATAAGGAGTACATAATAGTAGAAGCTACTACCGAACCAAGGCTTAATGACGATTGTGATATAATTGGTGTTTACGTTTTCCTTACTGTAGAGAAAAAAACTTAAAAATATTGAACATTATTGATGACGAGGATATCAAAGAAAAAATGATGAATGCTTAGTTGATGTTTTTTCTGAACATTTCCCAGAGATAACTAAATTTTTTAATGAATAAATAGGGGATAGGTATGGTGTTTTAAACCACCATACCTGTCTCCCTGTTTTGCATTTTATGGTACATATTAATGTCCACTAGTTGCAATCAGCAAGACAAGCAGGGTTTTAAGAATCAGGGAATTAACGTTAATTGGTACTTCTTTACAGGTTATTAGCAATTTAGTGTAAAACAAGTTAGTTTGTGGTAAAATATAGGCAAAGTAATAGAGATTCAATCAAAGGTTTTAAAATCTTAGAAAATATAGCAAGAAAAAAAGAGGTATCAAAGGCGATTTTACATGGTCAAACTCATGCTGAAAATTTTTATAATAAGCTAGGCTATCAGCGAAAATCAGAAATGTTTATGGAGAAGGGTATTCCCCACTTTTTGATGGAAAAAAGCTTGTAAAAAAATAAGTAACTCAGTTCGGGAGAATATCGAACGTACACAGGGCTTTTCCTTGTTTATGATTTTCTAGGAGGAAATATGTTAGAACTAATATGGCCAATTTTACTTGTGGTAGGTGCAAATTCTTTTTACAATATATGCGCAAAATCAATGCCGAATGATATCAATGCGTTTGCAGCATTGGGCATAACTTATTTTACCGCTACGATTCTGTGTATTATCATATTTTTTAGTTTTGGCAGTCCGCCCAAACTCACGACGGAACTTGCCAAGGCAAATTGGACTTCGATCATTTTGGGTATCTCGATTGTGGCTCTTGAGTTTGGTTATGTTTGCATATATCGTGCAGGTTGGAAAATAGGTGTAGCGTCTTTAGTTGCAAATATCATTTTAGCTTGTGTTTTACTGATTATCGGGTTATTACTATATAAAGAGGCCATATCATTACGGCAAATAACGGGTATGATTATCTGTGGCGTTGGATTATTCCTGATTGGTAAATAACAAAATATATTAGGTGAAACGCATGTAAAGCATCTTGTTTAATGCATTAGATGTTTACAATATTTAATTATCAGTAAAAGGAGATGGTGCTATGGAATGGTTGACTAATCCGCAGGTCTGGATGGCGTTGGTGACATTGAGTGCACTAGAAATTGTACTCGGAATTGATAATATTATCTTCATATCTATTCAAGTCAGTAAGCTCCCATATCATCTTCAGGACAAGGCCCGACGGATCGGACTTGTACTGGCAATGTTTATACGTATAGCTCTGCTACTTTCTCTTAATTGGCTAATGGGACTTACTATATCACTGTTCACTGTTTTTGGTAACGAAATCTCCGGGCGTGATTTGATTCTTATTACTGGTGGATTGTTTTTGATTTGGAAAAGTACAATGGAAATCCACGAAAAGCTTGAAGGTGAGGATGTGACTTCCACTAATAGTGTTGGGGCAACGTTCGGCGCAGTTATTTTTCAGATATTGCTTTTGGATTTGGTTTTTTCTCTTGACTCAATCATTACAGCATTGGGGATGGCAGAGCAGTTGATTGTCATGATTGCAGCAGTCGTCATAGCAGTTATTTTTATGATGTTATTTTCAAAAAGAATCAGCGAATTTGTGGAACAGCACCCGACTATCAAGATGTTGGCCTTAAGTTTTTTACTTTTGATAGGCGTAGTACTTATTGGAGATGGCTTTGATATGCATATCCCGAAGGGATATATCTATTTTGCTATGACATTCTCGGTAATTGTCGAGATACTCAACCTGAAAATTAGGCGGAGTAATCCGGTCAAACTTCATAAAAAACAATCGGAGGGATCGTAAAATTAAGTAACTCTTCTGCGACTGTGCCGAAAGATGAAAGGACATAGAGATATACATGGAAAGCAGAATCATAAATATACACAGAAGCTATGTAGTTATTGGAGGTTAATTCCATCTTCACAAATCCGACTTGTTATTATTTTACAATAAAAGCGTAAGGCGGATTTGCAGGGACACGGCTCGCCTTCACAAAAAATAGAATACTTATGAAGCCACGAATTTCGTGGTTTTTTTAATTATGTGATTTTTATTTTTAAATGAAAAGTAGTTATTTTCCTACTAGTGGCGTTCATCCTATCTACTTTATTTTTTATGAGAAAAGAAATCCAAGCAGATATATATAAATTTTGGAAATTGGCAAATAGAATGGAACGATAGAATAGTTTTGGAATTGCAGGGTTTATTTGCTTTTTGTCGAAGTCTGTAAAAATGGTAAAAAAGAGAAATTAACATATTTTTAAGTATATGTAGTAGTGATGAGGTGATTTTATTGAAACTAGCGGTCATTGGCGGAGGTCCTGGAGGACTTACAGCGGCGCTTGAGGCACTCAAACAAGGGCATGATGTAGTACTATTTGAAAAGGGAATGATTGGGGAAGATATTCGTTGTGGGGAGTGCTTATATAATAGCTTTGGCTTGATAGGCAAAACTCCTTTAGATGTGTCTACAAAAATAGAGAGAATTATCTTTAAGATTGAGCAAGAACATGAGTGGCAATTAGAAAATTTCAATAAACTATGGATGTTAGATCGAAAAAAGTGGCAATTGGGTATGGCTAAAGAAGCAATTGCTCAAGGTTTAAAAATATGCGAAGGTACGCCTATCGATAGTCGCTATCTTCAGACATTATCAAGTGATTTTGATTATGTCATTGATGCGAGTGGTGCCCCTTCCGTTACTTCTGTAAAGTACGGTTTTTCGCAAGAATATCTTATTGGATGTGGGGTAGCTATACAGCATGTCATGCAAGGTGATTTTTCGCAATATCACGGGGCGCTGAAATTGGGCTTTTTCCCAGGAATTCATGGTTACTACTGGATTTTCCCGAAAAGTGATACCTCTGCAAACGTAGGAGTGGGGCTATATATCGAGGAAGTTCGGGGTGGACAGAATTTAAAAACATTATTAAATGAAGTCTTACTTATGGAAAATCTTCAAGACTTAGCAGTTGAAAAAACGATATCAGGAATTCTTCCGGCAAAGATAGTAGATAAGGTAGTGCATGATAATATACTACTGGTCGGTGAAGCCGCTGGCCTTACATCGCCATTGCATGGTGAAGGCATTGATTTAGCTTGTATTAGCGCTCAATTGGCCGTTCGTTCTATTTGTGACGGCGATCTAGGTGTACTTCATTATGAGAGTAAACTTAGGGAATTAATTGATTTAAAATGGAAGAAGGAAATGATGATAGCGGATTTCTGGAAAACATTGAGCTTTAATCAGTTTGATAACTTTGTTCATTCGATCTGCACGAATAATAAGCTATTATTAGCCCGTGCAGCGTTACAACATCCCTCGATTATGAAATATGCCTGGAAGTGGATGAAACATAAAGCATAATATACTTTCGTATAGTATACAAACAAGATTGTTTTGTATTACAATCATGGTATGAAAATTTGATTAAGAAAACGATATTAGTGTATATTAAAAATTAGAAGGACAGGTGTTATAATGAGAAAAACATATTTAGTTTTTAAGTTGCTACTTGCGTTGGTTTGTGTCAGTTTCATAGCAGCGCCGACAGCGCAGGCGGCTGTTTATTTTGCGGGTGATTTTACAGGAACATTTTTTTATGATGATGGATCTTACGGTGATTTTAGCGGTACTCTTTATCAGGACGATTCCTCTATTTGGGGTGATTGCATTGATGAATACGGAGAATCAAGTTTAACCGGTTCTGTCAGTGAAAATTCAATAACGTTTATTAAAACGTATCGTGGTGATGGGCATCGGGTACAATATAGTGGTGACCTTATTCCAGAAACCAATACAGTAAAAGGATATTGGAGAATTGACCAAAATAATATTGGAAAGTTTAAAATGATCATTAGAGGCAATCAGATGTAGTGAAAACCACTCATCTTATAAGGGAGTACCTCTCCGTTTTTGGAATAGATGTTCTCTTGACGTGACCTATAAAGCTACTAATTACCTGATACTTTTCACAGATGGGGCAGAGAGATACTCGGTGATGAAACGCCAGTTCATTTCAGATAGGCGAGTATGATCCAAAGTGAGTTAACACATATAAATGATAAGAGATATGTTAAAAAAAAATAATAAGGGCAGTTTTAACAGTTAGAATAATATATTTTGAGTCTATTGGGAGAAATCAAATGGCAAATATAGGAGCTTCATATAAGGAACAGCAAATTATGACGTCATCGCCAGAAGAATTGACGTTGCTATTATATAATGGGGCTATCCGGTTTATTAATGAAAGTATTACGGCAATGGATATAGGGAATTTGCAAGAGGCTCACAATGCCAATCTGCGAGCTCAAAAGATTGTGAATGAATTTATGATGACTTTGGATATGCAATATGAAATATCCAAAACGTGGTTATCTTTATATGAATACATTTTATATTGTTTGTTTCAGGGTAACATAAAAAAAGATAGGGACGAGCTGCTTAAGGCGAATTTATTACTGACTGAGCTACGGGAAGCATGGACTTTGGCAATGAAAAAAGTTTCTTCTATGCAAGTGATAACCGATACAACAGATGCTCCAGCTAAGAAATTGTGGATGAGTTATCTTTCGTTAACCAAAAAGATGATGAAATGTTTGAGCAAACAGGAAATGGGTGCTTTTTATGAGTGCGTAAATCAACGTAAGCAGTTACAGACAGATATTGATCAGATGGCATATGATGATTTTAAAAGTTCAGAGGAAGGGAAACGAATTGTCTTTGAAATACAAAGCAACAGTCATTTTATTGCCAATATGCTGCAAGCTCAAATTAGCGATGTTAAACAACCACAGGTCATGAAAGCTTATGACAATACAGTGGATACTGCTGTTAGTCATAGGCACTGGCAACGATAGAAGGAATCGGGGGAACGGTTCTTTTAGGGTTCAATCGGAAGTTTTGTGCGGCAAAAAGCTCAACAAGCA